>PBNF01000009.1 GCA_002722995.1 Legionellales bacterium | reverse complement strand
CGCTGGATAAACTCCACCCACCCTTATGGATGGGTTCAGTGGTACTGTGACTTCTATAATGGTAAACGTAGCTCCGATGATGCTAGACAAATCGACCGGTGGACCAAAACCGCCGGACCAAAGAGTCGGTTTAGACTAGCCCTCGTGAATCGTATCAAACGCACCCGCAGCAAGTGCAACGATTACGATGTTAGCCCTCGCATACGACAAACCCTACAACATTGGGCATACAAAATTACCTCGCGTGACTGCTCAAAATAATTCCCATCATATATCTCTCGTATCTCTCATATCTCCCAAAAAGAATTTAAAGATAACTCACTCCACCCCCATCTTGTCTATATCTGCTCACACCTCGTCAACCACCTCCTCCCATCAAGCTACACACATCGCAAAAACGTTACCTCCCTATGATTCACTCATGTATCGTAATAATATGTTTCGTTTCATGAAAAGTTTATCACATGCAATGCCAATAGAAATAGAGGGAGTCAAATTATATATGCATAGATATTATGGAGAGTGAGAAGCGAAATCAACATTCGCTTTGCATGCTTAATACATCCGTGAATGACGCTTCCCAAATAGATAACCTCGAAACCGCTAATGAGGCTCTGTCTACCTATAAAAATCGGTACGCAAACATCATCCAACACTACAAAAACCACAAAAATAATGATATTACCAACACTCATCCCAAAACAAATGAGAATACATCTACACCTACAGATACCAATACCGATGACGCATCTAAGGACGCATCCAATAATAAGAAACACACAAATACAATCAATTTAAATTTAACCGCATCCACCGATGAAACCACATCCTCCGAAGAAATTGAACCCCCACTACCAGAAATCAAATTCACTCAGACTCAACCTCAACCTGAGCCAGTAAGCTACAAACTCTCCGTTTATAATGATGTAGTTTATGTCGAACCATACCACTACTGGCTCATACACTCCTTCACTCGATGGTGGTCCTCCCAAAGTCGAGACAACGTATACAAATACTTTGATGTTGAATTCTGGAATGTCGTGCGATTCCTGGAAAAATGCTACATGATGGTTACGTCCTCCCCTGTCCCTCAAGAGAACTACGAGTTCCTGTCTCAATGCACCGAATTCCTCGATGAACTTATCCCATCAATTCTCTATCTACGCTCTATCTACCCAGAGTTTGAAGAATTCCATAGCCTACTTCAAGACATCGCCGACGTTCTCTACGTATACTACGAAACCATCGAAGAACAAATACGTGAAAATAGTGTAAAGCTTATCATCACCAAAAAAAACACATAAATATAAACATAAAACATACACGCTGTTTTCTTCGTTGAACAAGAGAAACAAGAGAACGCAATCAAAATGTATAAGAAATTGCGCACTTTTGTCGCTTTTCTCTTGATTATACTTATTGTCCCATTGTGTATGAATATTTCTGCATTCATCCCCAAAATGTTTCAAGAGGGATATCAAAAAAAAGATAAAGAGGATGATGCAAATAGAGGTATTGCTGGCGCAACAAAACTTACGGTAATCCATTCGTATCGAGTTGCCAAGGATATCATCGATAGCATACCATCTCTCTAATCTATTCGCATCTCTTCATTTAATTTTTTATATTTATACGATGTGATATATGACCGAACCATGATATATCACATCATATATATCATGGAACTGTGAAAGAAACATTAGATATGAAAGTATCCGAGGTAAATCGTACAAGGGCTTCTGATAACACGAAACCCACAAAGAGTATGACAAAACTGGAGGCCATAATGAAAAAGATGCCGTCTTATATGTCGATACTTATAGGACTTGTATTTTTGGTGATTGTTGCTGCAACTTCTATTCTGATATACTGGGGCATATACTTCAAAAAAATTGTTAAGTTGCGCTTGGAAGGGAAGCCATGTGAAAATTCGGAAACAGGAGATGAAATCGACCGAGAGATGTGCGAGAAGATAACGATGGATTCGATGTTTGCCAAGATGAAAGCGGACTCAGACAAGATATACGACAAGGGAATGAATCTTCAAATGGAATTCCAGGAGAAAGTAAGTACCATGGCGAAAAATCAGTACTATGAGAAAAAGCGGATGATTGGAAATGTTTTGAAGTCCATAAGTATCATGATTGGCGAAATATTGAACTATTTACGAAAGGGATTAGAAGGTATATTAGGTGCATTTGAAGGAGTATCTTTAATCAGCGACATCATCATCAAAATTGTATTATTTATATTCGAGATAGTTCAGCAGCTTGGGCTCATCATCATTGCTAAGATGATATTCGTATTACTATTCATCTTTCTTACCATTCTTATCCTTTTTAAGATACCATTTATTGGATTTGCACTTGCACTGGGATTTTTTGCATTATTTGTCATGACAGTTATACTAATTTTTGGTGCTCGTACACTTTTCATGGCAATTATTCGAACAATTGCCAATACGATGAAAGAGTTGCCCAAATGTAGCACTCGCACAAACGAACAGGATTGCGATTTAGCCGACCAATCGTGTGCATGGATAAATAACAAATGTATCAACAAGGTATGTTTAAATCAGCCGGAGGAAGTGTGTACACACGAGAAATTCAAAAATCGGTGTACTTGGAACACACTTTCCACTGACGAGTATGGGTCGGAGGAATTATCATATTGTTCGCTACATCCCGAATACACTATACAATCGAAGAAAGATAGAAAGCGTAAAGAGAAAGAGAGAAGGGAAAGAGAAGGTAAACAACTTCGTCCGACAGAGGACAGTTCGCAAGCATTGAATCCAGAGGATGTGGGTGAATATCCAGAGTCCCCTTTGTGATAAACTATGTAATCACGTGATGTGTTTATATTCTTTTCAAGAACAGTTTGAAAGAGCCAAAGGCTGTCGAAGACTTGAAAGAGCCGATGGCTGTCGAAGACTTGAAAGAGAATTCATGAGTTTATGTTGTTTGTTGTTTGCAAAAAGAACTTAAAGACTATCACGCTATCTCTATGTTTTTATGTAGCTCCCAATCTCTTCATCTCTCCTAATAACCTCATTTATCCCAAATATTCTTCTAAACTATGTAATCAACGCGATACCTTTAAATCCTTTTAAGAATCTTTCATATTATGAAAAACACATTCGTATACCAAATATATATGTGCATATATGTATACTAAAACATACATATATATACATACGTACATACGTACATATTCGAAACAAAACCCACTAATTCATATCATGGGCAAACATAGCGGAAAATCAAATCTTAATAGCCTCCTCGCAATCCCCAAAAAATTTCAAGTTAATGGCGCCACTAGCGTCTTCATCATCCTCCTCCTTATCGTTCTCTTCTCCACATACTCCGATAGCTATATCGGAAACTTCACCCCATATCAATCCATGGGACATCTCCTCTAAATATATCACCACACATACAACACACTTCAATACAACACACTCAATAAATTACACTCAATCAATCATACCTACAACCGCCCCTTCTCTCATAGATACATCCCAAATGGACTCCCCGTGTTCTGCTCCTTCTTTATCAATTTCTCGACTATCTCGTTCGTCACCGTGTACGGAAATGTAATCTGTAACGTAATGTCGTCCTCGTACAACTTCGTATCCGGCTTTAACATCGTAAACAAATTCACCTTCGTGTGAATGATTTCCAAACAACGCTTCAAATTCCTCACACCGTCCTCGTTCTGTGTGTAGTTGTCGATAATGTAATGTAACACACTATCGTCAATGATAATGTCCCCCTTCTCAAACTTCAACTGCTCCCTAATCTTCGGCAAAAGATAGTCGTTCGCTATCTTACACTTGTCCTTCTTGTCGTACCCCTTCGTACTTATCCTGTACATCCTGTCCCGCAATATCGGATTCACCTTGCTCTCGTCATTGTAACTAAATATGAATAAACACTTGCTCAAATCAAAGTCTATCTCCGAAAAAAACTTGTCGTGAAACTTGTCGTTCTGCGTCACATCCGTCAAATGCGTCAAAATGCCCGTTATCTCCTCCCCCTTCGGTGTCTCGCTAATCTTGTCCAACTCGTCAAAGTAAATAATCGGGTTCATCGAACGACACTGAATCAATATATCCACGATTTTACCCCATGTGCTCCCCTCATACGTTATCGAATGGCCCTCCAAAAATGCACTGTCCGTCGCACCACCCAACGCAATAAACGCAAACTCCCGCCCAAGTATCTTGCTAATGCCATTCTTGATAAGCGTCGTCTTCCCCGAACCCATTGGTCCCTTGATTGCAATCGCTGTCCCCACCGCACTCGGATTCGTAATCCACTGCCCTATCAACTGCAATACCTGCATCTTCGCATCCGCCAAACCGTATACCACCTCGTCCAACTGCTGCTTCGCATTGTGCATAAACTCACTACACTTGTCAAATCCGTCCTCCTTCTTGATAGATAACGTATTCAGTCGATTGAATGGAATTCGCATGAACGTGTCCACCCATGTCTTCACCTTGTAGTACTCCCCACTACCCCAATCCATGTACTTCAGCATGTCAATTTTCTTTAATGCAATCGCCTTGAACTCGTTCGGTATGTCTAAGTCATACAACCCAATCCTAAATGGCTTGTCAATCTTCACAAGCTCCGTAATCTCCTTCATCTTGTTTAATAGCGCATTCTGCTCCTCAAGAGTCATCTTCTCCTTGAAGTAGGTCGAATCCTTCGTCGCACTCTTCTCTCGTATCATCTTCTTGAACTTCAACCAGTTCGCCTCCTTGGTCTTCTTGTCCCGCCTCATAATCCTTCTCTCGTTCATCTTCTTCTTATTCTCCGTTATCTTCACCATCTCCTGCGCCAGCTTGTTGTCCTTGTTCATCTTCAACAGCTCGTTCGAAAAAGAACAAAGCTTGTTCAGTATCTCTTTGTTCTCTCCCTCTTTCTTCGCGTCAATGTCTTCACTCTCCTTTTTCTTCTTCTGCAAACGTTTTGACCTTCTTCTCTTTCTTCCTCTTCCTCTCTTGGTCTTCTTCCACCCCTTACTCGAGAGAACATACTCTATTCCATCGTTCTCTTCCTCATCATCTTCATCTTCTTCCTCATCATCTTCGCTATCCTCTTCTTCATCGCTATCCTCTTCATCCTCTTCTTCCTCCTCATCATCGCTATCTTCCTCCTCATCATCGCTATCTTCCTCCTCATCATCGCTATCTTCTTCTTCGTCCTCGCTATCATCATATGTATCGTCATCGTCATCACTGTCCTCATCCTCGTCATCATCACTCTCATATCTCTTCTTGTTTAGGCGACGCTTCTTCTTCATTCTCTTGTTGCATAGGTCTTGAATGTCCTTGATTTGAAATACAATGTTCATTGGCTGTTCCTTCTTCTTTGTATTTGAAGCATTCGTGTCTGATTTTTGACAATCTTCAATAGTATCATCTTTATCTGAATCATCTCTTTTGCTTGTTCTCTTCTTCTTGTATGACTTTGTCTTTGAGGTTGACTTTAACTTGGTGTCATCGCATTCTGTCTGTTTCCGCAACTTTTTGTTCTGGTGTTTTGAAGGAAATAGCTCTGAGAGAAGCTGTTGATATTCCGCGTAGGTCATAAACTCTTCGTTTGTATCTGTGCATTCAGCAACTTTCGTCTCTTCATTCGAGTTCTTTTTTGTGCGTTTATTACTCTTCTTTCTTGATTCTGAACTCTTTTTCATTTTTGTGGTCTTTTTGACAGGAATTGATACAACGGACGTTTCAATTCTTCTCTTCTTTTTGATGCACTTAGAGAGTGCACTATTAGGTGAGTCTGACTCATCTTGAGAAGTTCCATTCTTCTTATCTGTTTGAACCGACTCATTGGATGTTGATGGAAGTTTTATTTCAACTTTTGGGATTTTACATTCTTGTGGCGATAGTGTTTCGTTGTTGCATATATCGTTTGATGATGGGCCAGTCATATATGCTTACAGAAAGAGAAGGATAAGCCAATACTACAGTAGGAATATGCCCCTTTATATTCTTTTTTGAACCTTCCCTCGTCTCAAATGTTTCAATTGTTTCCAATTGTTTCCAATTGTTTCCAATTGTTGTTTCAATTGTTCGTTAAAACAATTTAAACACTTCTTACTTATGTATGTATGTATGCTTGTTCCTCATAAACTCGATATACGTCCTCTCACACGCATACTCTCATAAATACACCTCTCTACTAACCTACAAATTAACCTACAAACACTTCATCCAATTTTTTATTATCTTTTTCTCTTTTTATTCTCAGTTAAATTGATTCCAATATAAAAAGATATAAAGATAACCCGCGCTCAGTCTCATAATCCTATTGCTAACCTGAAACACCGACAAACCATCGTACTCGCGTCTGTGATTCAATTCGATTCAATTAGATTCGCCTTTCTCCTCCCCAAAAAAGAACAAGATATATACAACTACGGAAACCAAAAAAATAAATACCTTCCTAAAATCAAATCGCTGCGCCAACCTACCCCCTCGGTATGGAACTCGACCAAGAGCATCCCTCCCGTATTGTAGGAATTCAGTTTAGCATACTGTCTCCCGAACAAATCCTCAATAACTCCGTCGTCGAAATCCAAACCAAAGATACGTATGTTAACAACACCACCCCCGTTCTCAATGGCCTCTTCGACCCACGGATGGGTACCCTCGAAGCTAATATGCTCTGCCCCACCGATGGCAATGACTACTTCAAATGCCCCGGGTTCTTCGGACATATTAAGCTCGCCCGTCCCGTCTTCTACATCCAGTACTTCAATACCGTCTACAAAGTTCTACGATGCGTTTGCATTAAGTGCAGCAAACTCCTCATCGACAAAAATAAATATATGCACCTCCTCAATCACTCCACCGAAAATCGATGGAGTGAAGTCTACTCCATCGCAAGCAAAATCAAACGCTGCGGCGAAGACACCGATGATGGTTGCAGCTGCCGACAACCTACCAAAATCAAAAAGGTTGACCTCGCAACCATCATCGCCGAATGGGAAAATAAGTCCTCCGGCGATAATGATAACGATGACTCCAATGAACCAGAAGATAATGACGCAAATGACGAAAATGATGATTCTAACCCACCCAACTCCAACCAAAATAATACAAATGACAACAAAAACAGCAAAGGCAAATTCACCATGAAGCTCACCGCTGACATCGTCCTCAAAATATTCAAACGCATCTCTGATGATGATGTCTTCTTCATGGGATTCAATCCGCTCTGGACACGCCCCGAATGGATGGTCTGTGAAGTCCTCGCTGTACCCCCGCCTAACGTACGGCCCTCCGTCAAACAAGATGGCGTCACTCGCTCCGAAGATGACATGACCTACATCCTCAATCACATCTTCAAAGCCAACGAAAAAATTCACGCGCTCATCAATCAAAATGCAAACGAAAGCAACATCGAACAGCATGTCGCCGTGCTTCAGTACCACATTACCACCCTCGTCGACAACAAAATCCCCGGAAGCTCCTTCTCCCCCGTCGTCCAACGTTCTGGTCGACCCATGAAGTCCATTAAAGACCGACTCAACGGAAAAGGTGGACGCCTTCGTCAAAACCTCATGGGCAAACGCGTAGACTTCAGTGCTCGCTCGGTTATCACCGCCGACCCTAATATCGGAATCTCTGAACTCGGTGTCCCCCTTCAAATCGCGAAAAATATCACGCGTCCCGTACGTGTCAACCAAAAAAATATGCACTATCTCACCCAACTCGTCCGAAATGGTGCAACCAACTATCCAGGAGCCAAAATGATTGACCGCAAGAGTGGAAATGGCTACGTGCCCATCTCGCTCAGCTATGTCGACCTAAACTCCATCGTCCTCGAAGAAGGCGATATCGTACATCGACACATGCTCGATGGTGATTTCGTACTCTTCAACCGGCAGCCAACGCTGCACCGAATGTCCATGATGGCCCACAAAGCGCGCATCATGCATCACGGAAACTCCTTTCGAATGAACGTGGCCGTTTGCGGGCCATACAATGCTGACTTCGATAGACATTAGGTCGCTGTCGAAAACAGGAGGCTGCCAACTAGGTTTCTCGTATCACCTAGTTGGAAAAACAGTGGAATTACGAGACGCTGCGTTATAGTTTTCTCAATTCGCAAATTCAGACTATACGCCGCGCATATAACCTCCTAGTAAATGATTCTACAATAGATATAAAAATATTTAAAAGAGGGTATGAAAACATTAGGAGATGAAAAGGGTTTAAAGACAACTTGATATAGTATAGTGTGAAACAACGAACGTGAACTCAACGGAAAAATGGAACAATTGTCTTCTACTTTGAACCAACTGTCTTTGGCTTCTCAAACTTGCACCGTCTGCACTCAACTGAAGAGTGCTGATGAGTTCCACAAGAATTATAAGCAATGCAAGACGTGTGTGAATAAGATGCATCGAAAGAAGTACGATGAACGCAAGAACAGTGAGCGCGTCTGTACTATCTGTCAAGAGACGATTCCGACCTCCTTTATCAAGCGCAAAGACCGGGTCTGCATGAACTGTCATTACGAAAGAACTCATCCTGATGGCTTGAAGGTCTGCAATACTTGCTCCGAGACGAAACACATGTCGAACTTTGTTAAGCATCGAATGATATGCCAAGAATGCAAGGTGGAAAGGGACAAAAAAAGATATCAACGCTTCAAGAACGAAGAAGGGACGCGTGTCTGCACCGTTTGCAAAGAAGATAAAGATTGCAAGATGTATTCCCCAGGAAAAAAATACTGTATGACTTGCTTGAATGCAAAAGAGTGCAAAGACCGAAACAGCAATCCGGAACTCAAGGTGAAGAAGAACGTGCGCAATCGCATCTATGCACTCTTGAATGATAAGGCAAAGAATCTGAAAAGCGTCGAGTATCTGGGCTGCAATACTGAAGACTACCTCAAGTGGCTCAAATTCAGTAATTCCGAATACTTCTTCCACGGAAATGTTTGGCACATTGACCATGTGATTCCTCTTGCGCGATTCGACCTCACGAAGCCTGAGCAGCAGATGCTTGCATTCAACTGGCGAAACACGATGCCCCTCCTTCGAGAAGACAATATGAGCAAAAAAGCAAAGATTGACAAAAAACAAATTGCTTCACACTACAAGAAACTTCAAGAATACCATACCCAACAAGAAACAGAAATACCCCAAGAATATGTAGAATTATTTGCGACACACCTTGATGCGGGAACACCCTTAGAGCCTCCGACTACCACTCATGCAGCCGAAAGACCGCAATGAGGACCACGGTTAATAGCCGTACCCAATGGTAATAATGTCGAGGATTGGGCAATCCGCAGCGTTACTTCCTAAGTCCGTCAAGCTCTAGGTGAGGATATGGAAGGCGTTCAGAGACTGAACGGGTGTGGGTCATCTATGAAGGTCCTAGCCAGACCGAGATGGCTTAAGATACAGTCCAGCCCCACGTGAAAGCGTGGATACTCTGGTACAGAGTATTGTAATGTGTTCAATTGTATTATCATCAACACTTTACACTCGTACATGCTCGATACTACACTACACTCAAATTGACATAAACAATTTTATCGAGTACAGAGGCGGGGGACGAGATGAATTTGCACATGCCACAAGACGACATGTCGGAGATAGAGTTGAGAGAGTTGGCGGCGATACCGCACAACATAGTGAGTCCAGGGAATGGCAAGCCAATCATAGGAATTGTACAGGACTCACTTGTCGGAAGCACGAGTTTTACGCGTCAGAATGTCGAGTTTGACGTCAAACATGCAATGAACCTGCTTTCCAGACAAACTCACCTTGACCTCTCCATATTCCAAAATAAAAATACACTCACAAATTTTGAGATTCTGTCTCAAATCATGCCACCAATTACTCTAAAATACAAAACAAACGCGTACAAAGCTTATAATACGCCAGAACTCGCCGAAAAAAATGGAATCCTCGAGATTATCGCCGGTAAATACCTCCAAGGTCAGCTCGAAAAACAATCTCTCGGCGGTAAATCAAAAGGAATTATCCATCGTATCTACCAAAACTGCGGGAAAAATGCGGTTGTCGACTTTATTGATGACCTACAGTACATCGTCAATGAATACATGAAAACCTCCGGGTATAGCGTCGGCATTAGCGACCTCATCTGGAATCAAAAAACACAAAAAGAAGTCGAAGAAATTATTCAAACAAATAAAAATCAAGTTCGGTCTATCATCAACCAAACACACCTCGGTACTTTCTCCAATGAAACAAGTGCCTCCAACTATGAGTTCCTCGAAGGTGAACTTCAAAAAGTACTAAACAAAACAACTCACAGCACGGGCAAAATTGCACAAGAAACACTAGGTGTAAGCAATCGCTTCGTCTTCATGAGCGACCATCTCGCAAACTCCAAAGGCAGCTCCACAAACCTCTCGCAAATGATTACCTGCCTCGGTCAACAAAATGTATACGGCAATCGAGTCCCATATGGATACGACAATCGCTCCCTTCCTCATTTCAAGAAGTACGACGACTCCGCTGAAGCTCGTGGTTTCGTTGAAAATTCGTTCATCCACGGTCTCAATCCGTCCGAACTGTTCTACCACGCAATCACTGGTCGAATCGGTCTCATCGACACAGCCGTGAAGTCTGTAACCTGGGACACACAAGTAATCCTACTCGAAAATGGTCGTGCAATTCATACCAAAATTGGAGAATGGATTGACAAAAAGCTTGATGGACTCGAGAATAAAGATAACGTCGAAAAATATAAAGAACGAAACTTAGAACTGCTGCGTGTTCCGAATGACAGTGTCTACATCCCTACAACTGACGAACATGGTAACGTCACATGGGGCGAATGTACAGCCGTGACTCGTCATGACCCAGGTACTCGTCTATACCGTGTGCATACACTCGGTGGAAGAGAAGTGACAGTTACCGAAAGTAAATCGCTCCTTGTATGGAACAAAGATGAGCAACGTCTTCGTGAAATAGAAACTCCCAAAATCGTTGTTGGTGACATGCTCCCAGTTACAAGACATCTCCCAACACCACCAACCGTACAAGAATACGTCTCACTTGAAGACTATCTACCAAAAACTGAATTCGTTTATGGTACAGACTTTCATCGTGCGGCAAATCTTATGGAACTGTCAATGCATGGACGAAAAAAGATTCATCCGAATTGGTGGAATACAAACAATGGTGTCGAATTTACGTTACCATATCACAAGAAAGCATCACTTCAACGCTGCTTAAAACGGTCAGATATTGATTCCATACAAGAAGGAAAGGTGTATCCTTATTCGGCAACAAGAGCAGTAAGTGGTTTCTCAGAGAAGTTTGACTTTTCAAAGGAAAACGGCATATTCATTGGTCTGTTTCTAGCTGAAGGCAACGTGAACAATTCTCAAATTTCTATCAGCAACAACCACGAGTCAATCCGTGATTTTGTGAAGCAATGGTTCACTCGCAATAACATCGCCTGGAACGAACATACCCGCACAAACGCAGCAAATGGTACTTCAACTAGCGTTAACGCAAACTGCGCCATCCTTGCGAAATTCCTGAATCAATGGGTCGGGAGTGGTGCGAAAAATAAGTATGTTCCAAGTGAGGCATTCGTTTCGCCAGATGAATTCATTATTGGCTTGCTTAACGGATATTTCTCTGGAGATGGATATGTGTCATCAAATTCTGTTGAAGCAAGTTCGGCATCAAAGCGTCTCATCGAAGGAATCAACATGCTCTGTTCGCGACTTGAAGTGTTTGGAAAGGTGTCGGTTACACAACTCAAAGGCAACAATCTAAACACAGTCAATATCTTACCGTCGCATCGCCTGAGCATTCGAGCACAATGGTTGCATACTTTTGCGGAAAGAGTAGACCTCTTGCATCCAGACAAGGCCGAGAAACTGACTCGTGCTACGATGAAACGCCAAGGGCTGTCTCAGACTCGTGTTCTAAACCATCGAAATTTCCCGACGTATCATGATGTTGTTCTCGACAAAATCGTTAAAATCGAGATATTGGGTGTAGAAGAAAATCCCAAAATGTATGACCTCACTATTCCCAGTACACTAAACTTTGGATTGGCGAATGGACTGCAAGTGCGAGACACATCGGAAACTGGGTATATTCAGCGTCGACTCATCAAAGCGATGGAAGATATTAAAGTCGAATGGGACATGACGGTACGAAACCACATGAACAAGATTATCCAATTCACATATGGTGGCGACTCGATAGACGCAATGGCCATCGAATCTCAACCCATCGAGTTCATGCGTTTTTCTGTCGACGAGATTTATGCGCACTTTTTGTTCACCGACCTGAAGAATGAGCGAGAAGTACTGAAAAAGGCATTCACTACTGAAGCATATAACAGAATGCGAAGCCAGACGAATGATTACAAACAAGAGATGCAGCCAATCATTGAAAGTATTATAGACTCTAGGGCGGATATTGCCAGCAATGTCATGCTCGACCACTTCAATGACGAAGTGATGATGGCATCATCTCCAGTGCACTTCACTCACACCATAACCTACGTGACTACTCAAGCAGGAATCACGAGCAATACCATCATTGATATCACACCGCTTGAAGTGATTCAGAAGGTGCAGATGTGCTACAGACGCATCGTCGGCGACAAGAACAACTCGTTCATTCGACCCAACGAGCTGTTCAGGCTTCTCTTCTACCACTACCTCTCTCCCAAGAAGCTCATCTTAAAATACCACATCAATAAGGCGACACTAGATGTACTTCTTGAGTACATTCTGCTTACGTACAAGAAGGCGGTTGTTGCGCCTGGGGAGATGGTGGGCATCATTAGTGCTCAGAGTGTTGGTGAACCGACGACCCAGCTCACGCTAAACACATTTCACAATGCGGGTGTAGCCAGCAGGGCGAATGTGACGACAGGTTTGCCACGCATTCAGGAAATTCTCAAAATTACGGAATCACCATCGAAGCCATCTATGACGATTTACATGCACAAGTGCGATGAGCATAGCAAGGAGGCTGTAGCCAAAACGGTGAAGGACCTTGAGTACATTGTACTGAAGGATGTTGTAAGTCGTGTGTCTATATACTATGACCCGACGGACGAGAACACCGTTATTGAGGACGATGCCATGCTTCTTCGCCAGTTCAAGGAGTTTGCGAAGAAGATTCGACGAGCGACAACGAATGAGGGTGTCGATGGTGTAGATGAGGAGGACGAGGATGTTCCGAACGAGTATGACGAAGATTGTTCGAGTGAGGACAACAAATGGGTTATTCGAATTCAGATGAATGTGAAGAAGATGCTCGACAACAACATTACCATGGATGATGTGTACTATGTTCTCAAAAAAGGATATAAAGACTACGTGTCTTGCGTGTACTCCGACTACAACTCGAACAATCTTGTGTTCAGGCTGCGTGTCAATTTGGTTGTTCTCAAGGGGAAGAAGAAGACGAAGAGCCAACCGCTGAACACATCAGATGAGATATACCTTCTCAAAACATTTCAGGAGAACGTTCTGACGAACACTGTACTCAAGGGTGTGAAGAACATCAAGAAGGCGACGGTTCGAGTCATCAAGGACTGTGCGAATGTGGAACACGGGAAATACAGTCAGAAGGAGATATGGGTGATGGACACGGAGGGGACTAATTTGAGCGAGGTTCTTGCGTTAGACATCATTGACCGTACGCGAACCATTACGAACGACATTCACGAGACGAAGCGTGTACTTGGCATTGAGGCGGCACGGCAAGTCATCATAAATGAGCTGGACTTTGCTTTTTCAGCGAATGGCGTGATGGTACCGCATCACCACTTATCGCTTCTTGTGGACAGGATGACATACAACAAGGACTTTGTCCAAATCTTTCGTCATGGAATCAACAATGACGACACGGGTCCGATTGCGAAGGCTTCATTTGAGGAGACACCTCAGAAGTTCATTGAGGCGGCGACTTATGGCATGCTGGACGAGATGCGTGGAATTTCGGCCAACATTATGTGTGGGCAGGAGGGCGTGTATGGCACGAACATGTCTCATATATTGATTGACATGGATATGGTACAGCAGCTTGACAACGACGACTCGATGGATTCGAGCAAGTTACCGTTGGAGGCGAGCATTGAGCAGCAGTTTAGTGAGCTTGACGTAGATATGAATGAAGAGACGAAGGACAAGGTATGCACAAAGAAGAACATGGCTATACCTGTGAACTTTAGCGGTTTCCAAACGAACGAGCTTGAGGAGGACCCGGATTTCGACATTGAGCTATGATTTGCGACTGTCTGCGCATGCGTGCAATTCATCGTAAAAACAATTTAAACAAAAGACAAACAAATACATGTTTATCAAACTATTCGTAAAAACAATTTAAACAAATTCCAAATCCCTCTCTAAAACAATTTAAACAATTTCCAAATCCCTTCCAACCTACCTTTCAAATCCCTCCCTAAAACAATTTAAACAAAACACATACATATACATTCTTTTGCATCTTTCAACTCTTATATCTATCCAAAAGAATGTAGTATGTCATATGTCGTATTCGTATTGATGAACAATAAACCGCTAAACAAACAATAAACCGCTAAACAATTTAAATGGTTTAGAAGCTTATTATCTATTATGTATTCATTTTACATCCCTTTAATTTTGCCCATATATTTGTCATCATATCGCTGATACTATAGTCTCATACTCTGTCTGGTATGTCATACACTTATCAAACTACCTCCACCCCCGAACAGCTCCCATGCTATTACAACAAACGCGCAAATGCACCACATCATTGCAGAATGTGCCAAAATAAATATGTAGATGCCGATGTGTCCTCAAACATCAATAATACCAACAATAATACCAACAATAATGAAATCAGCACACAACCATTCACACATTTTCTCTCGAATACCCTCGTTCATGAACGTGTGACCCGCGCTATGTCCACATCCGTCACACCCGTCTCTTGCCCAAAACAAAATCTCTTCCTAATCCTCATGCATCACGTGTCTAAACAACTCGAACGAAATAATCCTCATAAGTATCGTTATAATGAACTGATTCAACTTATGACTCACGTGCGTAAATACTGTCTTCACCGAAAAATACGCGCATATCTCCATGATATTCAAGAGAATATCTTCATCCCAAAAGAAAATAAAGACGCGTTCTTTGAGCTGTTCTATCTCACCCAACGTCGCTATCATGCACTCTCTCGATTTCGATATCATCTTCAATGGAAAAGTAGAACTCATAGCACCATCGACGACCTCAGTTTCACTCCTATTCCACAACATGAAATGATACGGTTATGCATCGACAATACCATATATGCCTTCTCTAGAGGTGACATTATAAAAATTATCGTCAACGCTCTTACCTACATCGAAACTACACTATACCAGATGTATAATTACATCAATACCCCTAAAAATCCGTACACAAACAAGACATTCTCGAAATCCGCTCTATATGAAATTTATTGGCAGTTGCAAAAGACTGGAAAGAAGATTCCTATGATAATCACCAACTTCTTCCAAACTGGCTTCTCCATCGGTGAAATGCACAAGAAATATGCCGCATATGTTCACAAATTGTGTGTTGAACGATTCATACGTGAGATGTCTCTCAAATATGCCATGGTCTACGGAAAATGCATGATTCACTATATGAATGTCAATCATGTGGCTTCATTCGAGATTCATATTAGTAACGATTTTCCTTCTGAACTCTTCCAAAAATACCTTAGCTCACCAACTCGTAATTACATTCGAGGAACTTATCTTGAGCAGTACTACCCCGAAATCTCCAGTATGCACTTGTCCGAAGCAAAAGACTATATTCGCACTTTCTTCAAGAAAAACCCGCGATTCGGAAGAAAGATAATCAATACGACTCACATGCGTCGTCGACGACTATCCCAAACGCAATACACCACCCCAAATCCAAATGATTTTACAAACGAATTTAATTTTACTTGACTAACAACTATCGACACCATCGCAATGGATTTCATCACCGTCAATACCATCGCCATCGATTTCATCACCGTCAATACCATCACCCTCAACATCATCGCCATCATCGCCATCATTCTCAAATATCACACCGCTTTGGGCATCATTCTTGTTATTTGTGGAGATTCTTCGACTTTCCAACTTTACAGTCTGCATGTCCACGTAATCAAAAAAACTATCCAGTACATACTCTTGTTGCTCTCTCAATGCATTATCAGTTCTTCGGTCCTTTTCCAATATTATCTCCAAAATTTTTGTCTTTTCGATTATATCCTTTTCAAGGTCTAATACCCTCGTTCGTAACTCATCGTTACTTTTTCGCAAATTTATGTTTTCAGATTGGATTTCGATTAATCTACTTTGGTAATCTGTATTCACGTTCACGTTCACGTTCATGGGTTCCATATACACGGCCGGCGCATCACGAGCTTCTGGAGCATCACGAACTTCTGGAGCATCACGAGCTTTTGAAAACAGTTTATCATCATTCCCTTTCTCTTCTTTTTTTGGATACGAATCTATTGGAGCACGCCATCCACCAAATAGATTGTTCGACCCTATCCCCATCACTTCTCTTCCTAAGTTCGTAAAAACCACTTAAAAATATATCAATATATATATATTTTTAAGAACACACCACATCCTACTCTTTTCCCCAAAAAATGCCATTTCATAAATTGACTAGTAGATTCAATTCTAGCGGACTGCGAATACCAAACGTTCGAAAGTTTTGTACCCCTGCCAAGACCTATCTTATTCTTGCTGTCATCTCGATTGCGTATTCCGTAGTCGCAAACATTGGCTCCGATAAAGTGTTCCGTTTGGGTAATATGAAAACATATGTCGGAAATACTTATCTGGTAATTTTACTTGAGCTGGTATATCTCTTCGTCTGGGGATGGTTTATTGACTGGCTTTGCCGAAGAAGAGCATATAACATCGCATGGTTCATCGTGATGCTTCCATATGTGCTAGCTATTATGGCCTTCCTTGGTCATTATAAGATGGGTGGCGTCAAACTTAATGCTTTCTAAATTATAATTAATTTATCTCTCGTCATCCCTGATGTAGATGTAGTATTAAGCATTTGTTTTACATAACCAATGTCTCTTGAAAACAATTTAAATAGAACTCAACTATTATCTTTTTCTAACCCCTTCGTCGCATCCGTTGCAACAATCTTATATCTCTTTCTTGAAGATGTATTAGATGGTGCTGACGATGATGATGCTGTTTCACTTGCCGATGACGATGATGCCGGTGATGCTGACGATGATGCTGACGATGATGCTGACGAAGATGATGCTGACGATTTCTTCGAGCCCTCCTCATCTGTCACTATACTATTGTCACTAACACTATGTGACTTCATCTTGTCCAAATATTCATAAAATGAATATGTGCTATCCTTACATGCAGTAAATAACTCCGATGGAACACTATTCTCATCATACTTGTATTGTGACGTGTTCGTCTTGTTTAGTAGCAAAATACGAAACTCGTACGGCTCATTCAACTTCTGATAACTAGATGATGCCTTAATAATCGATATTTTGCTGGTAGTCTTGGGGCTGGAATCGTCTCTCGGAAGAATACGCATAATGTTTGAATCGACCAACTTATTCTTTGTAGAAAAATATACTATCATCTCTATGTCATGAGTCTTCGCACACAATAACACATCCATCAGTGTAACATAGTAGTTTGGATTTTTTACCAGATTTATTAATGTGTTGCTAGTCATCAACTTCATGTTTGGCGCCGGTTTAGATGACGTCCCCACATCAAGACTCCCTATCTCTTTCCTTGACTGCATTGACGCCTCTGTTGTCGATTCCATTATGATGGAGGTCAATAGCCCGTTCTTTGCCGCCGTCACTTGCTCGTGCTTCCCTTCCGAATACAACATATCTAGTACTGCATCGGTGTCCTCATCCGATATCTTCTCATACTCCTCGACCAAATCATCACGACTCATGTCAAATAAGAGAGACAAGATATCAAAGCTCCTATCGACATCCGAGCTCTTGAGAACAATCTCCTTCGGATGCATATTCTTCATGTGTGTCAAAATGTGGCCGTTCACATCTACTATATTGTAGTTGATGTGTTCATTTATGCGAAGAATGTTGTCTTCTATCACCAGGTCGTCTGAATATTCGTAATCCTGCATGGTGTGGGGGTCTTGCAAATCGTGGGGAATGTGTTCGTACTCAGATGTCGACTTTTCAATGTGATTGTTCATCAAATATGAGAAGTATCCTCCATCTATCATGGATTGCATCACGACAATCTCATCGGGTGTCGTATTTATCTTCCTAGCAAACTCGACATTCTGCGTGTTGGTCAATATGTTGTGTCTGATGTAATCGTATCGTATAATTTCATCTGATATCCTGTCATAGTATATGACTTCATTGTCCATTCCATTAATCAAGCTATGTTTGGGTAGAATGAATATACAATCCCCATTTCCTCGAGTTTCACACAAGAGTTTGGGATGATGCATGTAATAGTCGAGGTCTTCCTCTCTGAACTTACCAAATCGTACATACTTTGATATGATTTCATGTATGAGGGTCCGAACTTGTTTGTGCATGTTCTCATATTCTAGTTCCAAGTTACTAAGCGCGTTGACTATCGCATTTTTCGTCATCGAGTTGTTCAAACGCGTAATGTGGTGTTTAACAATCTCTCGAAACTGTCGATAGAAGTTGGTATCGAAGCGAATTCGCCACATCATACTATCGCTAACTTGACGTGATTCACCTGAGTCATTATTGAGGTTATAATGTTTCTCTAATTCATTGTCGAGTATGGCATAGTTGTATCCCTTTTGTTTAATCAGTTTTGTTTGGCCTGTCTCTAGTTCTGGTGTGCGTAGTGGCACGAACTGGTTAGTAATCGTGATAATACCCACGATATATCCTGCGTCCACAACTTCAATGAAGGGTTTACTTAATATGGAATGGTCGCTAGTTTCGTATACATCGGTCAAGAGTCGTTGCGTCATTTCTAAATCGCGCCAAATATAGATGAGTTCGTGGAAGTCCAGGACTTGAATAGGAATTTCCGATGTAGATGTACCGGGTGCGCCCTCGTCATTCCCTGTGTCAATATTGGATGGGTATGTGGGAATATATCCGCTTAGACTTTGCTTGCTTTCTATACCTTTACTTCTCTTGCCTCGATTTTTCGAAAAGCCTTTGTTGTCATTCTCATTTTCTACGTAGAACCCAATGACCTTTCCATGAACATTTACAATTTGGGACAAGATTTTGTAACCAATTTCTTGGAGGTGGTATTTTATGTGTGATGCAGAGTGGTTGCGTTTGAATGTGTAGATATTGTTCGGTATACTGTTTTGTGGGACGCATTTCATCTGTACTAGATTCAACAGTTTTTCTACGGAGTTTTTAATGACCCAATGGTTCGAATCAAAAAATCGTGTGACATCCGTGAGGTTATTAATTTTGTTGACTTCTTTAGTACTCATTTTTATGAGATGTATTGGTTCGTATCTCATATTGTGCTTTACCATAATTACGGTGGGTTTAGATGGGTCATAAAAGCGAGTTATAAACTGGTTTGAGGGACAGAGAATACGAACATCCTGAGTGATGTCTGAGATGAGTGCCATATGTGACATATCAAATATCAAGATATTCAGTCCACGTGGGAACAGGTTGGGGTTGGGTGTGCTGACGAGGTCCCACAAGTACCGATGGTTAATGAAGTTTGCAAAGACTCCAAAATTTTTAGTATTCTCGGAGGAATTGATTATTATATTTTCTTCTTGATTTTCGATATTTTCGATATTCTCATACATGTTTGCATTCTCATTATCATCATTTTGTATTCTGGACTCATCAATATATTCATTGTGCATTGCGCCTCGATTACAGAGCTGAATCTTAAATTCTTCGAATGCGATGCACATTTTCATATAGATAACGACATTGCGTCGTAGTTTATTTTCTCCTTTCGAGAACAACATGGTATATATCTTGCTTCTTTTGTGTCGTTTATACATGGCAGCGTGCGCGGGGTCGTATGGGTTGTCGACGTTATATTTATTGATTCGGACACCATAGAATAGTTTAACGAGGTTTCCATTGTGTGCATTTACGAATATATCCAGTGTGAGGTTGTTTGCTATAATTCGGCACATTTCCACCACGTCGACATTTTTCTGAGTACCACCTGAATTGCCGTAATAGTTTGCCAAGGCAGCTACGAATGAGGCGCGGTGGCTTTCTTGGGTACCTGCACGCAGGAGGCATCCAGTATTTCTCTTGGACCGGCAGGATGCGGAGAGCAACTTTTGCAACTTGATTGGCATATATGCGTACCGTTTGTTCGCTATAATTTTGCTATCAGGTCCCAGTACATACATGGAATTAGTTTTGGATTGTGTGGCATTTTCGTTTGTTTCAGTATTTTTGTTATTATCTCGAAATCGGTCATCACATTCTTTATTTCTCTTATCGTTTTCGCCACCTGGTTTCATCAATTTATGGCAGCATGGCATGCACAGACCATCTGGGTGATACGCGGTTTTTTTGACAAACCCGGAATATAGGTCAATAGTTTCACCAGTTTTTTTATCAGTACGATAGTTGTATGGGGTAAAGTCTATAATATTTTGTTCTTGTGTCCGTTTTTTGTTAGCCTTTGGTATGATTTCTCCGTATTTTCCGCTGTCGACATCTTTTTGTGTGAGTGAGGTGTTATGTTTTATGCTCCAGTATTTTGGGCAGATGAACCAATTATTTCGGTATTTTACGGCATTCGTGTACGAGTCTTTATGGTTTTTGTCGATATTTTTCATTTCAGCGTCATTGAGGACGACGGGTTGTCGCATATCGCCACGTGGGCACGATTTTGCGTAAGATTTTCCATCTTCTTTAGTATTAGTATTTGAGCCTGTGTAGAATACTTGTGGGTCGTATTGTTGCAATCTGTTCAAGATGAGGGATTGTACCAGATTTCCGTCGCTTTTTGTTCCACCCCACATGTTCACCTGATGCATGTATGTATTTTGTTCATTTTGGACGGTACGATTGATTTGTTCGATGCTTTCAGACAGGAGGGGGTTTATACTACTGGTGATGCGGGTGAGGACGTTAGTGAACCCATCACCACCTTTTTGCAGGAAGATGCGTGTATTTGTATCATCACTAGGGGAATCTGAATTATTTTTGGGGGGTATATTTTTAAGTGTTTGACGACCTTCGGAATAATCGCTTTCATACATGAGAATTTCATCGGGATTAGGATTGGCATCGGCACTACTATTGTTGCTATTGGAGGATGTATTATTTTCTAAATCATCAAACTCTTCGAAGATGCTTTCATAGTTATTGATATCGGCGTTAGGATTAGAGGGGTCGTTATCATTATCGATAGGTTCGGGTTCATCAGTTTCTAAATCGTTTGAATTGGAGACCATAAGTAGTTGGTCCATTCTTTGCATAGCGAGGACGGTTTTATCATCGCTTTCGACGGAGGATACGACATCTTGGCTATCGGCGTTAACATCGTCAACTTTATGTT
>PBNF01000008.1 GCA_002722995.1 Legionellales bacterium | reverse complement strand
TTATTAAAAAGATCAATGATCGTACAAATCGGGATCGCTCATTTAAAATCTATTATGTAGTTCAAGCTTTATCAGTATCGTGTACTGCACAACTTTATTTAAAAGTAAATGAAGTACTGCTTAAAAGAACGAAGAGGCATCAGTGGGATGGAGGCGGCGGGACTCGAACCCGCGTCCGTCAAAGATAAACCGTCTGATCTACATGCTTAGCCACGTTCTTGAATTTAATTGAAGCTGACCTTACGGGCATGGTCAGGCTTAAACGAGCTCAATGTCGTGTTTAATGTTCAAGTGATTGAGCGCACTGGAACACGAGCTTGTCTAAAATGACCATTGACCGTCAAAAGACTCAATTGGCAACAAGCGACCAATTGTCAATGGGACGTAGAGAACCGCTTAGGCGGCGACTGCGTCTTCGTAGTTTTCTAAGTTTGCAACTACAAATGTACAGCTCATTTTTACGAGTGAGGCTGCCTGCTCGACATGCACATTGGGCCGCACGTTCAACGTCGAAACCGAATCGCCCCCAAAATCAAAGAATAACATGTTTTGGGGGCAAGGATCAATATTGAGTTAGAAGGACTGAATCTGCTTATGCAGTCGTGCTTGATCTCGTTTCCAATCTTTTTCTTTTTCACTTTGACGTTTATCATGTTTTTTCTTGCCTTTAGCTAAAGCAATTTTTAGTTTGATACGAGCGCCAACCCAATATAGTTCGATTGGAATTAAGCTATATCCTTTTTGCTCCATGGCGTTCATCAAGCGTTGCGCTTCTTTTTTATGTAATAAACACTTGCGAGAACGTGTTGGATTAGGGTGAGTGTATGCTGCAGTTGTATCTAAAGGGCTGATATGTGCATTTAAGAGCCAAATCTCGCCACGTTTGGCAATACAATAGCTGTCTTTGAGTTGAACTCGATGTCGACGAATGGCTTTAACTTCCCAGCCCTCTAAAACTAAGCCTGCTTCAAGGGGTGTTTCAAGGTGATAATCATGATATGCCCTACGATGGGTTGCAATGGTTCGATCGGCTGTCTTAGAGTGCCCCATAAGCTTAGTATTCATCAATGATAAATCAATAGCGTACCAAATTTATGAGTATAGTGGAATGAATCTTAGACGAAGATTGGAATATTAGTTCATAATATGGCATAACTGTACTTAATTGATTCAAATGGTTAAATCAACCAAGAGGCAGATATGGCGACAATACAACAATCTGTCATTGTGCCTTATGATCAAGCAGCAATGTATACGTTAGTTGATCACATCCTAGCTTATCCTGAATTTGTAGATTGGTGTGTTGCCAGTCGTGAAATTGAGCGAGATGCTAAGCATGTAAAGGGGGCTTTGACGTTTGAATTTCACGGTGTTCAGTATGAATTTTCAACGTACAATCGATTAAAACCGTATGAGCAAATGGATATTGACCTCATTGATGGACCGTTTGAATACTTAACAGGGCACTGGTATTTTAAAGCTTTAAATAACAATATGTGTGAAATTACCCTACACTTGAACTATGCTTTTAGTGTAATTGGATTGAGCCTCCTTTTTGAGCCAATTTTTAAACGTATGGCACATCATTGGGTAGACGCTTTTTGTCAACGCGCAGATGAGATATATGGACATGATTCAAATTGAGATTGCTTGGATTGACTCAGCGCATCAAGGGTGCTTATGCAGCATGAGGGTGCCAGAAGGATATTCAATATTAGCTGCACTTACTGATTGGTCAGATCAAAGCATCGATTGGGTTCAACAGCTAGATCAAGGGCATCTGGCGCTGTGGGATCAACGCATTAAAGAAGACCACCCATGTGCTCAGGGAATTCGAATTCATTGGCTTAAGCCCTTATTGTGTGACCCCAAAGAACAACGGCGACGGCGACAACAACGGTCTTAACTAACCGTGCGTTGTATGGAACTCAATTGATTGTGTTTAAAGATCAGTTTAACTTGAGTCGGCTGGATATGTGTCAAGTGCAATTGTCGACGTTCAGTCGATAGATAAATCCACTCATTAGGGTCAAGCGGATTGATGAGGGCAGGTGTCCCTAATTGTTTTGTGACTGTTGCTTGAGAAAGGCCTAATTTCAAATGATGAATCTGCTGTTCCGTGATGGGGCGCCCTTGAGTCACAATGGGGGTATACACCCAGGAGCGATCTTGGCAACCTAATAATACCACGCTTAATAATAGGATCATCATTGAAAAACAGTTTCGCATGAACTGACTCCTCGTTAACACAATTTGATCATAACCAAGTTTAAAGAGTGAAGCAAATGCATGATGAAGTCACGCAGATGACTGATTAGGAAGATGTCAGGCTTCGTTCCCAATGGAGCTTATGTTTTAAGGCTTCAAAGTAACAATAGTGAGGAGGATGAATCAATTGTAAAGCTTCTGGAGCATGCTGAATGGTGGCTTGGTGGATGGGAGCAGTGGTCATGTCAAAGCCATCGCAGCTGACTAAAGCATCATGTTGAGCTGTTGGTGAGGTTAAATGAATATCAATAATACTATCTGAAGGGACAATGATGGGTCTTGAGCTGAGTCGATGAGGACACAAAGGGGTGAGTGCAATGGCTTTAATGGCTGGATGAATAATTGAACCACCTGCTGAGAGGGCATAGGCGGTAGAACCGGTTGGAGTTGAAATAATTAACCCATCTGCTCGTTGAGCACATACAAAGGAATCATTGATGAATAATTCATAGCATAATAATCGAGCGGCTTGACGAGATAATACAATATCATTGAGGGCAGAAGCAGTTGTTTCATCACTCAATGTGACTTTTAATAAGTGTCGTGTTTCTGTGAAATAATCACCTGATAAGATGGTTGTCAGTATGCGTAAGTCAGTGGGGCATACATCCGCTAAGAACCCAACTGTGCCTGAGTTAATCCCAATGATGGGCAATTGATGTTGAATGGCATATTTAGCAGCCGATAACAAGGTCCCATCGCCACCAATAACAATCATGTGATCATAGGTTTTGGGAGCAATATTCGAATCCACTCGATCTGAATACGCCCCACCCAATGCGTGAGCGGAGGCGACGGTTAATGCAAAGGGATGTTTTAAATGTTCAAGGTGTTGAATCACAGTGACTGCGGCTTGGACAACAGCAGGCTCTTGAGATTTAACAAAAATTAAGCTGTGATGTAATGGTGTCATGATTGTTTCCTAATCATGGGGGTGACAATAACTTTCCTTTAAAAGAAATAAAATAGTGCACAAACCAACGAATGTACAGGCAGGCATTAATAAAAAAGCAGTTTGATAAGCTTTAATGTTAAAAGCATGCACCTGATCGATCCATTCTCCGGTCCAGTTGTGTTCAAGAAGCAGACCCACCAAGGGTTGACAAAACACGCCTCCCATGATCACTGCCATGTTATTAAAACCAACTGCAGTGCCAGATACATTTAAAGGGTGAACATCTCGTACACAGCCAAATGTCACACACTGTGCTGAAGCGCCCAGGCCAAACAGAAACAAATTTAAAGGAAGCCAGCTGATTTGAGGTTGTGCGTAAATAATACAATAAGTCGTGATCAATGATACGATTAAAGCCAAGCACAGCGGTTGCTTGCGGCTAGAAAGGTACTGGCTCAAATAGCCCATTAAGGGCCCACCCAAGGCAATACCAATCCAGGTATAACGAATCAGATGTGCCGCTTCATAAGTCGATAATTGATAGGCACGTTCTAAAAAAGGAACCCCCCATAATTCTGCAAACATAGCGATAGGGGCCCAGCAAGCAAAGCCAACAAGGGCAATGGCCCAGGTTTGAGGGTGATGACAGACCGCAGATAATCGCTTGAGCACAGGGATCGACTCTCCCTGTGTGATCGCTTGGATTTCGATACAGTCCGTTTGAGGGGGTGCATCTCGAATCACCCACCAAAAAAGTAAAGATAATCCAGCCCCAATGATCGCTGCTCCAGAGAGTGTTGACTGCCAACCATAGTGATGTGTTAATTGCACAACCGGAGTGCCTCCAACGATGGCACCCATGCACCCCATCATTTGAATGAGTCCCGTGAGCATCGCGAAATAACGAGCACTGAACCAGCGAGCGGCTAACATTAAAGGGGCAATATAAGCAAATGAAGCAGATAAGCCCAATAAGAATCGTGTGAGCATGCCCATGGCAACATGATCTGATTGGGTAAATAATAAGGTTGAGATCGCACACAGCACGGCCGCAAGGGTCAACATTTTTCGAGGGCCAAAGTGATCGCCTAATAACCCCGAAGGAATTTGCATGAAAGTATATGCCAAAAAGAAACAGCCCATAATTGAACCCAAAGTGCCTGCGCCCACTTGGTAAAAATGCATCAGTTCATGAGTCAATACACTCGGAGAAACGCGTAAGAAAAATTCATACAGATAGAATGCTGCCGCTAAAGTGACGATTAAGATCGGTTGATAGGTTGCGTATCGAAGCAATGGGTGCATAATATTAAAGCCTTAGACTGAGGTCATGGATTCGCAATAAGTTTCTTTAATATGGAAGTAAGTTGCCCATAACCCTAAAAGATAAACGATGGGGATCAATATTAAAGCGTATTGATAATCCACTAATTGATAAATGGGGGCGCCATCTTTAAGTTGATGGTCCCAAAACAGGTTGAGTAAATAGCCAACTAAAGGTTGTAATAGGACGCCACCGGCAATCACCGCCATGTTATTTAATCCCATCGCAGTGCCATGAATTTTGGGGGGATTATAATCACAGGCCAGTCCAAAAGTAATGGGTTGAGAACCAGCGGCAACACCTAATAAAAATAGCAAGGTGTCAATCATCACCCAACCATTTAAATGAAAGAAAATTAAAACACAAGAAGCGAATAAGCCAATTGCATTGAAGGTGATCAATGGAATGCGCCTAGATCGAATTCGGGTTGACCACCCGCCAGCTAAAGGGCTTGCAATGGCCACACCAATCCAAATCCAAGCTGTTGCTGCAGTTGCTTCAGTTTGTGAAGCATGATAGCTTGTCATAAGAAATGAGGTGCCCCATAGTTCGGCAAAAATAGACATCGGGGCCCAACTTGCAAAGGCTGCAATTGAAATCCACCGAGTATGAGGCTGTTGACAAAGGGCTTTAATATCTTTGAGCTGTATGGGGCGCTCAGGTTCAGTGATAGATTCAGTGTCTGGTTTATCTTTTAAGTAAAAGGCAAAGAAAGCTGTGAGAATTAAGCCCAATAACCCAGAATAACCAACGACTGTACGCCAATTAAAGGTTTGTATCAGCTGTGCGATGGGCTCTCCTGCAAAAATTGCTCCAAGACATCCCAATGTCTGGATGATCCCTGAAATCGTGGCTAAATGTCGTGCTTCAAACCAATGCGTGGCTAAAACTAAGGGGCCTACAAAGGCAAAGGCTGAAGCTAAACCAATTAAAAAACGCATTAAACTTGCTAATACAATACTGTGTACCATCGAAAAGCATAGTGTGGCTAATCCACAAACCAATATAGCCACTGTCATGAGTTTTTTAGTGCCAAAACGATCACATAGCATTCCAACTGGCAATTGCATGGGGGCATAAGCTGCAAAAAAACAACCCGACATGATGCCTAATGCAGGCGCTGAGGCATTTAAATCCCTCATGAGTTCATGGGTAATCGACGCTGGAGTGACTCGAATAAAAAACTCATATAAATAAAATAAAGCGGCAAGGCCTACAATAAAGGTTGAATATAGGATATGTGGTGCTTTAGATTGGGATGTGTTTGAAAGAGTCAAAAGAATGATGCTCCAAAATAAAAAGGTGGCAATATCATCAATGCCGTGAAATGTGAGCTGATATTTAAGCGGTGTCTTGTGCGTCTTTTAAGGTCCATAGTTGGCCACAGTAGCTACAACGTCGTTCAGGTTGTTGCGCTGAAAGTGTCATATAAATTCTAGGGTGGAGGGATTTGACAGATGTGTCTTCTGAAGGGCAGCATACTGTGATGGAGGCATCCGCGCTCATATCAGTCCTCAGTCATATAATCAAATCAATAGCATAAAGGATTCTATGATCCGCTTCAAGCGCGTGCTGCTGCGTATTGATGTACGGTTTCAATGAGCGTGTGTACATGATCAATCTGTGCATCGGGTTTAATGCCATGCCCAAGATTAATAATGGCCGGGCCATCACCATGGGCTTTAAGACATTTTAAGGTTTCATCAATCACCTGCTGTGGGTCTGAGGCGCTCATACAGTCAGGATTAATATTGCCTTGAAGTACTCGATCTGGGTATTGCGCACGTACTTTATTTAAATCCACCTCATGGCTCAAACCAATGGCCATACAGGGGATTGACATCAGTTGCTGCACACGTGGGAAAGACACCTTAGAATAAACGATGGTGGGGATGTTGGGGTGTTTAAGGGTTAATTCAGACACGATTTTATTTAAATAATCTAGAGATATCGAAGAATACAAGTCATCAGGCAAGCGCCCTCCCCAACTGTCAAAGATCATGATAACATCTGCTCCTGCATCAATTTGAGCGCTGCAATAAGCGACCACATGCTGTGTTAAACAAGCCAAGAGTTGATGCATGGCTTGGGGATGTTGTTGGGAGAGCTGTAAAGCCTTTGAAAAGCTGGGAGAGCTTTGGCCTTCAATCATATAAGCCGATAATGTCCAAGGACTTCCGCTGAAACCGATCAGTGGAACACGTTTATTTAAAGCAGCTTGGGTGGTTTGAATAGCATCAAATACATAGGTTAAATCTGAGAGCACATCCTGTGGAAGTGCTTGAATGGCTTCAGGAGAGGTAATGGGGCGTTCAAAGACGGGCCCTTGTCCTGGAATGAAGCGCAAACCTAACCCCATCGCTTCAGGAATAGTCAGGATGTCTGAGAAAATAATCGCTGCATCTAGATCAAAGCGCTCCAAAGGTTGTAAAGTGATCTCAGTCACCAGATCGGGTTGTTTGCACCGGGTCATGAAATCAGGTACACGACGCCGTATCACTTGATACTCAGGCAAATAACGGCCTGCCTGTCGCATCAGCCAGATGGGGGGGCGATCTGTAATCTGTCCTTGAAGGGTTTGACATAAACGGTCATTAATCAGTGAAGTCATTAGGAGTCCTAAGGGGTTGGAAGCCAATGTGCTGTGGCTAAAATTTGAAATACAATTACACTACAAGCCAGAACAATACAAAGCCAAAGAAGTGGAGTGGGGACTGAGCAGGTATAGGATTTATCTTGTTTTGCGTGTCGAGACCTCAGCACAATCAGACTAGGTAAGATTCCGTATAAAATAGCGACAAAGACTCCAGCATAGCCAAGGGCTAAAATAAAGCTATGAGGATAGAGCTGCGCAAACAATAAAGGAGGAGCGAAGCTCATGATCAAGAGATACAGTCGGCCTTGAATATTTTTTTGAATATTGAGACCATCTGCTAGAAAATCACACAAACTTAAAATGACGCCTAAAAATGAAGTGGCGATTGCAAAAATTGAGAAAAATAAATTACTGTTGGCCACAAAAGGTAACTTCATCTGAGTCAAAACTTCTGTGAGGGCCGATAAGGGAGTGCTAGAGGTGGCAATATGATGTAAGCCTTGAGGTCCAGTTGAAGGAATGGTCCCAACCAATGCAATTTCCCAAAGAATATAAAAAATAAGAGGAA
This sequence comes from Legionellales bacterium, assembly GCA_002722995.1. Taxonomy (GTDB): domain Bacteria; phylum Pseudomonadota; class Gammaproteobacteria; order Comchoanobacterales; family Comchoanobacteraceae; genus UBA729. The sequence goes on along the minus strand of PBNF01000008.1, from coordinate 39,048 downwards.
TTAATGAACCGATCCATAACGCTTGATGAATGGATTGAATATCACGCTTTAAGTAATGGGTAATGCTTGGAATAACAATGTGCGAGGTGAATGATAGAATCACAACAGGGATGGCTGCCCAAATGTATTGAATATGTTCAGTCAGAAGATGCTCTATTTTAACTTCAGGGAGCACCGTGGTGGTGGATAATGTATATGCAATGATTAATCCCAGCATTAATAGTCGATTGATTCGATCAATCCAAACAATACCAAAGTAAGCAATACCGGCAAACATTGCGGCAAAGAGATAAACACTCATGTGTGAAGAGAGGTTTATGATGGGTTTAAGTTCTGAGGCGAGTAAATTTGCGCCACCCACTAAATAAGCGGCAGATGCTGAATATAATAACAGTAAAAAGCTGACCCAAGCGATAGATTGACCAGATCGTCCCAAATATTGTTGAGCAATACTGATGATGTTTGCTTCAGGAATGGGGCATGCTAAATTTGCTTCCAATAAAATAAATAGATTTGAAAGCATATAGAAAAACGCAAGCATGAATAAGGCCATGGCAGGAATAAATCCAGCAACACCTGTTGTAATCGGTAATGCCAGCATCCCTGCACCAATCTGTGTGCCAGCAATCAATAAAATAGCACCTAAGATTTTACTGTTAAGGTGTTTGAACATGAACATTTCCTTGATTTCATGGTTGAAAGATCACTGTAACATCAAGCGTATATTGAATCTAGAGATGAATCATTGAAAGCATTGATTTAAAGTTATCTTAATATTCATGCTGTAACATTAAATATGAAAGTTCATTTTAAATAAAATCAAATATAATAGGACAATTGAATGTTTAGAGAAGACAAACCCATTCAAATCAATAGCCATGAAATCCAAACTTTGAGTACTTTAAACAACAGGCATCAGCGTTTAGGGGCAGGCTCTTTTGGTGAAGTATGGAAAGTATCATTCAACACCGTTCACGACCTGTTAATTTTTCTGGGATTAACTTATAACAGAAAATGGCCATTCATTAGAGGGCTGGTATTAAATATTTGCATCCTAGGATTATTGCTTATTACTGACTTGCCAGTGTCATCATCGCTGATGATCACAGGTGTATTATCGCTTTATATGGTATACTTATCTTATCAATGGTTTAAGCCAACAATATTTAATGAGGATCAGGCTCAACAATTCCTGACAAAATTAATAAAGTATAATAAAAGTCACGTCATTGTAAAAAAATTAAACGACCGTGATAAGGTACTCAGGACTCAAGAAGTTGAGATGACTCAAGCAGTGAATCAAATGATCCGAGTGGGTGATGTAACAGCCTCTAAATTGATGGCTGTAGATGATCATGATAAGGCTATGATGATTTTTGCCCCCGAGCATGATAAAGGTACTTTGTATACTTTTCTAAAGGAGAATAAGAATCAAGCTGTTCCAGAGTACTTAGGAATGGATTTAATCCATGCTGTATTAGCACTTAATCAACAAGGAATTGAGCATTGTGATTTAAAGCCTGACAATATCTTATTGGTTCAACATAAAGAAAACTTTGCTGGAAAAGACTTTAGGCGTCATGTGAAAATCGTTGATTTTGGAGTTTCAAAAACTGCGACATCACCTCGATATGTATTTCAGGGGGCTCCAAGCTATCACCCTCCAGAAGCCCGTCCTAGTTTATTTAAGTATGATGTGTATAGTCTTGGTCTCATTTTAAATGAAATGTATGGCAATCAATTTAAAAAGCCGGATGATCAAATGACCCCTGAAATGACATTATTCAAAGCCATTTATCAAAACAGACTTTGGGCTGATCAATCGAGAAAAACACTGTTGGAATTATTCAATGAGCACTGTAGTGACTTAACGTCTAATCAGATAAAAGCGGCGAGTAATATACAACGTTATTTTAGGGATTTTAGGGTAAGACAGGCTAAGGTTAGACCTCAAGGTCAAATACGCAAGGCCTCTGAAAATGAATCAAACGATCATCATGAACAGGCAATGCCAGAGCGTCTGACATTTAAAGATTGGTATGCTTTAAATGTGTTTGGTTTTGGAGTATGTGCAGCATTACTGACGATATCTTTGGGCATGAATACATTGTATGTGCTTCAATTATTGAATATTTTAACATTTAATACAGTGGCGATGAGTGTTTTAAATGTTTTTGGGCTAGGGTTGAGTTCGATTGGAACACTTGAAACCTTCGGTGTGATGGCGGGGCTTTCCATGGCCATCTTGATCATCGGTCCATGTCTCTCAAAAATGATCAGCCAGTGTGTGAGATCAGATTTCGTTCAGCAGATCAAAAAACCCATTGTACAGTTGAGTCAAACCGCCAGATGTAATGCTGAAAAAGAACGTTTAGAGAACATTGGTGTATTGAATTTTTTAGTCATCTGTGCAGCTTTTTTGGGTATTGCTACAATCCTAGGCGACATGGCTATTGACATCGGTATACAGTCAACTTTGAGTGATCCAGCTATTTTGAGCCTCATAGGCGGTATGGTGGTAACATCCATCCTTGTCACCGTGATATGTTGTTTCAAAAAAGCTCAGATAAATGAAAATATTCGTCGTTTAGCGCCTCAGGGTTTGAATACAGGGGATCAAGCTACTCGTTCAAATGCATTAGGAAAAAGTCAAACAACAGTTCAAGCCGCCTTATCTTGTGAAGATCATGATTCTCAGAATGATCGACGACCAACGGATCACCAGCCGGTTGGATCAAAAAGCACTTAAATGAAGCTGTGTTGTGTTCAGGTATTGATTTTAATTCAGAAGTTACACGATCATTTAGACAGTACACCATTCAATCATAGATCACTCAGGATGACTCAGTACTGATTTAAAAATAGTATATTAGGGGGTAAGTGCTGATGACCTAGATCTAGGTGATTGAATCCAAGGCACCCATAGAGGCTAAAATTGTCCTCCAGGCATTGACACATTCTGGCCCTCAATCAATGTGTTCGGTTCAATGTGGAGTTGCGCGATTTAAAAGTAACACCGGGTACACTGAAGGATGATATTATCGATGTTCTGAGGTGTTCACTGGGTTGATGAGCCTGTGGAGGGCAGTACGGTTTTTAACGCTTGAGCCGTTGCACTGTGTGGCATTTGAATCAATGCTTCAGGGGTGGTTTGTGCTAAAATAGTGCCGCCTGCATCACCACCCTCTGGGCCTAAATCAATGATCCAATCAGCACATTTAATCACATCTAAATGGTGCTCAATCACAATTAATGTATTCCCGCGTGATTTAAGGGCATCGAGCACAGATAATAGTTGTTTGACATCATGAACATGCAGGCCAGTGGTGGGTTCATCGAGCACATAAAGGGTATGGCCGGTAGAACGTTTTGAAAGTTCTCGTGATAATTTAATTCGTTGCGCTTCACCCCCGGATAATGTAGTTGCACTTTGCCCTAAAGTTAAATAACCTAAGCCAACATCAATCAAGGTTTGACATTTTTGTTTGATAGCTGGGATGGCATTGAAGAACTCATGGCACTGTGTAATCGTTAAATTCAAAACATCTGCAATGGATTTTCCATGATACTTTACAGCCAGTGTTTCAGGGTGATAGCGCGTGCCTTGGCAATGCTCACACGTGACATACATGTCGGCTAAAAAGTGCATTTCAACTTTGATTTGACCCCCACCTTGACAGACTTCACAGCGCCCCCCTGAAACGTTAAAGCTGAATCGACCAGGTTTATAACCGCGCGCTCTGGCTTCTTGTGTTGAAGCAAAGCACTCTCGAATATAATTGAATAACCCGACATAAGTTGCAGGGTTAGAGCGCGGTGTTCGTCCAATGGGGCTTTGATCAATCATGACAATACGATCAAAATGATTTAAGCCAGTCAGTTGTTGAACAGGGCCTGGTTTGTGTGCGGTTTGACGATGTAAATGTATCAGCGCATGAGGGCATAAAGTGTCATTGATGAGTGAGGACTTGCCTGAACCTGAAACGCCTGTGACACATGTAAAACAGCCGACAGGAATATTGACATCCACCGATTTTAAATTATGAATATCAGCGCCTTGAATGCGAATCATGCGCGCAGGGTCTGGAGGGGTTCGGGTGGTGGGTACTGGAATATAGCGTGTTTGATTTAAATATTGACCGGTTAATGACTTAGCATTCGCTTGAATTTGGCAAGGGGTGCCTTGAGCGGTGACATAACCGCCGCCTTCACCGGCTTGAGGTCCAATGTCAATGATTTGATCCGCTTGAAGCATGGTGGCTTCATCATGCTCGACGACAATTACGGTATTGCCGAGCGATTTAAGGTGTGTCAATGTGTCAATTAAGCGTTGGTTATCTCGGGGGTGTAAGCCAATTGAAGGTTCATCTAATACATACATCACGCCAGTGAGCCCAGAACCCAGTTGGCTCGCCAATCGAATGCGTTGACTTTCTCCGCCAGACAGTGTTTCTGCAGTGCGATTTAAGGTGAGGTAGTTTAACCCAACATTCAACAAAAATTGGATGCGGGTTTGGATTTCTTTAACAATAGGTGCTGCAATATGTTTAGTATGATCGTTAAAGTGAAGTTGATTGAGTTGTGCTGGGAGGCTTTGAATGGGGAGGTCAACCCACTCGCCAATGGTGTGTTTTCCCACACGAACATGTCGAGCGCTTTCGCTCAAACGAGTGCCAGCACATGTGGTGCAGGTATGGTAGCTCAGATAGCGAGCCAATTGATCGCGTACCAGTTCTGAATCCGTTGTTTCATAGCGGCGCATCATGCTTGGACAGATTCCTTCAAAAGGTTTTTGACGTGAACGTGATTTAAAGCGACGATGCTCATAGGTGAAGGTAATGCGAGTACGCCCACTGCCTTGTAAAATAATTGTCTGAATTGACTCAGGTAAATCATTCCAAGGGGTATTCAGATCAAAATGATAATGTGCCGCGAGGGCTTCCATCATTTCAAAGAAGCTTTTATTTTGATGGTCTAATCCGCGAATGGCCCCTTGGGCAATGCTTAAAGAAGGTTCGTGAATGACTTGATCTGGGTCCATCACACGACAAAGGCCTAACCCATGGCAGCTTTCACAAGCCCCTTTAGGGCTGTTGAAGGAAAAGTGGCGTGGTTCAAGTTTTTCAACACTATAGCCGCATTCAGAGCAAGCATGATGAATAGAAAATAATAGCCCTTCATCTTGAGGTTGATCGATCGACATTAATCGGACTAAACCTTCACTGCAATTTAATGCAGATTCAATCGACTCAGCGATGCGTGTTCGAATTTGACTGCGATTTTTAAATCGATCAATCACAACATCAATTTCGTGTTGTTGTTTTGGATCTAGGGTGATTGGGGTGTCTAACTCTAAGAGCTCACCATCAACCAGTACCCTGAGGTAGCCTTGTTGCCTGAGGGTTTTAAAAAGTTCAGCATGCTCACCTTTTCGCCCGCGAACCATCGGCGCACAAATCATTAAACGTGTCCCTTCAGGTTGTGCTAACACAGCTTCAGTGATGTGGGCGCGTGTTTGGGCATGCAGCGCTTGACCATGTTGAGGACAATGTGGTGTGCCAACTCGAGCAAATAATAATCGGAGGTAGTCATAAATTTCTGTGACCGTACCAACGGTTGATCGAGGGTTATGTGACGCCGACTTTTGTTCAATTGCAATGGCTGGAGACAGCCCGGTAATCGCGTCAACATCTGGTTTTTCCATTAAAGACAGAAATTGTCGAGCATAAGCAGAAAGTGATTCGACATAGCGTCGTTGGCCTTCTGCATAAAGGGTTTCAAAGGCCAATGAAGATTTCCCAGAGCCCGAAGGGCCTGTGATCACCACTAATTGATTTTTGGGAATAGAGACATCAATGTTTTTTAAATTGTGAGTGCGTGCTCCAGAGACCTCAATGGTGTTCATGATGACCAATTTAATCCATTACAAATCAAATGATCATATCATAAAGGAGTGCGTGCTTCATCTTAAATAAATGTAGGTTCATTTAATGTGTTACAGCGCGCTGGAAGGTTGGATGATTTTTGAACCGGTTATGAGCTTGAGTCATGATGTCATTGGGTGTGAGTTCTGATGAGGTGTGTTGAAGGGGGCGATGTTGTTGAGTGGTATGATAAGGCGCAGCTTTTAGAGCCCTTAGATCCTGGGGGTGATTCGGTGATATTTGTGTTGGAGTCGTGGTGCAGTGAGTCAGTGCAACGAAGGCTATACTTAATAAAAAATAATGGTTTAAATGTTTCATCAATCGTACAGTATCCTGATTTAAATCAATTATGCGTTTAAGAATCTTATATGTCTAGTCATCGATGATATTTAAATGACGGAATTGAGCTGTATTTTGAAAAATATAACTTTTAAATTCAGTGTTTTAGCTAGTTTTAATTTCAGGTCAGGAGTGATTTGAGCTTGTCAGATGAGCGTGTTAGAGTTTTGAGATCTTTTCTTGGAGTTATCCGTTATGTTTAAAACAATCAATCCAGCTAACGGAGAGATTTTAGAAACCTATACATATCAAAGTGAGGCCTCGGTTGAATCGTGTATTCAGAGGGCAGTATCGGCTGCAAATGACTGGGCAAATACAGACAATGCGATACGTGCAAACTATGTGAAGCGATTGGGGCAGTGCTTAAGCGATGCACGTGAGCATGTTGCAACGTGCATCAGTTTAGAAATGGGTAAGCCCTACGCCCAAGCTTGTTCAGAAGTGGATAAGTCGGTGGCATGTTGTCAGTATTTAGCTACACAAGTGAATGAATGGATTCGGCCAGAGCGGCTTAAGCTACAAGGCGGTGGGTATGCAATACAGTCATATGAGCCCATCGGCGTTATTGTAGCGATTATGCCTTGGAATTTTCCGTTATGGCAGGTCATTCGTGCATGGGTGCCAGCATTGTTGGTTGGAAATGCGGTGTTATTAAGCCCTGCCCCATGTACACAAGGGACTGCATTACTGCTTAAGCACTTAGCAGATAAAGCGGGGTGTCCAGAAGGGTTATTTCAATGCTTAGTGATTGATGATCAAAAAGCTCACGATGTCATTGCACACCCTCAAGTGGATGGGGTCACTTTTACAGGGTCTCAAAAAGCAGGCGCTGCGATTGCAGCATCAGCGGGTCAAGCCCTTAAAAAAAGTGTATTAGAGTTGGGCGGATCAGATCCTTATTTAGTGCTTGAAGATGCTGATCTTAAACAAGCTGCACGTTGTTGTGTTGAAGCACGTTTAGTGAATGCGGGACAAGTGTGTATTGCGGCAAAACGGCTGATTATTCATGAATCAATCTGGACGGATTTTTTAGATGAGGTCTGTCGTGAAGCATCAAGTTATCAGCTAGGCGATCCTTTTAACCCCGAGGCCACTGTGGGGCCTTTGGCTCGATCTGATTTACGTGCGCATTTACACAGTCAGGTTCAAAGAAGTCTTGATCAGGGTGCCATTGCTTTAATGGGCGGTGTATGCCCTGAGGGGCCTGGTTTCTTTTATCCAGTGACGGTGCTTATTGAGGTTCAGCCAGGGATGCCTGCGTATCATGAAGAATTATTTGGGCCGGTGATCTCCTGTATTAAAGTGCACAATGAAACTGAAGCAATTCGTGTGGCCAATGATACGCCTTTTGGATTAACCGCTGCTGTATTCAGTGCCTCTGAGCAGCATGTGCTTGAATCGATCATGCCTCATTTAAAGGTGGGCAGTTGTGCAATCAATCAAGCAGTTCATTCTCAGTTTGATGTGCCGTTTGGAGGGGTGAAACGTTCAGGGTATGGGCGTGAGTTGGGTCGTTTAGGGTGTTTGGAATTTGTCAATGCCAAGGCCTGCTTCCTGTCGCAAAGGAGTTGCTCTCAATAACAATGGAATTGCTTGTGTCCATGATCGCATTGAAGATAAGTCTTAACCCAGAAAATGTTAGGGGTTCATGGTACATGCCGAAGCAGATGAATTTGATTCTGAGTAAGCGGATGTGTGTTCTAATGTTGAAGAGGGTTTGGCGATGGGGTTGAGGTTGTTCGCTGCACTTGGTTTTGAAGGGTTGAGAATATTCTCATTTAGAAATTGTCGAGGTTTCAAGATAGGGCTTAGGATCGCTGAAAGGCATACGCCAATGATCATCGATAATACTAAATATCCAGCGAGGAGTAAGATAGTATAAGGCTCTGCGATGTGGGTAAGGTGAACGTTTATTAAGTCAAGTAGATTTAAAGTAATGTCATTTAAACTCATATGACAGAATAGTTCGACGCCTAGTAGGCCGGTTAATCCGATTGAAGACCAAATGCAAGCAGATCGCATCATGTTTTGATGAAGCTTCCAGATCATGAATTGAAGCCGTTTGAAGGTTCGATGTTTTTGATGTGTTATTGTACTTGAAGTGGTCTTCTTCAAGCGTTGTCTTAAAGAAAAGCCCCGAAAAACACGTTGAATGGTCAGTGCATGCGCTTGATGTGGGTGCCGCGCTTGATACTGGTTTAAAATAGAGGCAATGCTAGATGTTTCATCTTGATTAAGTGCTTTGGGTGTTGTGCAGGCGAATGCATTGGCTCGAATGGCTTTAAATAAGGTTAACTCTGGGTGCAGTTCTGCTTCTTTGCGGTTCCATCCTCGAAAAACACGTTGAGGATGAGGGGTCGATTCTCTAATGATCCAGTCTCTGAATGTGCTCTGAATGAGACTTGCACTTGATGTGTAGATAGGGGTGTCAGGTTGAAATGTTAGAGGTTGAGTCAAAGATGGTAAGTGTTTAGTGCTGAGTTTATCGGCTATAGCTTCTGAGAAAAGGTCTTTATCTAAAGTTAAACAACAACATGAAATGTCAAGGGCCTTCGCGTCTGTGTGCGACATCATGATAAAAGGTTTTTTCACTTGATAAGCGACTTGTCTCAGGTGTTGTTTTATGTGATTAACTTGATCGGCTGAATATTCTTGAATTGGATAGCTGTAAGTCAAGTGAGTCATTCCTAAAGGAGGATGATATGACCGAGCATGATGAAGGAAACTTGAAAGATCTGGAGAGCTTAATGAGTTGATTTTTTCCACAGGGATCTGCAAGAAAACCGCAATCATTAATTTAATAAAGCGTCCGTAAGATTCAAATGTGAATATAGTTAGAACAATGTGCTCATCTGTTGCGCGTTGATCTATATACGCATATTTTTTGAAGTGATTAAGAATAGATCGGAGTTTTTCAAGATGCTCAAGGGGGTACTTCGCTTCGATATTCCAAACAATATCAAAAGGGTCTGTTTTGCTACAGAAATAGAGGTTATATTCTAAAAAATCTTTAATAGCTTGTGAGCTTAAAGAGCGTTCAAGTTGAGAGCATATATCGGGTAACACATTTACCAGATTCTTCACAGTATTGACGGCAGCTAGATTTCCGCTAAACAATAATTCTTGTTGTCCGAAAGGTCGAATAAAAGTATTCGTTTTTTCTTGAATCCATGGTAGATGAGCTAAAAGCGGCTCTATAATCTCTAATGGAATGCTTAAAGAGGCATCGTTATCCTCTAAATACATTTTTGATATAGCGACTCCTAGGGCGTAACTATCGTGTAAATGTATCTTACACCTATCCGCTTGTTGGTGAAGCCATTTATCCCTTACTAAATTAAGCCCATCTATTTCTAAATTTTTTAAATTAAACGACTGTGGCTGAGTGTGTTTATCGAATGGATAAGAGCTAAGCAGTTTAAATCCTCTAGATTTAAATTCGAACATTTGTGGGGGAATATAGCCCCAAGTAAACACTATAATATCCTGGCTATGCAGACTTGATTCAAAATCGATCAGTTTGGTGCCTTCTGGGGTGCTTAGAGCATTTTGAGGTTTGATATCTCCATGTCCGATTCCTTTTTGATGTAAAGTGGCAACAGCTCTCACAAAGCTCACTCCAGCGGCTGTTCCTTTAATAGTGCTAGAAAATAGGTCCTTGACTGGGCCTTTTTGAGCGAAGAATACAATCGATGAAGGCGCTTGTGTTGTCGCAATGATTTCGCTGGCATGAACTGACGTGGGAATGCCCTGTTGATTGAGCCGATCAATTGCCCTGCACTCTTGATCCATCTTTTTAGAATTATCGTACTTTTTAATAATAACCTCATCTAGGGAGCGATCCTTCAACGTATGAAACATTTTTTCAATGAGGGTTGAATCATTATATTTTTGACTGAAGTGTTTAAACAAGCTTCTCAGGCTGATGAGGCAATACACTGGAGTCGTGATGAGCAATATCAGCTTAAGCGGTGATAATAAGTAGGGTGATAATAAGAGTAATTCAGGGATGGGGGATGAGAGGAATGATAACATCAATAGAATTAATAAGAATTGCAAAAGGGAAATCAAAGTGATAAGCAATAAGTCAAGTAGTGTAGGAGGGACTCGATTCAAGTGACTTGATGTTAAGCCTATGTGGGTTAGGACAAGTAAACAACACAAAGGGCTTCTCGATTGATGATGCGTTCTTTGGAAATCGAGCCTGAACCACCGAAACCAATGTATTCTGTATACTTGCTTGAGAAATTTAATTTTTGAAGTCTAAAGGGGTTGAGCATGAATTGATTCTGTTCCCTATAATCTATAAAATAAAATTATTTTTTCGAACAGTAATATATGCCAGTTCTGGTTTCAACTGAGCCCTTGGTTTGTTCTCGATTAAGTTGAATGAATTGATGTCCTGATTAAAATTCGGCATACTCTAAAGTAAAGTTTTTATATGATATAGGATAGATGTTCAATATGACAACTGCTTCCATTTCAAGGCCACTGCCTGTCATTGTTACCGCTATTGCGATTATTTTTGCTTTGAGGGTCTTTGGGTTTATGGCGGTGTTGCCTTTGTTGATGGTCCATGGGCAACAGTATGCTGGAGCCACCACGGCTTTGCTTGGGTGCGCCATTGGTGTATATGGCTTAACACAAGCCATGATGCAAATGGTCATGGGTGCGTTATCCGACCGTATCGGACGTCATACTGTCGTGATTCTAGGATTAGTGCTGTTGATGTTTGGGTCTTATCTTGCCGCACATGCCAATTCTGTTTATACCTTGATTGCCGGTCGTGCACTACAAGGAACTGGTGCAATAGGGAGTACCTTGATGGCTTTATTATCTGATTGGGTGCCAGAAGCTCATCGAGGTAAATCAATGGCTTGTGGGGGGGTGGGGGTTGGGGGCGCTTTTTGGCTCTCAGTGATATTGGGGCCTGTCTTGTGGCCGCATTTGGGTTTGTCAGGACTATTTAATTTAATGACTGTGTTAGGTGGATTGGCTATTTTAATTCTAATCATTTGTGTTCCCAGGTCAAGCATTGACCCTCCGCAGCAGCCTATTTGGGTGTCGTGGTGGCATGTTGTTCAAAGGCCTCTGTTAAGATATTTTGATGGGGGCGTTGCGTGCCTGCATGCGATCTTCACCCTCACTTTTGCATTTTTGCCAGAAGTGTTTGGTTCGGGGCATCGCTTAGAGACACAGGCGATGTGGACCTTTATGCTGCCGGGTTTATTGGGGTCTTTGTTTATTAGTTTCCCTTGTATTGCATGGGCAGAGCGTCATTGTAAATTACAACGTGCCATTGTTTATGGTGCGGTGGCTTTAGGTGCAGCATCATTGGTGTGGGCGGGCTTTTGGCATTATTGGAGCCTTGCTTGTGTGGCTTTAGTACTTTTCTTGTCGGGATTTAATATCCTTGAAGCCTTACTGATGTCAGGGGTCAGTCGAGTGGTTGATCGATCTGAGCGAGGTGTCGCCTTAGGGGTCTATAGTACATCTCAGTTTTTAGGTGTTTTCATGGGGGGAGCATTGGGGGGCGTGATTAAATCATTCTTTGATTTAACGGGTGTTTTCTGTTTTAATTTTGGGTTAGTATGTTTGTTGGGTTTATGTTTGTGGGGCATCCACTGTCAAAGTGGTTTAAGAATGTCCTCTCGCCCTTAGCATCATCTAAACCTGTGAATGAGAATATTAAAATAGGAGTGCATCATGGCATCTAGAGGTATCAATAAAGTCATCTTAGTCGGTAATGTTGGACAAGATCCAGAAGTCAGGCACATGCCCAGTGGCGGTGCTGTGACCAATATATCAATTGCAACCTCAGAAAGTTGGAAAGACAAATCAACGGGAGAAAAGCAAGAACGTACAGAGTGGCATCGTGTTGTTTTTTTCAATCGATTAGGTGAGATTGCGGGCGAATATCTTAAACGAGGGAAGAAAGTTTATGTTGAAGGCAGTTTAAGAACACGCAAATGGCAAGATAAAGAAGGACAAGATCGCTATACCACAGAAGTGGTGGCCACTGAAATGCAAATGCTTGATTCACGCCAAGATGAGTATGCTGATCAAAATGTCGGTACTGAAAGCCTTGCTGTTACAGCCACAGCACCTGTAGCCAGTGCAATCATTGAAGACGACGATATCCCATTTTAAGGCATTATTGAAAGGAGGGGGGGATGAGCCGTTCAATTGAAAGAAGTCTCTTAAAAGCAGGATCACATCAGTATCATTACTATAGTTTGTCGCAGCTGTTATCTGATGAAGATGTCACACAAGATCTTCCAGCTTCATTGTGCGTATTGCTTGAAAATGCAATGCGCCATGCCGATCAAGATGCTGCATACCTCACCAGTGTTGATGCTTTATTGGCATGGAGGCAGGTGCGAAAAGGCACAGGTCAAGCGATTGACTACCATCCTTCCCGTGTTTTGATGCAAGATTTCACAGGGGTCCCTGCTATTGTTGATCTAGCAGCCATGAGAGATGCTTTAGTTGACTTAGGTGGCGCCGCTTCAGAGATTAACCCATACTGTCATGTAGATTTAGTGATTGATCACTCGATTCAGGTCGATGCTTTTGCAAAATCGAGTGCAATGGAAGATAACACCCAGCAAGAAATGAATCGCAATCAAGAGCGCTATACTTTGCTTAATTGGGCCCAATCTGCCTTTAAGCGGTTTCGGGTGGTTCCACCTGGACGAGGTATTTGTCATCAGGTTAATTTAGAGCATTTGGCTCAAGTGGTTTGGGTTTCAGATGAAGCCGAAACCCCTTTAGTGTATCCTGACACCTTAGTCGGAACAGACAGTCATACGACAATGGTCAATGCATTGAGTGTTTTAGGTTGGGGTGTTGGTGGCATTGAGGCTGAAGCCGCTATGTTGGGACAGCCCATTGCCATGCGTGTTCCAGATGTTGTGGGGGTATATTTGTCAGGAATGCCTCAGCCGGGCATTATGGCAACAGACATCGTCTTAGCCATTACTGCTCAGTTAAGGTCAGTGGGCGTTGTGAGTCAATTTGTCGAGTTTTTCGGTCCAGGCGTGACTCAGCTGTCGCTTGAGGATCGAGCCACCATCGCTAATATGGCGCCTGAGTTTGGGGCAACCTGTGGATTTTTCCCAATTGATGAAAAAACGTTGAGTTATCTTGAATTGACAGGACGTACCCCTTATCAAGTCGCTCTAGTAGAAGCGTATGCAAAACAGCAAGGTTTATGGCATCGCCCTGATCGGAATCCAGCAGACTATACCCGCTGTGTTGAGTGTGATTTATCTGATATTGTATGGTCAATGGCAGGGCCTAAACGTCCTCAAGATCGGGTGGCTTTAAATGCCCTGAAGTCGACCATGCATGATGCTTTATTGGCATTAGGCCATGAAGAGTCCGAGCTGAAACAAACGGTTCCAGTCTCAGGGTTGGATCAAAATATGCGTCATGGCGATGTGGTGATTGCTGCCATCACCAGTTGCACCAATACATCTAATCCAGCGGTTTTAATTGCAGCAGGACTATTGGCTAAAAAAGCAGTTGAGAAAGGACTACAAGTGAAGCCTTGGGTTAAAACTTCACTGGCGCCGGGGTCCAGAGTGGTCCCTGATTATTTGAACCAGCTGGGATTGCTTGAGCCATTAGAGCAATTGGGTTTTCATGTTGTTGGATTTGGATGTACCACTTGTATTGGAAATTCAGGACCTTTATCGCCTGCAGTAGAGGCCGCTGTAGCAGAACATGATTTGTCAGTGAGTGCAGTTTTATCTGGGAATCGTAATTTTTCAGGTCGTATTCACCCACAAGTTCAAGCCAATTGGTTAGCTTCACCGCCACTGGTGGTTGCTTTTGCTTTGGCTGGAACAACGTGCATTGATTTAACACAAGAACCCATTGGTCAGGATGTACAAGGGCATCCAGTGATGTTACGAGACATTTGGCCCGAACCCAATATGATTCATGAAGCCGTGGCCCAAATCAATCAATCAATGTTTCATGCAGCATATGATGATGATTTTTGGGAAGGATTACCACGTTGGCAGCAGCTTTCCAAGGCCTTGAATCAGTTGCAAGATCCTCATGCTGTCGCGCCACAATTTAAGTGGAACGAGCGCTCAACCTATATTCGAAAACCAGATTTCTTTAAGGTTCAATCTGATCAGTCAAGGATCAATGATCTTGAGCAAGCCAGAATTTTGGCAGTATTTGGAGACAGTGTCACAACTGATCATATTTCACCTGCAGGTGCTATTTCTGCCTCAAGTCCTGCAGGAGTGTACTTGCAAGAACACGACATTACACTTCAAGATTTTAACTCTTATGGAGCGCGTCGAGGGAATCATGAAGTCATGATGCGTGGTACTTTTGCAAATATTCGAATCCATAATCATTTAATTCGAGGCACAGAAGGTGGGTATACTCTGAACCCTACAGGAGATACGGTACAGAGCATTTATGATGTGGCCATGGATTATGCTCAGCGTGATATTCCTTTAGTTGTTTTTGCCGGTCGTGAGTATGGCACAGGCTCGTCTAGAGATTGGTCAGCTAAAGGCACTTTGATGTTAGGGGTGCGCTGTGTAATTGCTGAAAGTTTTGAGCGTATCCATCGTTCGAATTTAGTAGGAATGGGGGTATTGCCCTGTCGCTTACCAGAAGGGATCTGTACAGAGCAGTTAAAACTAGAAGGGCAAGAAGAGGTCGCTATTGAAGGAATTGCAAAGATGCAGGGCCCTCATGCAGCGTTGACTTTAACGCTTAAACGGCCAAATGGGGTCTCTGAATCAATTCCGTTGATGGCCTGTATTGAGACATTAAAAGAGCTTGAGTATTATCAATCTGGCGGAATTTTATGTTATGTGTTGAAGCAAAAAATGGCCTTAACAGTGTAATTTAAGCCGTAAGGATGATAACAGCATTGTTTCAATATTGCACAAAAGTATACTATGATTTAACAGATGCAGCGGGTGTTGTGTACCATGCAAATTATATCACCTTAATGGCGCGTGCACGAACAGAAGCGCTTGCCTCATGTGGCTTCATTGTTGCAAATCTTGCTGAATCAGGTGTGATCTTTGTTGTGCGGTCAGCAGATATTCAGTACGAGCGACCCGCGAGATTAGGTGTTTCTTTGAAGATCACCAGTACAGTAGAATGGGCTTCAAAAGCTAGAATGTATTGGAATCAAGTGGTTCAAATTGAATCAGATATCTGCGAGTCATGTTGCCAAGGTCGCATTGAGATTGTGTGTGTGGATCAAGCTTTTAAGCCCATTGCATGCCCTGAAGCAATACGTCGTGCACTCAATCTAAACCGTCTGTAAGGAGAAAGGCGCCTTGATGTATCAAGGCAGCTCCCCTAAAGCATCATATGATCATTCAGAAGTTTGATCTTCAGTCTATTGATATAAAGTGGAATGATATACCAGTAGGCGTTGATGCATTAAGAATCATCTCTATGCAAAGGTTTGAGCTGATTTGTCAGATGGCATCTATGGGATGTCCCAGGCAAGATAGATGATGGCTTATGGGGTTCTACGTGAACAGAGAGAGCGCACCTTTGAAAAGTTAGGTTTAGCGGATGACGCTGGGGTTAAGTGTCTATTCGATTGGGTTGAGTTTGAATTGCAATACGTTGTGCTTCAAGAATTTTTGAAATGCCAGATTCAGCAAGTGTGAGCATGGTGTGAAGCTGTGTGTGTGAAAAAGGTGTACGTTCAGCGGTGCCTTGTATTTCAATAAATTCACCACGATCATTCATGACAACGTTCATGTCAGTGTCTGCAGATGCATCTAACGCGTAATCTAAATCTAATTGAGGTGAGCCCTTGACCATGCCAACAGAAATACCTGCAACTAAATGTCGGATGGGGTCTGTTTTAATAAGCTGTCGATATTGTAAAGTTTGTATCGCGTGAATCATCGCAATACAAGCGCCTGAGATGGCAGCTGTACGGGTGCCTCCATCCGCCTGAATCACATCACAGTCAATGGTGATCGTATACCCTCCCAGTTTCTTTAAATTAATTGCGCTGCGTAGACTGCGACCAATGAGGCGTTGAATTTCAAGCGTGCGCCCAGATTGACGGCCACGCACTGCTTCACGGTCAGTTCGAGTATGTGTTGAGCCTGGTAACATACCATATTCAGCCGTTAACCAGCCTTGTTGTGTGTGTTTTAAAAATCTTGGAACGCCTTCACTGATTGAAGCCGTACATAATACATGGGTGTGTCCTAATTTGACCAAAACTGAACCATCTGCGTGAGCAAGATAGTGCGGTTCAAATGAGAGAGGTCTGATTTGTTCAGTCATACGATTATATCCAGCTGCCTAGTGACCGTTTAATCTATCGATTTAAACCTTATAGAATAAATGAAATCACTTCAGAGTTCAACGGTATACGATGATGCCTATGCATTCTAATAAGAGGGTAAGGGCTTGATTGTGTTTGAGACGTTAGGATTTTGCCTAAGTTAGATTGGCTTGAGTGTCTTCAGAAAGTTTTGTATTATATGATGTTTTTAATAATGCTGGAGGCAATCATGCCCTTTTATGATTATCGATGCAATGCCTGTTCACATGAAGTCAGAATATTGCAAAAGCGGACAGCTCCAGGGCCAGAGCATTGTGAATTATGTGATACGGGTAAAATGGAAAAATATATTGGAGGTTGTAGTTTTGCATTGGCCGGAGGTGGCTGGTTTGAAGATGGGTATAGCGCTCCATCCTCTGATACAAGTCATACATCAGATTCAACCGATTAAGTTTGATCTAAAAGGGGGAGGGACATGTTTAAACGTCATTTTATTGCGGGGATTTTGATTTGGTTGCCTATTTGGGTAACTGTGACTGTTGTGAAAGTCTTGTTTGAATTATTTGATCAAGCTTGGGCCAGTGTTCCTTTGCAGTATCAACCTTCTGCTTGGTTAGGCTTTCATCTGCCAGGTATGTCAGTTATTTTTGTATGTGCCGTCATTTGGTTAACGGGTGTCCTAGGTGCTAATTTTATGGGGCGCAGGATTCTTGCTTTATCTGAATCTATATTAAAACGAATTCCGCTGGTGCGTTCAATTTATAATGCAGTGCAACAAGCGCTGACTGTGATTTTATCTTCACAAGGAGAATCATTTCGTCAAGTGTTACTCATTGAGTATCCCAGAATAGGCATTTGGAGCATTGCGTTTAAAACGAACCGTGGGCTGACTCAAGTGGATGAGGCAACGGGTAAAACCTTACTGACCGTATTTGTACCGACTACACCTAATCCAACCTCAGGTTTTTTATTATTAGTGCCTGAGGAGTCTGTCAAAATATTATCGATGAGCGTTGAAGCGGCTTTGAAGTATATTGTGTCATTGGGAACGGTCTTACCTGGAGATCATCCCAGTATAACGCAGCCCCATCATGACGAAGTCATTTGAATCATTCCATCAAATTGACTATGATTTAAGATAATCAATCTATTATTGATAGAGGAGAATTGTTCATGCGCACACATGCATGTGGAGCCCCTACGCTTGAGTTGGTCGGGCAAACCATCACACTTTCAGGCTGGGTCATGCGCCGACGTGATCATGGTGGTGTGATCTTTTTAGATTGCTATGATGCAACAGGACTATGTCAAGTGGTGTTTCAGCCCGAGCAGGAAGAGGCCTTTCGTTGTGCTGATAAGGTTCGTATCGAATCTTCAATTACCGTAACAGGAGTGGTTCAAGCGCGACCCCAGGGGACTGAGAACCCTAATCTCACCACCGGGCAGATTGAATGTATTGTAACAGATATTGTGATTCATAATATTGCAGAGCCCTTGCCGTTTACGTTACATGATCAAACTGAATCGATCAGCGAAGAAGTGCGCTTAAAACATCGTTTCCTAGATTTAAGACAAGCCCCGATGCAGGCACGGTTGCGTATGCGCGCACACATCATGTCCGTTTTACGAGAAACATTAGATTCAGAAGGATTTCTAGAGGTAGAAACCCCTGTGTTAACCGCTTCTACGCCTGAAGGTGCTCGAGATTATTTAGTGCCATCACGAACACACCCGGGTCATTTTTTTGCATTGCCACAATCTCCACAAGTCTTCAAACAGTTATTAATGATGTCTTGTGTCGATCGTTATTATCAAATCGTGAGATGTTTTCGAGATGAAGATTTACGTGCTGATCGGCAGCCAGAATTTACTCAGCTAGATATGGAATTATCTTTTGTGGATGAAACGGCTGTGAAATCATTAACAGAGTCTTTGATTCGAACAGTCTTCAAATCAGTCTTATCGGTAGATCTACCTCATCCATTCCCCTGTATGGATTATGCAACCGCCATGAGAGATTACGGATGTGATCGCCCAGATTTACGTAATCCATTGAAGTTGATCGATATAGACGATGTTTGTCAAGCTGTTGATTTTGAAGTATTCTCAACGGCTGCACAAGATGCTAAACAACGATTAACAGTATTACGTGTGCCAGGTGGAGCTCAATTGATATCGCGAAAAGACATTGATCGCTATACACAACTGGTGGGCGTCTATGGTGCTAAAGGATTGGCTTATATTAAAGTGAATCATTTAGATGAAGATTTATCGGGCTTGCAATCACCTATCACTAAATTTTTATCTCATGATGTATTAAATGAAATTTTAAAACGAGCAGAAGCTCAAGCCGGTGACCTGCTCTTTTTTGGTGCAGGGCGCCATGCGATTGTATCCGCCTCATTGAGTGCACTGAGAGATCAATTAGGTCAAGACCTTGGATTGATTGATGCAGAGGCTTGGTGTCCTGTTTGGATCGATGCATTCCCAATGTTTGAAGTCACTGAAACAGCTCAAGGGGAGGTGCTGTCTCCACAGCATCATCCATTTACAGCGCCTCAAGCTCAATCATCTGACGCTTTTTTGAATGCGCCAGGTCAAGCACTGTCTCGAGCGTATGATATTGTTTTAAATGGCCATGAAATAGGTGGAGGCTCTATTAGAATCCATCAATATGACATGCAAATGGCGGTTTTTAAAGCGTTGGGCATTGATGAAGCACGGGCTCAATCTTCTTTTGGTCATTTGCTCTCAGGCTTGAAATATGGAGCACCTCCGCATGGGGGGCTCGCATTAGGGTTAGACCGTTTAGTCATGTTAATGTCCCAGACAGATTCAATTCGTGATGTCATTGCATTTCCTAAGACACAATCGTGTGCATGTTTATTAACACGAGCGCCTGCTCAAGTTGATACGAAACAACTTGATGAACTGTCCATTCGCGTTAAGGCCACGGCAGGGCATCAACGTACTCAGGACGCTTCATAATGGCAGGCCATAGTAAATGGGCTAATATTCGCCATAAAAAAGGCCGTCAAGATCAAGTTCGAGGAAAGAAGTTCACACAATTAATCCGTGAAATTACAGTCGCTACACAAGAATCAGGCCCCGATCCTGCTGTGAATCCAAGGTTGCGTTTAGCCATGGATAAAGCGCAACAAGCTAATATGCCTAAAGATACCATCATGAGAGCGGTACAACGAGGCAACGGCCCTCAAGATACCGCTGCATTTGAAGCCATACGTTATGAAGGCTATGGCCCTGGGGGTGTGGCCATCATGATCACTTGTTTAACTGACAATCGAAATCGAACGGTGGGAGAGGTTCGTCATGCCCTGAGCCAAAGTGGTGGGAATTTGGGCACTGAGGGTTCTGTTGCATATTTGTTCAATTATGAAGGCTTAGTCCTGATTAAAACGGCTTTAGATGAAGATACCATCATGGAGCGAGCCATTGAAGCAGGTGCTCAAGATGTGATCTATGAAGAATCGATTGTTGCGATCACAACAGATACAGAATCATTCAATCAGCTGCGACAGTTGTTTGTAGATGATGCCTCTTGTGAGGTTGAAGAAGCGACATTGCGTTGGGTCCCGACAACAGAATGTCCTGTTGACGAAGATACAGCAGAAAAAATTGAACGATTGATCGAAAAATTAGAAGATTTAGATGATGTTCAAGCTGTTTTTTCTAATGTTGCCTGGCCTGATTCGGTCGGATCTCAATGAATGTCTTAGGCATTGATCCAGGTTCACGTATTACTGGATATGGTATTGTTCGTTATCATGCTGGTCAAATTGACTATGTGGCTTCCGGCAGTATTAAATTATCAGGGCAATTTTCTGAACGCTTGGTACAACTGCATGAATCATTAACGCAGGTGATCGATTCACATACGATTGATCAATGCGCAATTGAATCTGTTTTCATGAGTCATAATCCAAATACAGCTCTTAAATTAGGCCAAGCTCGTGGTGTTTGTCTTTTGGGGCTGACCTTAAAAATTGCGCCGCCTTATGAGTATGCTCCAAGACAAGTTAAACAAACCATTGTTGGGATAGGCAGTGCTACAAAAGCACAAATTCAATTTATGGTGGCCAAGCGATTAAATTTATCCGGTCATCCTGCCGAAGATGCTGCAGATGCGCTTGCAGTGGCTTTATGCCATATACAGCATTTACAACAAGCTACCGTGAGTCTTTAGACTGAATCATGACAGCGCTCATGCCCACAGTATGTTTAAACTAATATTGACTTAAATCAAGTGATTGTCACAATCTAGATCTTCATTTTATAGGGTTGAAGCCACCCGTGCTGTATCTTAGATGATTGGATATAATGAAGTTGATCAAAGGTGCCGTTGAATTCAGTCATTCAAAGATGAGAAGATCTGTAACTGAGTGTTTAACCATAAGAGTTCAACCATGAGGTGAGATTGAAGTGACGTTTAATCTTCCGTTGAATTCAATCAAGCGGCTTAGCACGGTCTAGATGTTTACTTGTGCATGGATCTCCTGTAGCGTATAAATGAATATAATGAAGGCTTTAAATCATGATCAGTCAACTTACAGGACATATTATACACGCTCAAGGCAATACTATTATATTAGAGGTTAATGGGGTTGGATATGATATTGAATTGCCCAATCGTTGTTATACAGTTCTTACGCAACAGGCTTCGCGGACAGTGACCATCATGACGCATTTAAGCATTCGTGAAGATGCCCATTTATTGTTCGGCTTTTCTGATCAACCAACACGAGATGCCTTTAAGCGCTTGATTAAAGCGTCAGGGATTGGTCCAAAAGCTGCTTTAGCTATTTTGTCTCAATTAACAGTAGACGCTTTGATTCAGTGCATCGAGACCAAAGATATCAGTCAATTAACGGCAATAAAAGGGATTGGACCAAAAGTTGCACAGCGCTTGATGGTTGAGTTAAAAGGTTCTTTTTCAGGCATCAGTGCTCCAATCTTAAATCAGCATGTTGTTCAACCTGCGCCTACGCATGCACTCATGCAAGCCAATGCAGTCTTGATGAAATTAGGGTATCGTGCTTCACAGATTACGCCTGTTTTAAAACAGCTGTCTCAGTCGGATGAATCAAGTACATGTTCATCTGAAATGCTTGTAAAACAAGCGCTACAACATTTATCCAGTGAGGGCGTTCAATGATTGAAGCAGATCGTTTAATCAGTGCATCATCACAAGAAACTGAATTAAATCATCTAGAGACTTCATTAAGACCCAAGTATTTAAAAGAATATATTGGTCAAGAAGATGTGACCACGCAGTTGTCGATTTTTATTGAAGCCGCACGAACACGATCAGAGGCTTTAGATCATGTCTTGATTTTCGGTCCCCCAGGGCTGGGTAAAACAACTTTAGCACATATTATTGCGAATGAAATGGATTCAACTTTAAGGCAGACATCAGGTCCAGCATTAGATAAAACGGGTGATTTAGTTGCCATTTTAACAAACCTTCAACCTCAAGATATTTTATTTATTGATGAGATTCATCGACTCAGCCCCGTGATTGAAGAGGTGCTATATAGTGCAATGGAAGATTTTAAAGTGGATATTGTCATTGGAGAAGGGCCAGCTGCACAGTCAGTGACTTTAAATATAGCTCCATTTACATTAGTTGGGGCAACAACGCGTGCTGGTCGATTATCCTCACCCTTACGTGATCGCTTTGGTGTCATCAGTCGTTTAGAATTCTATACGCCTGAAGCTTTACAAACCATTGTGATTCGCTCTGGAGCCTCTTTAGGTATTGAGGTTACAGCATCAGGAGCTTTAGAAGTTGCAAAGCGTGGACGTGGGACACCTCGAATTGTCAACCGATTATTACGTCGAGTGCGTGATATTGCTCAAGTTCAATCAACACATGTCTTAGATTATCCCATTGTGAATGAAGCATTAAATCTTTTGAAAGTCGATCGATATGGCCTTGATCTACATGATCGTCAATTACTACAATTGATGATCGAAAAATTCAAAGGAGGGCCTGTCGGGGTGGAAAGCTTAGCAGCGGCTTTGAGTGAAGCTCGAGAAACCATTGAAGATGTGATTGAGCCTTATTTAATTCAACAAGGCTTTTTGTCACGAACCGCTCGAGGACGGATTGCAATGGATAAAGCTTACCAGCATTTAAATTTGGCTCAACCTGAATAATCCCTTGTTTGCTTCTAGGCAAGCTTTTAATGAGATCTATATGATAATGGGCATCATCACTGAAAAGGGTATAAGCTGCTTGTTTGCGACAAATTCTTATGTGTTCAATACATTGCGTGCGTTTAATCGTTACGATTTAAAGCAACAGCTTTTTGAATCAATCAGATCATTTTAAAGTATTGAGTGATCAGCAATGATTAAGGTATTTAAATGTTTAAAATGGATTGAATAGTGCATATCTTGAAGCGTCATGTTCTGCTAAAAATATGAATAATCCCTCGCCTACAACGTTTATGGAAACGATCAGTTTTTCAGGTCTATCAGGTATTCAGTGCCTTGAAGCAGATTAGGTGAGATCATCTGTGAAAAGTGGACGGATATTAGGTTTAAAAATGAGCCTATTGTGGATTAAAGCTATCTGAATGATTTAAAGCTTTCACAAGACAGGGAATAGATCTCGAAAACTTGACTGATTACAGATCAACTGAAGATGCACTTTATCTCATATAAAAATGATTAGAAAAGGGGGCCGTATCTTCTCACTAAAGAACCTGTGTATGAATCGGTATAAGGTGATTCATACACAGGTAAAGTGTACTTTATGATGAGGTCGGGATGGAGGGTATTTGAGTGTTCGCTGGGAGCGGAGTGCTGGCAGCGGTGGGGGCTCCAAAGTCACCTGTGACATATTTTGAAATTTGAGTTTCAAGGTTTCGTTTCAGCTGCTGTGTACTACCGTTATTCTTGACAGAAGCATTCAATTGTAACAAGGTGAGCGCCAATAATACGCGTTGTTGCAATTGGTTATCTAAATACATTTGAGTTCGCATTTCAGAGAGCAAGAGCACAGCTTGACGCATCGCATTTCCCATATTGGCCTGTTTCATTGAATCAGTCCAATCAGTATTTTGACGCATCATTGCGCTGGCTTTCATCCATTCTTGAGGGGACGCGGCAGTTTGATTGCCTGTACAAGAATTGCTCTTGAATGCTTCGCTAGGTAAACGTAAATTCATTAAATACGTTAGGTTTGAAAAGCCTGCATTACGCGAGACAGAGAATTTATCAGCCATTGTTCGATATTGATCTTGTAATTGTTGAATCGAAGCGAGTTGTTGTTCACGTTGCTTCAGGCTGGTTTGAGCAGGACCTTTTTTCTCTGTATTTTTCCAGTATTTATTATTAGCCGTTGTGTTGGCCAGTTGCTTAATCGAATGAAGTCCAACTGATCCATCAGGTGCAGCGACTACAACAAGGTTTCCTTGTGCATCAAAGGGGACCGTGGGATAAAGCTGCTCAGGCGCTGGATAGCGTTGAGAGAAGCGTTTAATCATTGATGTAACTGAATCGAGAGGGGATCGATTTAAAGCCACCTGTTGAGCTTGATTCGCAAAGCAAGCGCCTTGTGTTTCACGTGTGGTCAGTCGATCCAAATTGAGCAATGATTCAACGCCACTCAGCGGAGTGGCGGGCTGTTGAGAAGATGATTGAGTCTGTGTCATCACCGATTGGACATATTGATTTTTAATCGATTGTTCGATTTGATCAAAGGGCGCTTTGAGCAGTTTCAGTTGTGTTTTGGCCGCTTGCTTTGCAGCTTCACCAGTATTTGAGGTTTTTGAAAAAATTTCATCTAAGTGAGAGCGGTTTGTTTGGCTTAATTGTGCGGTTGTTCTATAAGTAGACCACCAAGTGCCCATGTCTTTGTATAGTTTTAAAGCAGCTGTATCACTGCAGGACTGTAAAGCGTCAGATCCAACATTGATCGGACTGTTTGAATCTGAACTGGCTTGTGTAGAGGGTGTGCTCGGGGTTGCACTTTGCGGCGAAGTCGTACAGTAGTTTAAATAAAGTTGTAGTTTTGAGATCTGACGGACATTGTCGCATGGATTATTTTCAGACGTTGTGATCGATGTATCAGGGGTTTGTTTACACTGGCTATTGAGTTGAGTCAATACCGTGTTCAGTGTTGAGGGTGTGGTTGAGTTATTGCTGATGCGGACGTAACACGCTTGAGCATCTACCACTCGATTATTGTTCTGTGCAGATAAGGGGAGTGCAATATTAGAGAGCGCACATTGTGCAAGTGATTTGATATCAATTTGCGTTGAAGGGCTTGAAACGGGGGCGTCAAAGCCTGAAATCTGGGTGCTAAGTAGTGCATTCTGAAACGTCGAAATATCTGCAGGTGCTGTCCAGTCGCTGCTTGGGGCAAGGCCCAAGGCTTTTTCAATTTGGGCGCGCGCTTGTTGAGTGTCTTGGTCCGATAGGGTATGTGTCAGTTGGTGGCTGCCATACAAGAGTGACTGCATTGCGCTTAATGTGGTATTGGTGCTCTCTGCGATGTGGTCACCAATGCTTTGAGTTGATGTGCCTGCGTCTGCTGCAAAGGATAAAGCGCTACAAGCGATGACACAGCTAGAAATAAGATGTTTTGGGTTCATGAGTAAGCTCCAAATTTATTCAAGATAACTCCAAGGAGATGAAGATGATTGAGATGAATCTGAACGTCCAGAAGATGCTTCACGTTTAGAAGAAGTGTTCGATTGAGCGGCATGATCTTCTGAAGGTTTAGGTGAATGGGTTGCCCAAGGATTGAATGGTTTGGGTGGGGTATACTGATAAGGTTTGGGTGTGGATGATTGATGGGTCGATGGCTTTGATTGAGCAGGTTGTGTTGTTTTAGATGCTTCGGGTTTTGCCGCTTGAGGTGCGATCGGGCTCAATGGATTAATCATCTCACGTTGAATAACTTGTGGCGTGCCCTCTTGATGAACAGATGCAGGCTTTTGAGGTTGTGAAGGAATACAGAATTGCTCATAGAAAGTGGGATTGCTGGGCTTTTGAGGTGGACAGTAAGGCGCTGCGAAAGTTGTCAAAGAAGCCAGTGCGCTGAATGTAATCCATTTCTTGAAACAGTGAATCAATGATCTAGCCATGTTTAAATTCCTCAATAGCACTTTGTACTAAAATTAGGCGATCTGGAGCAAGTACACGAGATAAAACCCTCAGCCGCTCAAAAACAACATTTCGACTTAAGAATGTTTTCGCATGAGGGCTACTATCGCTTTGTGTTTCGGCGTAAGCAATCAGCTTAGCAGCGGCGCTAGGGTAAGCGGTGTCGAGTGCTTGTAGGATTCGCAGTGTGCGACTGATTTTGAGGTAAGCGGCTATCTGTATGAATTCTTCTTGATGCTTTAGATTGATTTGTTCTGTGTTTTCAAGCGCTTGGCCTAAGTTGTGTAGTGATTTTTCAAGATCTGGGTCACCATCTAGTGTCCATTGCTCGATACTTTCCATGATGTTAATAACAGTGTAGACGCTCTGGTCTTTAAATCTAAACCAGTAATGATGTGCCCCTTCAATACTTAAATCTGGCATAATGCATCCAAGCAAACTTAACTGTAATATGATAACGTATTTCTAAAAAAATAGCAATCATTCTCGTGCAGAGAGCATTGGGCTCAGCATGAAGTGAATAATATGAGCTATACTAAAATTCGTAATAAATATAAGGGTATTGGATTCGTGGAAACGCTTTTAAAATTAGGGTTTGATTTAAAACCAGAGCCTTGGAGTGATTTGGTCGATCATTCTTGTCATCAGCTCAATATACAGTTACCCGAAGGGGTTCATGGGTATTTAATTAAGATCCTGAAGCAATCGATGATATCACATGATCATTTAAATCAAAGTTTAGGCGTTGATTTTTTGTCAGCCTTGCAAGAAGAGTCTTTTCAGGTTTTAAAAAATATTTCTGGTTCTGCAATTTTAATGGCAGGTATTTTTTCTGACACAGTTTCTCAAGGACCTATGTGTCCAATTGATTACCATGTTCGATTGGGTGCACAAGGATTTTATTGGATCAAGCAGTGTTCAAATCTTGAAGATGCCGTATTGTGTGGTGTGTTGTCAACTCACACGATGGCAATGGTCGATGTGCTCATGAATATGCCGGTTCATAATGGAAGTGTTCAACGTATTGAACGGCAACAAGCGCTTCGGCTTTGGGGCGTTCACCGCAGCCAATTTGCCTTGCGTTACTTAGATGAAGCGGGAGCATGAGTTTCAATGAATTCGGCCAATATTTGCTTTAAAGCGGTTCGATAAGGGGTGTTTGGAATGTGATCTAAGTGTGCTTGAGCTGCTTGCGTTAATGTGATGATTTCTGCCCAAGCCAAATTGAAAGTATTGTGAGAATGAAGTGCGGTTTTGACGCTTTCTTGTGCAGTGCTGTCGCCATTGAGTGCTTGCTCAATGAGATCATGCATGGTTGAATCTGTATGTTCAGCTAATACAATCAGTGGGAAGGTGCATAGACCTGAATGGAGATCACTGTATTGTGTTTTTCCAGAATCCTTGGATGTGCATTGATAATCTAAAAGGTCATCAATCATCTGATAGATCGTGCCTAGATCGTGCCCAAATCGAGTCAGGGCTTGAATATGCTCTGAAGGCGCAGATAAATAAATTGCGGGCAGTTGAGTTGAGACTTCGAAGAGTTTTGCAGTTTTGCCCTCAATGATTTTTAAATAAGTGGCGCGATTGAGATGGCGCTGATATCGATGCGCTAATTGATGCATCTCACCCTCAACAATTGTTCGCGTAGCTTGAGCTAATACGGAAAGGGTTTGTGGATGGTTTAATGTGGCAATATGCTCAAAGGCCAGTGCATACAAATAATCACCACCCAAAACACTGGCGGTATTCCCAAATACAGTTTGAGTTGCTTGTTCAGAACGTCTTTGATCAGTTTGGTCGATGACGTCATCATGGAGTAATGTTGCAGTATGCAGCCACTCTACGATTAAGGCCAGTGATTCGCCTTGTTCTAAAGCATGGCCGCAAGCTCCCGTTGCTAACAAAGCTAAACGTGCACGCAGATGCTTCCCGCCTAATTTCAACAAATGATGGCACACTGATTCCATCAGCGGTATTGAGCTTTGGCAATGTGATATCAGTCGATTTGAAATGCGTGATAAGCTGTCATTAAGTGCATTAATCTCAATCATAGAGGTATTCCTGTTGAATTCAAAATATGCTCTCAAAAAGTCATTGAGCTTTCAATCATTTTATTGATCTTGGGTGCTTTTTATTTTGAAATATATGAATGTGAATATTATTGAGAGGTAGGGATTAAAATCGAGAAGATTGAGGTTAAGGTCATTAATCTTCAAATAGGGCTTGATCTTGTGGGTTGAATTGCTATAAAATACGTCCTCTTTGGAGTGTTCGGAGTATAAAGATGTATGCTGTAATCGCAACAGGCGGAAAACAACGGCGTGTCCAGTTAGGCGGACGGTATCAAATTGAGCGGATTTCAACTGATCTCAACGAAACAGTTACTTTTGATAACGTACTATTGGTGCGTGATGAAGCCGCTTTGCATATTGGGCAGCCTATCTTAGGTCATGCTAAAGTGCAAGCTGTTGTCATTGATCATGCCAAAGGTCCGAAAATTCGTATTGTTAAGATGCGTCGACGTAAGCATAGCATGACACGAACGGGTCATCGTCAAAACTATACTTGGGTTAGGGTCACTGACATTCAGGTTGATGGGAAAGGCCTAAAATCAGAACCAGTCTCTAAAGAAACAGTTGAGTCTCAGCCTAAGAGGGCGCCTCGAAAGTCAACACAAGCTAAGAAAACACAATCATCTGATCAATCTACAGCATCAAGTGATGCAAAATAAAGGATGAATCATCCTTTGATCCCTAAATGTTAAGGAGTTTAAATTATGGCACATAAGAAATCAGGGGGCAGTTCAAGAAACGGACGCGACTCAAATCCAAAATATTTAGGACTCAAAGTGGGCGATGGTCAGCATATTCATGCGGGCACTATCATTGTGCGTCAACGAGGCAGTCGTATGCTCAATGGTGCAGGTGTAGGTATTGGTCGTGATCATACATTGTTTGCCCTTGAAACAGGCCATGTGAAAATTGTGACTCGAGGTGGGCGTAAGCTTGCAGTGATTGCTGAAGTTGATCGTGACACCATTCATTAAGTAGAGCCTGTTGGTTCTGTTCATGTGATGATAGGTCCTCTTTGTTTTTTTAGGCCCCTAATATGGTGAATTTCATTGATGAAATAGAGCTATACGTTGAGGCTGGTTCGGGTGGTGCGGGTTGTCTTAGCTTTAGGCGAGAGCGTTGTTTGCCGCGCGGGGGGCCTGATGGAGGTGATGGTGGAGAAGGCGGTAGTGTCTATCTTGAAACAGACCCTCAGTTAAATACTTTGGTTGATTTAAAGCATCAAAGGCATTTTAAGGCCGGTTCAGGTCGACCGGGTTCTGGTCAAAATAAAACTGGTTTAAATGGAGAAGATTGTGTCATTCGTGTC
Organism: Legionellales bacterium; assembly: GCA_002722995.1. Taxonomy (GTDB): domain Bacteria; phylum Pseudomonadota; class Gammaproteobacteria; order Comchoanobacterales; family Comchoanobacteraceae; genus UBA729. Next base: position 9,966 of record PBNF01000008.1, on the reverse strand, counting down.
CCGATCGGGACCAGTGTGTATGATTTAGATGCCAATGGCTTGTTGGTCGATTTGGTTCGCCCAGGGCAGCGTGTGTGTGTTGCTCAAGGAGGTGCAAAAGGTCTAGGTAATACGCGTTTTAAAACAAGTCGTCAACGGGCGCCTCGAACAGTGACCTTAGGTGAGGCGGGGGTTTCTAGGCGCTTGCGCTTAGAGCTTAAATTGTTGGCAGAAGTTGGGTTGGTGGGGCTTCCCAATGCTGGAAAGTCTTCGTTGATTCGTGCAGTTTCTTCGGCACAACCTCGCGTTGCAGATTACCCTTTTACCACGACGCGTCCTTATTTGGGGCAGGTGTGTTTAGATTCAGAGCGTCAATTTGTTTTGGCAGATATTCCTGGTCTGATTGAAGGTGCATCACAGGGTGCAGGTTTAGGTGATCGTTTTTTGAAGCATTTGTCTAGATGTCAGGTATTGTTACATGTGGTCTCTGTTTATGAAAGCGGTGACTACACGGTACAAGCTGCGATGGATCAAGTTCAAACAGAATTGAATGAGTCCAGGTTTGATTTGAAACATAAAACACGCTGGATTGTATTATCTAAGATTGATTTAATCAGTGAAGAGGATCTCCAGATGCTCGTGCAAGTGATTAAGAAAGATCGGCCTGAGTGTCAAGTCTTTTGTATCAGTTCGCATGCTCACAAAGGATTAGATGCACTATGTGCTTCAGTTTATGCTGGATTGATCGATGCAGGGCGCTCAATCAGATCATAAGCAGATTTTAGATGAAAAAGCGTTCAATGCTAGGGGGCAGCATCAGGTTTTAAGATTTTTAAATCGATGAATTTGATTCAAATACTTCAATTCTAAATGTTTTAAAGTGAGGGGGTGAGTGATCTTGCATTAGATCATATGCCTAATGTGCGTGGATGAATGTATCATGTGCTGAGCGAAGATTTCAGTATTTGTTCTGTTCAGCTTCATAACGTAACCAATGGGATTTGAAAGTGGTTGAGGTTCTTTGAGGTGATGTGTGTAGTATAAATCATTTAGTGTCATTTTATAGAAATGGGGGCATGCATCAGAGGATTTGGGTTGCGATGTATGAATTGAAGGCTGGGTTTTCAATCATGTCATTGAGTTTCAAAGGGTTAAGTTGAAGTATTTGGGTGAGCATTCAGCTTAAAGGTTTTCAGTGTAAGGGATGCAATGAATTAAAGTGGGTCGATACCCCATAGATCTTGAGCACAGGTCACGTTTAATTTGGTCTTGCCGGGTTTCACAGGCTGTGTGAGAGAGGTCAGAGACAGAATTTGAGCGGCGGACCAATTGTTGATGACTCAAGTCATTAAGACGCTTTTTTTAATGCAATGGCTTTGATGTGACTATTCATTCGGCTCAGCCATCGTGAAGCTGTATTTTTGTGTAAGAGGTTTTTGCGAACGGCAGGTCCCAGTGCTTTTTGAAACGCCTTGAAGTAAGCTTGTGCTTCTGGAAGTTGATTAGACTGAACAGATTGCAAGATATTCTTTTTCAAGGTGCGAACACGTGTCATTTGACCTTTTCGTTTGATTCGTCGAGCTTCAGCTTGTCGAGCTCTTTTATCAGCTTGTGAAGTATTTGCCATATCATCCTCTCCCATGCGATTCAACTTGACAGTAATAGAATCACACTCATTCATTATTCGATGCATTATTCTGAAGTGTTAAACCTTATTTGTCAACTGATAAATACTTAAAAACCCGAGTTGCTGGGTTGAACATATTGCCAGATGTGCATGGGTTCGGTACACTTGAGTATCAGTTCAGGCTTATTTTTTAAATCTTTGGAGTGTCTGATGCAATGGAGCCGATTGTTTAAAGCGTTTACACAATGTGCTGCTTTAACCGGTATCTCAAGAGTAACAGGTTTAATGAGAGATGTGGTCTGTGCTCATTTTTTTGGTGCAGGACCTGAATTTGATGCATTTTTAGTGGCTTTTCAAATTCCAAATTTTATGAGACGGTTATTTGCTGAAGGTGCAATGTCTCAAGCTTTTGTCCCTATTTTAACGGCTTGTCAGCATGAGTCAGGTCGTGATCGACAACGTGTTTTGATCAATGGCGCATTGGGGACTTTGATCAGTGTCCTATTGATCATTACGGTGTGTGTGGAGTTTAAAGCTTCTTGGATTATTCGCATATATGCTCCAGGTTTTGCGCTGCAAGGCGATGTGCGTTTTGAGTTAGCTGTGAGTTTATTGCGGTGGACATTTCCCTATTTGCTATTGATTTCTATGACGGCTTATTTTGGCGCAATCCTTAACTGTCATCAACGTTTTATGGTCACTGCAGCGGCGCCTATTTTACTTAATGTTAGTTTAATTGTTGCAGCCTTTAATGGGGGCTCTATTTCTGAAGAAGCCTTGCATCAGTTGGCTTATGCGGTCCCTATTGCCGGTCTATTGCAGCTACTGTGGGTCGGCGGACATATGGTTCGTTTAGTCGGTTATATTTATCCGACTTGGGGTTGGGCCAATGAAGATGTTCGAACCATGTGGCGGCTCATGCTGGGGGCTTTGTTTGGTGTTTCAATTGCACAAATCGGTCTGGTCATTGATACTTTTTTGGCTTCATTTCTAGTGAAGGGAAGTGTGTCTTGGTTATACTTTTCACAGCGTTTGGTGTTTTTGCCTTTGGGGTTGTTTGGTGTGGCTGCATCAACTGTTATTTTACCTAAACTCTCTAATCCCAAACAAGCCGATGCAGTTGAGTCAACACTCACTTGGGCTGTTTCAATGATGTGTGTATTAGGGGTGCCTGCGATGATGGGGCTTATTGTTCTGGCAAAACCGATCATCATGACATTGTTTTTGTATGGAGCCTTCGACATCAGCGACATGGTTCAAACGGAGTATAGTTTAATTGCGTTGGCATCAGGCCTGCCTGCTTTTATGTTAATTAAAATTTTTGCTGCAGCTTTTTACGCCCGGCAAGATGTTAAAACCCCAGTGAAAATGGGGGCTTATAGTTTGTTATTGCATGTGTGTTTGTGTTTGGCTTTGATGCAAGTCTTTGCACATGCAGGATTGGCCTTGGCAGCGGCTTGTTCAGGTTGGTTTCAGCTTGGATTGCTCGGTTATCGCTTGTATCAACTGACGCATTGGACAGTCCCTTGGCGATCGATTCAACAAGTCCTATTGGCCACTGTACTCATGACCTTAAGTGTGTGGGCGGTTATGCATTATCTCACAACTCCAATGATGTGGAATACTTTGAAAGGCCGTATCTTCACGCTGTTGACTTTGATCATCATCGGGTTGCTGACTTATGGTTTCAGCTTATGGGGGCTACGCTGGCGATTGAATCCAATAGCGTCTTCTTTGAATGAAGGAAGGCCGGCATGAATGTTAACTATAGTAAGGATTTTCAAGGAGCGTGGCTTGATTTGCCTCATTACGCCAAGTCAGTGGTCTGTATTGGGTGTTTTGATGGCGTTCATATCGGACATCAAGCGTTGATTCAAAAAGCGCGAACATATGCGCATGCGTTTGATTTAAATGTCATCGCTTTGTGCTTTAATCCTCATCCTAAGGAATTTTTGAATCAATTTAAGGTCGATCAACTGACGACCATTGCAGAACGTTTTAGACTATTAAAGCATTATGGTGTTGATCATTGTGTATGTTTAAACTTTGATCAAGCACTGGCCACACTCAGTGCTGAATCATTTTTATCGAAGATTGTGTCTGATGCTTTAAATGCACAAGTCATTGTGGTTGGCGATAATTTTAAATGTGGCCATCAACAATCTGGGAATATTGATTTTTTAAAACAATGGACGTATCAGCAGGCGATCCAATTAGACGTGGTCTCTTTAATGACATTGGATCAAGCAGTGGTCAGTAGTACGCGTTGTCGAGCCTCTATCAATGATCCAGTATACTTAAGTCAACTATTAGGACGTTCTCATTTAACCCTCTAAACAGCCATCAAAAGCGTCATTCATTTTAATGTAGATTGAATCAACGCTAAAGGGGACTTGCTTGTTGTCTTAAATTGACTATTTATTTAATTTTAAAAATCGTGTAACGTCTTATATTGATTAAGATCATTATAATATTTAAATCATGATTTGAATCTAAGGTTTTAAGTGATGAGGCGGTTGCTTCATTCATTTGCGTGCTAAAAATATGGAGTCGTATGATGCAATATTTCAGTGGATTATTCAGTATCATGGTACAAGCTTACCATGAATGGAACGCTCTATTTTGGAGTGATCCGATTTTACAGAGTATTCTTTTTACGCTATGGGCCAGCTTCGTATTGTTTGAATTATATCGATTGGTCAGTCAGGGGCGATCAAAGGGTTTAAAACAATGGTTATGGGAGGCAGCTTATTTGCTGTTCTCTGGAAGTTTGGTTTTACTATCATTGTATAAGATGGGTTGGATGTGGATATGGCCCTATGCTTTACTTGTGTTGAGCGCTTTGATTCAAACAACCCTTACATGGAAAGACTTACAATATTTTGGATTAGGTTTAGTTTTTTCGGGAATGGTATTATCTAATTTTGGAAGTAGCTTTAAGATTCTCTGGGCTCAATTTCATAGCATTGAATGTGTGTTGATATTAAGTTTAATTGGGGGGAGTGCTGCATTTTTAATGTATGGTGTTAAAATGATTGATAAGTTTAAAGCGGCCGATCAAGAAAACAGTGAGCCCAAAAGTGTAACTTCAATCGATACAACATTGAATCCTGGCCTTTATGAGCGTTTGTTGATTCGGGTAATGTTGTATTTAGGTCGTATGAATTTTTTGATTATTAATCCAGTAATCTTGACAGTGGGGGGGTATTTATTATTAAACAGCCTTGCCAGTCAGGGCTGGATCATCTCTACACAATGTTTCGTGATCAGTGGTTTTTGGTTTTGGGCTTGTGGGTTATTGCCAGCCCAGTGGGTAACGGCTGAGTTGCTTAAACAATCAGGTCAACGTTTGGGGAAATGGTTTGATCAACGGATCGCAAAGGTTAATAAAAAAGATCCGATCAGTTGGACGACCCTCATGGCCGGGGCTATCGCATTACCTACCACATTGGCTGCGATGGGTAATGCTTATTGGTGTGGTAAAAATATTTTAGGCCAAATTGAATTTTTATTGAATCAGCAAGGGTTTTTCGTGTCCGGCTTACATGCATACCCTATTTTGAATACGAGTCTAGGGATCTTATTTATGATACTGACTCTTTTTGCAGCAGGTGTTTTATACTTTGAGTTTACTGAGAAAGAGCTTAAGCGCTTCGATCGCTCAGCACAGAACGAGCGTCAGACACCTGAAAAGACCGAATCCCTTTGGTTTAAGGGATATGCAGTCATTGCAGCTATTGTTATTACGGACGTCTATTTAAAGCGAATGGATGTGATGCTCCTAGACTTTCATTTGCCAAATGTTGTATTGATTGGAGTGACACTTCTTGCAATGCTCACTGTTTGGATTAATTTTTATTTGAGCTTTTCTAATCGCATTGAGCGATTGGTTGAGATCCATTCAGGACAGTTGAGCTCATTTGAAATAGGCAAAAACTGTTTAGAAAAAACTGAAACTGAACAAGAAAAAAACCAAGATGATCCTTCCAATGGGTATCAAGAGACCAACAATACAATCAAATGAGTGGCCGTGTCAGTAGATACGGTTCAATCATAACAAAGGGTTAGATCGTCTTATTACATATGATGAATTTCAAGTCTATTTGACTAGAATCATTAGATATAGAGCATACTTTGAATTGAAAAGTGTTTCTTATTTAGCCAATCACTTTGGGGTTCCATTCGTTTTAAAAAATACTACTGGCCTATCAATTGATTTCAATCACTCAAGTCTATTGTTTTGATGGGTTAAGCGTGCTCATCTCAAATTAAATGAGATGTGAGGATCGATCAGAACTCATCCTCAGAACAATCAAATCAGGTTGTTTAAGTAGATGGATTAACCATCATAGAGTGAGCTCTGATTGAGATTAATACTTTAATTAAAGCTAACATTGAATGAGGTTGAAGGTCTTGAATGATCTGACAATCTATCTCGCACACCTTAATCATCCTTTGAAGTTAATATATTTAACTTATTCTTAATGAATTTAGTGTATCTTAGAAAGAGTATAGCATTATAAGATTAATAAAAAGGACTGATTTTTATGAAAAATAATGAGATTCAGCCTAAAGAAGAGATCGCTCAATTATTAGATCCAAATCAGATGAGCCATCTAACACAGCAAATTGAAGCTCTGATCTTTCAAATTGAAGATCATTTCGAAGATCAAGCGTCATTACAGCAATCTAAATGTATACAGCATTTAATTGATGATCACGCTGAATGGGCACAGTTTAGAATTCATGATCACCCCTATCAAGAGATCCCTACAACTGTATCAATCATTAAAGTTTGGCTCCCTAAGGGATTGATTGCGGGTGCATTTACGTTATCAAGAATCAGTACGGTCATAGGACGCACAATTACACCTGCAGATTTAGATGTTTTGTATTCAGGCCAGGCCTTAACCCCCAGTCAATCATCATTACAATTTAAAATTGCTTTGGCTGTGTTGGTTTTATCTTTAGTCTATATCTGGACACATAGCACATATGATACAGTCAAAGAAGTTTTCCAATCATGTGATGTTGAACGGTTAGATATCGATGTTTCATTGGCAAAAGCATTATTTAATACCATTAAAGATCATGACCTTGAAAAGGTTAGCTCAGATGATTTAATCAAACATTTAAGGAAGATTTCAAATGACCAAAAAGAGAAGCAATCTGATTTTCAAAAGTTTTTAAATCAAAGTTTTACCGTCTGTTTAGCTTTAACTGTATTGGGTCTGGTGCTTTCACCTTTTGTCTTAAAGTGGATGATGGCATTAGATTTTGTTATGAAGGTAATCGTAGGAACCAGCAGTATGTTGTTTATAGGGGGGGGGGTTGGAGGAATCCTTCGTAAGGCTCAACAACACTATCGTGTATGGACAGGGCATGATAACACATTGACTATTTTTGAAATGATGATGCGAGCGTTAGGCCATGCTGTTGCTTCTGTCAATGGATTGATAATGAACACCTTGATTTGTTTTTGTTTTGGTGCAGGTGGTGTTAATACGCTTTTAACCGCTTTGGGGTATGATCCTTTGACAGGTTGGATGTTGGGATGTGTGATGGTGATATTTGGTGTGTCAGGTGGGTATCAATCTTATAAATTTTCAGGCGATAGTATTAAAAAAGTATTTTCAAGACTAGGTTCATGGTGCATGAATCCTACCTGGAATGGTTCAGCGATGATCAGTGGAAGCTTGAGTGTATTGGTTGGGATCGGTAGCGGTGTGATTGCAAGTTATGGTATGTCAGATTTTTTAAATACATTACCTTTCAACTTAAGCTCGATTTCAGGGGTTTTATTTGGAGTGGTTTTTAGCTTTACACTCATATCATCCGCTTTACTCTATGCTGATTTTATGGATCGTTTAATGAGTCGAATTCAATTTAATAGAGCATGGATTAAGGCGCTTCAGCCCTATTTAATCTTAATAGGAAGTATGATGCTGTCAGGGATAATCATGCATGCTGCTCATGTGCCAATGTTCGGCATTGAGCCGGGTTGGGTCCTCAGTGCTATGACAGCATTATGTGCAGGGTTCTGTTGTAGTCTTGTCATGAGTTATATTGACTCGCGTGACAGTCTTTTAGTCATTAAAGACTATTTAGGTATGATGTGTGCAATGGTTGCAGGTGTTGGATTTGCCTTAGCTGTTTATAGTTTTTTATCTGAAACAATGATCCTGGGGTCGATCATTAGCCTATGTGTTCCGGTTGTATCTGTTATGGTCTTGAGCATTTTTTATTATGCCGCTTCGGTTCAATCAGATCCAGTGATTGAACAGTCTAGATTTAGTCAATTCAAGGCTATTGTATTAGAGAGGTCGCCTCCTGCATCACCAATTAGTTCACCGTATGTGTCTGAAGATGAAGATAATACTCCAAACGATGATAGATCGAATCTTGATCCTCAAGCTTAATGCTCAGCTATTTTCAAGCTTTTTACATTGATTTGATTCAAATTCATGAATTTAAACACTTAAGCAAATTTTAAGTTTTTACAACTATAATAAAGGTATGAGATTACGATAATTATGATGGAGAATAATGATGCCAAATTCCAAAAGTGATGGGTTGAACAGACAGTTATTAATGGAGCAATCAACATTATTGGACATTTTAAAAAAAGAAATAAGTTCACTTACCGACGTTGATTTGAATGAATTTATGAAGGCATTGAGTACTATTTTTGAAGACCCCAAAACATTTTCAAATGATGTAGATTTCCAGAAGGATGTGTTAAAAGCGGTGTCTCAGAATTCATCACAAAATGATAGGGCGAAAAAACATAGGGCGAAAAAACCAAAAAAACTCTTCATTGGCAGTGCATTTATCATTTCAAATGCAACGTCTGTCTTAGGGTACAAAGTCAGTCCGAGTGATTTAGATACTCTTTTAGGCACACCAGATTCAGGAACCATGACGCCTGATCAATTAAAGATGCAAAAAGAAATTGTGATTCTAGCGTTGTGTGTGATGTTAATTGTTTTGTGGTTTTATGTGACAAAGCAGAGTATTCAGAAGGGTTTTTTAGATCAAGATGCTCAATCGTTGGGTATCCAAGATTTATCGATGCTTCAGAGTGTATATGCTGTACTCAAGAACCCATCAAACCAGGAGCCTGCTGCTGATCGCATTCAATCATCATTAAAGGAGATTATATATAAAGCAAAGGTTGATGCTGAAAGAAGTGAATTTGAACAACCTTTACAACAGTGTTTAACTGCTGTTGTTTTATTGCTGCCACTGACATTGATAGGAGTGCCTTTAGTCCCTTCAGGCGTTATGATGTTTGCTGGACTCTCTGTCTTGGGCGCATTCATGGGGGGATTGGTGTTGGCTAAAAGTTATAGTGCAAATTCGGGATCATGGGTAGGACGCCTATTAAGAGGGTTGATTGGCTTATCATCTTTAATCATGCCCATCGCCTCTAGTATACCCTTAGTGATTCAGATGATGGGGACTAACGTTTCTTTGATGACGGCTGTGATTAATAACCCTGTAGTTGTCATCATTCCTGCTTTGTCGATTATAATAGGTGGGCTTGCTGCCTTGGCTTTCTTGAAAGGTAGAGAGGCTTTTAATCATTCAGATCAAGGTGATGCAGAGCCTGAATATCGTAAAAAGAGTGTTGTTATTTGTCGTGCCTTAGGTAAGGCGTTTGGAACAGTAAATGGCATATGCATTAACTCAGCCATTTGTTTGGGTTTAGGCTTAGGCGGCGTCAATGGCATGTTAGGCTTATTTGGACTTCCTGAATTACAAGGTTTAGTCTCCTTTGCGTTATTGGGGGTCTTTGCTGTCGCTGGAGGGTATCAATCTTATCGATTTACAGGAGATAGCATTCGAAGTGTTTGGGCGCAATTAGGTGTATGGATCGCCCGTGAAAATCGAACATTCGATAAGATGACTGCTGTGAGTATGGGGATGTCATTTTTACTCGGTCTTGCATTGGCTGTTATTTCATCCAATGCCATTATTGCGTTACCTATTTTTACAGGTGGAGGTTTACTAGCCTCTTCGAGTGGAATGGTTGCTGGAATTGTGGGTGTCTTTACTATTATCGCAGTCACTTCTTTATTTGGTGATTTTTTCTCAAGATTTTTAGAATCATCTTTAAACGAGATTATAAGTAAAGCAAAGGCTAATGCTCACAGAAGTATATTTGAAAAACCTTTTAAACAGTGTTTAACTGCTGTTGTTTTATTGCTGCTACTGATATTGATAGGAGTGCCTTTAGTCCCTTCAGGCATTATGATGTTTGCTGGACTCTCTGTCTTGGGCGCATTCATGGGGGGATTGGTGTTGGCTAAAAGTTATAGTGCAAATTCGGGATCATGGGTAGGACGCCTATTAAGAGG
>PBNF01000007.1 GCA_002722995.1 Legionellales bacterium | reverse complement strand
TCATGGGAAGCATTACAATACTCGCACCTGCTGTAGGCCCACTGCTGGGCGCTCTCATTATTGAACATTATCATTGGCGTTATATTTTTGGGATGCTATTCCTGTGGGGCGCAATCACCTCAGCTGCCTTATGTTTTCAAATGAAGGAAACACTGAAACACTCCACTCCAATTCAAATCAAATCAATACTACATGATTATCCTTCGATCATGCGTGATCAGACTTATATGAGATACTGCATGACCGCCTGCGCTTTATTTTTTGGACTTGAAGCTTGGTTGTTATCGAGCCCTTTTTTAGTGATTCATACCTATCATTTAACCAGTGTGTATTTAGGCATTGCTCAGCTGATCATCTTCTCAAGTTATATTTTAGGCATGCAATATTGCCGCTATGCGATTACGCGTTATCCATCAACAACGCTTATGAATCATACTATCTTAATCGCATTTTTCAGTGCAGCATCATTATGTGGGTTAACTTACTGGATGACCACCCCTCCTATTTGGTCAATCATTGCTTTAATAGCATTGACTGGATTTGGCTCAGCTGCAACCAGCACTCCATTAACACGACTGGCGATGGAAGCTCACCCCGCCACCATGGGAAAAAAGATGGCCCTCTACTCATTCTGCTTTAGTTTAACTGGCGTTTTAGGTGCAATTCTATTGACAATGATTCCAATCCACACCCCCTTTCCAATGGCTTGTCTAATGACCCTAGGCGCATTACTAGCATTACTCTTACTTCAATCTCCTTGGCCCCAACCTCAAACCCCAACCTTTCTCAAAACACTTTAAGATAAAATTTATTTAAAAAAAGAATTGACAAAAAAATTAAAATCAAGTAATTTGACTAAAAATTCAATTTCAATCAGAATTAGCAAAGGAATTTATAATGATAGAAACACCTAAGAAAATTTATCTAAAAAACACCTCACGGCTTTGGTTTTGATGCTATCAGGCTTTGTAAGCTCTGCATCAATATTATATGCACTCGATACTCAACAGGCTCTGGAGTTTATGAACCCATTGATTCATAATGATGCTTTTTTTTTCATAGCAAGCCTGAGTTTTTTATTCATTTATATTGTACTCATCATAAACATTGAAAGGCATGAGGCAAGCCTTGCTGAGAATTGGAATGAGTTTGAGAGACAGGCGATTAACTACACACTTCCTGTCAAATCTTTATTGGCGTTAGGCGCTCTTTTGGGCATGCTAGAAGCCCCTGTGTTTATCCTTGAACCTGAAATTGCGATGATGGCATTGGTGGTAACGGCTGTTGTGCTGGCCACCTTAGTGATTTATGCCTGCATCACACACAATCAACCGCATAAAATCGCGGAACAATCTTCAACGTCTCTGCTAGGCCTTCAGATGCTATTCGGCCTTATCACCCTAGATTTAGTTAGTCTCTTATTCCCCTCTCAGCTTTCATTGGTTCTAACAACGCTTATGGGTATAATGGTTTTTTCAATTTTATTAACGGGTGGCATTTATCGCGCACTCAACCCAGATCGATATGACCTCTATCAAGGCCCGACCAGCCTAGCTCTTTCAAATTTTCTAGATATATTAAATATTTTTATTAGAATCCTGGAAATAATGAGCAGCAATGGCAATAATCTACCCGAGGAATCCATGTCAGGACTAATGACCGCTGTGAAATCTTTACTGTTAACCCTCGGCGCAATTTTTCTCGCATTCACAATAGACTGGAAACAAGGAACCCCTTTGATGTCCGCAATCCTTGGCATCCCACTTCTTGCTTGGTTTGTAGACCCGACTTTCATGGCACACTATGCACTGAGCCCTGTTGGGATTGGCATCACTGAACTCACTGCCGTGCTCTATCTCTCCTGGTTTGTTAGGCTGAGTCACTACACAGCAACGGAAACTCCTGCAGCTACTGTAGTTAAGGGAACTCCTGTAGTTGAGGGAATTCCTGTAGCTATACCTGTATATCAACAACAAGCAGAGATCCCGGAATCAACTAAAACCAATCAAGAACTGACTCAACAAGTCCGTATCTAAAACGATGATCTTTTAATGATACAGGGGCTTAGATTCCCCCTGTATCATAAACCATTTTTATCCGACACATGATTTAAATCATCAACACCCACATTGAGTTTCCATTTATCACTTAACATTCCATACAATATCGCATATAATAAACTTTGGGTGTTGGCGCTTTCGCGGCGATACACTGTTAACCCCGTCAGGTCCGGAAGGAAGCAGCGGTCGCAGTGGACTCGGGTGCCGAATGTTGGCTAACACCCTCTCTATTTTCACAGTCACAGCAGCTAACCTCTTTAAAGATAGACACGTTATTATTTGGTTGAATGCTGAATGATTCCAGCTCAATCAACACGTCTTTTAAAGCCTCATCACGCATGAATACACTGCAGAACAATTTAACCCTCTGATTTAATCAACTGAAGCTAAATTGCTTAACACCCTAGCCACAATTCGATATACTGATGAGTGTCACATTTTTTTTAATGTTGATAGATACTTTTTATCATGAGGTGATTATGTCACAAGTGCTTGCTCGAAAATGGCGCCCACAATCATTCGATCAACTGATTGGTCAATCTTCAACTGTTCAAGCACTTCAAAATGCTTTAAAACACAATCGATTGCACCATGCTTACCTCTTTACAGGGACTCGAGGGGTTGGCAAAACCACTTTAGCACGCATCATTGCCATGTGCTTAAATTGTGAGCAGCAGATTACACACCATCCTTGTGGACAATGCTTGCATTGCCAGTCTATTCGAAAGGGCCATCATATTGACGTCATTGAGGTGGATGCGGCTTCACGCACTAAAGTAGAAGATACTCGTGAAATTTTAGACAATGTGCACTATGCCCCCAATCAAGCACGCTTTAAAATCTATATCATTGATGAAATTCATATGTTATCCACACATAGCTTCAATGCTTTATTAAAAACATTGGAAGAACCCCCCCAACATGTGAAGTTTTTATTTGCAACCACTGATCCTCAAAAAATACCTCCAACTGTACTATCACGCTGCATGCAATTGCATTTAGAATCAATTGACATGCCGACCCTTTCCAGCCACTTTCAATCTGTATTAACTCAAGAAAAAATCCCTTTTGAAACCGCTGCGCTTGATGCAATTGCACATGCTGCTTCAGGCAGTGTGCGTGATGGACTCAGTTTATTAGATCAAGCGATTGCCTTATGCCATGGACACACGATCACAACTGATGCCATTTCAAAGATGCTGGGCACTTTATCAGAGACCCATATTCAGTCGCTGATCACGCATGCGTTCAATCAGTCAGCTCAGCAAGCACTCGAACTTGCACATACCTTGATTCAAACAGGTGCACACCCCGCAAGCATTTTAAAGCAAATACTCCATACACTACATGCCATCGCATGCCATATCAGCATTCAAACATCACCTGCTCCATTTGACTTAAGTCATTTGACCACTTTTTCAACCCATACACCCACTCAACAATTAGAATGGGTCCATTTACTGTATCAAATTGCACTCTCAGGACAACGAGACCTACCTTTTGCCCCTACTCCACAACAAGGATTAGATATTACACTCTTGAGAATGAGTGCACTCATGCCTGAAACGCCTGAGGAAGCCACACTCCCTTGGCATCAAACTGAGCCCAATAAGCCTTTATCAACCTTTAACAATCATATATCCTCTTCTCAATTGCCGCCCCATCAGGAAACTCAAAACACACCAAAGCGATCACCCACATCCACACCTTTGACGCCTCCTCCCTCTCAACATGAGAAACCTAACACCCTCTGCGCTGAAACTTGGCATCAATGGGTTGAATATTTAGCATTGCCTGGAATGACTCAATCATTGTTAGCCCATACTGGCTGGAAAACTTATCAAGATAATGTACTCACTTTAACCTTACATCAAAAACACCATGCATTGATTTCTGAAAAACGAACTCAAACCATTGAGAACTCATTTAAATCAAATGGCTTTGAATCGATTACCATCGTGATTGAAACGCATGACACTTCACCTGATTCTCTACAGCATCGAAAAGCGCTTGAGGCTGCAGAAAAACCTAAAAAAGCTCTGAAAGCCCTTGAACAAGATGAAACCCTTCAGACGTTGCTGAGTACGTTTGATGGAACATTAAAACAACCCGAACTTAAAACCCCTTCTTCATAAAGATCAAATTAAAAAATTTACGCTATCACTTTCACCTTGATTCAACGCTGTGATACACTCTAAAAATCGTGACACATGAGGACCTTTGTTATGGCAAATTTAATGAAGTTGATGCAAGCTGCAAAAAAAATGCAAAAGAATGTTGAAGCCACCCAAGAAAAACTCAAAACCATGCGTATTATTGGCTCTGACCCAAATCAGATGGTTCACATTGAAACAGATGGACAACATCGCTGCTTAGGAGTCAAACTCTCTGAAACGGCTATGACACTTAATCAGGCTCAACTTGAGCAAGCAATTCAAGCTGCACTTGTTTCAACACATGATGAAATTCAAACATTATCACAAAAAGAATTCTCAGAAATCGCCGATGCCATTCAACGTGAATCCAGCGAAGATTGATGTTGATCAATGTCTAACAGCCCGAATATTGAAAAGTTGATTGAACAACTGAGAATTTTGCCTGGAGTTGGCCCTAAAACAGCACAGCGCATGGCTTTCCATGTACTAGCACAACATCGTCGTTCAAAAGCAAAGCATTTGGCTCAAACACTTGAAATGGCTGTTCAAACCGTTCGTCACTGCGACTCATGTCGTAATTATTGTGAATCAACACTCTGTCATATTTGTGCTTCACCTGATCGAGACCCTAGCACATTATGCATCATTGAATCGCCCCAAGATGTTTGGGCGATCGAACAAACTGCCTCATTTAAAGGGCATTATTTTGTTCTACATGGTCGGTTATCCCCTCTAGATGGCATTGGCCCTCAAGACATTGGCCTTGATCAACTGATCAAGCGCATGAGCACAACCTCGGTTCAAGAACTGATTATTGCGACAAACTCAACCGTTGAAGGTGAAGCCACTGCACACTATATTGCACAACAAGCACAACCTTTGAACATTCCTTGCTCTCGAATTGCGCATGGTGTCCCAATGGGTGGAGAGCTTGAATACCTAGATGGTAATACCTTATCTTATGCCTTACAAGCGCGCGTTCAACTTGATACCGATCACGTAGATCAACGATGAACATGCACACTCAATCTGACACATTCTCTAAAATTGTTCGATTCAAAAACACTGAGATCGCTCAAAATCCCAGTGGCTCTTCAAAAACCATAGTGGCTGCAAATCCAATTATTCCCCTCATCATGCCTTTTATTTATACCGCACAGCAGAGCCTTCACCCTCATGCTTCAGCTCAATCTGAGACATTTGAATCACTTCATCAAACCTTAACTCAAGCTTTCAAACAATGTGAGCAAGTCCTATGGCGTCAACATTTGCCCAAAGAACATCTTGAAGCCACTCGAATTTTACTCTGTGCTTGGTTAGATGAGCAACTCACCACGCCTGACCAGCCCCATGCCTATATCTGGAAAAAAAGACCCTTTTCAGAACGATTAAAATTAAACACATCCACTCAAATCATCACCCAACAGATCATCGAAACAGCTTTATCCAAACCTATTAAACATCTGAATATTATTGAAATCATCTACTTGATGTTGTCCATGGGCTTAACACGCACGATGGCTTCTCAAGCCCCCCCTTCATTTAATCATCATTCACTTAAATATGACCTTTATACGATTATTCGGCATCAACGAACACCCTCCGTCGCCATTACATATACCGGAAATATCGATCACTCCACTCCATCAAATCGGATTCCCTTCATTCAAATATTCACTTGTTTTTTAATTTTATTACTCTTTGCGAATGGACTTTTCACGCACAGCGTCCTTTGGCAGGATTTAGTAGATCAACTGATAGGACTCAACCTATGAAGGGCTTTTGGCGTAACATTCCAGGACGCATTTTAGCCATCATTTCTTTGATGATGCTATTATGGATCGAACAACCTAATTTGCCCTTTGGCCTAGCTGATATCTGGTCTCCACAGGCTTATCACACGGCTTTGAGTTTGCTTGGACTGGCCTTGATCGTATTATGCTATCCCTCAAGCTCCATTACATTGACTTCAATTGAACAACATGATCATACCCTCAATCAAACTCAATGGTTGAACCAACTGATCAACGTGAGTTTCAAACGATTACGCCAACATACTCAGCAATATTTTTGGTCATTGAATCATCGAACTTGGCTCATCTTAGGGCTAGATGATATTGGCCGAAAAGCCCTCCTTGAAAAAAATGCATCTTGCTTAACACACCCTGAGGATCGTTTATCTTGGTGGTCTCATGGCCAAGATTTATTTTGCCTAGGTGCCCCTCGTATAAATCTTCAGCAAACCTTACCACATAATGCAATCATTTGGTCAAAATTATGTCAACGGCTACGCTTCAATCGATGGGGCCGATCTCCATTTGATGAATTGGTCCTAATTCTTCATATTCCGGCCTTACATGCGCCCCATGAAGCACATCAAGCACGTGACATTGATCAAATCAATGCGGCTTTATCTAGCATTTTGAAATATCATCCAAAAACGCCTTGCCGTATTGTTTTCACACAAGCCGATCATATTGTTGGTTTTGAAGAAACATTCTCACAATTCACCCCTCAACAAGGCCCTCAACCCTGGTCGATTGACTGCACTCAAGGCCCTCAATTAGGCTTGGCGGCTTATGACACTGCTTTTGAACAGTGGATTCAAGCACTGAATCATCAAATGATTCAACGCTTACATCAAGAACCTTGCACACATCGACGACAATTGATTCAGCATTTCCCTTCACAGCTACAATGTCTCAAAACGCCTATTAGAACCTTATTAGAACAATTGTGCTTGGGAGATCCAGAACAGTTAAAAGCCATTCATTTTTGTAGCACACGTCAAACAACCCAACCCTTTGATTATCTTACCAATCAAACACATATCACAACTCATACAGCGTTAACAACCTCACTACATACAGAGTATCCTATTTTATGCCATCAACTCTTCATGCCCAGCGCATCTGCTCAACCCATACACAAAACCAGAAACAGACGACCGCTTCGACGCTCCATCATTGCATGGGTCTTTTTAACTGCATTTTTAACATTGAATTATGCTCACTATCAATGGCTGAAGACAGCACATCGCACTGCAACTTCTCAACATTATACCTGGTGGATACCCAGCCCCCAACCACAAGCACCGATCTGGCAACATGCGTCCATCTTAAAACAACATCTTCAAATCTTAAAAACCTCAACACATGTGACCCAATGGTTGTTTCCGCACACCATTCAATTAAGACATCAATTAAATCAACGTTATCATCATGTGCTCAAAACTAAAATGATTCCAACCCTAGATGCCCTATTCAGCCATCAACTTAAAACATCTCAACCTTATTTAACCCGTACATCCGCCTTACTTGCATTGAATGAATTAAGCCATACATTGCCAAATAAACCGACCCTCTTCTCTAAATGGATCACTCAACAATTTGGCATTCATTTTGACCAATCTTGGCAATACGAGCTTCTCAATGACCTTGCTCATCATTTTCAAATCAATCGTCAATTAAACCGTCAAGCTCAAGCACTACGGACAACACTTTCAACATTACCGATTGAACATCAAGTGCTGCTCAATACATTAGCGACTCAACCAGGGACTACAACAGCATTTAAGATCAAACACATCTATCACCCTAAATCCTTTAATCAGTTTAATCAGTCCATTTTTAAACAGCAATGCGCCAAACAGGCGGCAGATACACAATGCTTCCAACGTACTAAAAATTTATATATCCAGTATTATTTACATTACTGGACCCAACTTATTGAACACCCTGAACGTTGGCTTCAACCTCAAGGATCCACCCCCAACTCTTACTTAAAGCATTATCAATCTGCTTTAACTTTAACCAATGAAGCCCTTGAGCAATTGAATCTGTCTATCTCATCTAGCCACCCCTTATATGAATCATTTAAACATTTACATCAATCTTGGAAAACCTTTATCTTAAAGCAAAGTAATCTCCAAGCATTATTAACCTCACTGGATACTCCAGCACCCTCGACTGAAAAAAATGCACAAGCATTTAAATGTTTAGCTTCACAACTCAATCCAAGTGACGCTACGATCAAAATTAATGATCCACTGCTAACACAGTGGGAAGCTGCCGTGCATGTATGGATTCAACACGATTTAGCCCATCGGACCCTCGAATACCTCAATACAATATGGCAACAATCTTTATGGCCCTTATACCAAACTAAAATTGCACCTTTCTATCCTTTTAACCCTAAGAGCACTCAAGACCTTTCACTACACACGTTTGAATCTTTTTTAGGCCCAAAAGGATCATTAACTCAATTCATGACACACTATATTGAACCCTTTGCTGACTTTGATGGACAGTATTGGCATTGGAAAACCCATGCACCTCAAGCCCTTAAAACTCAAAAACTTGATGCATTTGATTTAACTCGATGGCTACAACGCGCATTTTTCCATCAAGGCAACTCCCCATGGATTGCTTTTGAACTGATTCCAAGTGGCCTCCACTCTGATATCAAACAATTTAAACTCAATTTAGGGGGCCAATTACATCTCATGACGCGAGGGAATGAGCCCGCTATCTCAGGCATGTGGCCCTTCCCACATCATGATGACACCACAAGTATTGAATTTATGAATCAAGCCGGTGAAAAAACATTCTTGAGTGCCCATGGCCCTTGGGCACTTTTTAAATTATTTCGATCGACTCAATTGAGGCCAAATTTAGATAATCCCAGACAATTTGAACTTACATTTAAACTGCATCAGTATGAAGCACATTACCAGCTGATTGTTGATGAACCGCTCAATCCACTTTCGTTTCAAATCTTAAGCGCTTTTGATCTACCTGAGCAGCTTTTTCCGGTTAAACATTAATGTTCTTTATCAATTGGGCACGCTTATGTCATATTACAATCAGCTATATTTTGTTATACGTCTTTGTTCATTTTTTGAGCCCCTTTGCTTTATTTCCAGTCCCTTCAGCTTCTTATCAAAACCTACCCGGACAATTTAAAATTAAAACACACACCCACCACTATGTATCTGCTGTATTTTACTCAGCCCCCTCGTCCTCTCCTTATGTCATTTTATATAGCCATGGTAATGCAGAAGACCTTCGCAATATTCAGCCATACCTGAAACAATGGCCTGAACATGGCTTTTCAGTCCTAGGTTATGATTATTCAGGTTATGGCACTAGTACAGGTCAACCTTCAGAAAAAAACACGTATCGTGATATTGAAGCAGCGTATCACTATCTTGTAAAGAGCTGTCACATTCCACCCAATCGTATCATTGCTTATGGACGCTCTTTAGGATCAGGCCCCACTCTCAAATTAGCACAAGATCATCCATTAGCCGGTGTTATCATTGAAGGAGGATTTGTGAACCCCTTTAGGGTCATCACCTATTTACCGATCTTTCCTAACGCTCCCTATCAGAATTTAGATCGAATCAAAACCCTTCAGGTTCCGGTGTTCATCATTCATGCACAACATGATCGCGTGGTACATCATTGGCATGGCCGAGCATTGTATTTAAAGGCACCTTATCCTAAATTTTATTTTTGGGCCCCCCAAGGCGGCCATAATGATTTAATCACCTCTAATACTAAAGCATACTGGGCAGCACTTGATCAATTTCGTCAGTTCTTAGTAAAAAATACTCATAGCACTCATAACGATTGAACATAGCGCTACGAGACAACTGCATATGGCACCTTGAACACACTGAGTCAAGTGAAATAGTGATTGATGCGTCATGTGTCACTACTTTTATTGTGGTTTATCTCTATTTAATTTTAACCCATATCCACACTCAAATTGATTCAATCCCCCCTTATGGAAGAGATCTCCATCAGTTTAATCGACCCGCTTTCGAATCAATTCGACCATATCATGGTGAGCTTGAGGGCATTGATGACCGAGCACCAGCCATTGATATAATTCTGGATCTTTCTCTTTCAACAGTTCAATAAAAGCTTTACTCATTTTTTGATCTAACGTCGAACCTTGCTCATCTAAAAAACGATTTAAAACTAAATCAAGCTCTAACATGCCACGTCGACACATCCAACGCAATGATGGAGAAATACTCATGACTCAATTAACCTCCTTTGAACCCGTGGCCCAACACGACATAATAACTCATAAGGAGATGTCTTCACAGCGTTCGCAAAATGTTCAACCGGCAACTCTGGCCCCCAAAAAATTGTCCAATCACCTATGTTAACAGCATGATCCACACCCAAATTAAGGGTGATCAGGTCCATACTCACGCGCCCTACGATGGGGTATTTAATTCCATTAACCATCACCTGAGTTCCGTCCGGAGTATCCCATGGGATTCCGTCTGCATACCCCAAAGCCACCACAGCAATGTCAGTTGGAGTGGTGGCAGACCAACGGCATCCATACCCAACCGTATCGCCGATATCCAGTGATTGGATTGAAATAATTTGTGCCCGTAAAGTCATGACTGGTTTCAAGTTTAAATCATGACCACATTGATCTGGCAAAGGTGATACGCCATATAAACTAATACCTGGGCGCACCCAATCGGCTTCTAAAGTGGGCAACGTCCATACTGCCGCAGAATTTGAAGCACAAACAGGATAGAGCGCATTTTTAGGAAACGTCATAAAATGTTGGTATTGTTCCTGTGTTTTAAGATGTGTTGCAACTTCGGCTGTTGCATAATGCGTCATTAAAGTGACTGTAGCCTCGATATGTTTTAACCCTTTTAACACTTGGAGTGTTGAGATCAATTGATTTAAAGGAATCCCTAGACGATTCATACCCGTGTTCACTTTAAGCCAAATCGATAGCGGACGTTTTAATTGAAGTGTTTTTAAGATCTCTAGATGTTCCAAATGATGAATGACTAACTGAACTTCTTGGTCTGCCATGGCTTCACACAAATCCTTGGTGACATACTGTGATGTTAAAATAATAGGCGTTTGAATCCCTTGGGTTTTCAGTAGATCAACCTCATCCAACGAAGATACCGCAATTCCTTCTATTTGATCAGCAATCGTTTGTGCCACCCATTTTAAATCATGCCCATAAGCATGCGCTTTTAAAAAAGCAAGGATACGTGAAGAAGCACCGACCTTTTTTTTTAAAATCTGGACATTATGCAGTAAAGCTGTTTTTGAAATGAGTGCTTCTCGCATCATCAATTAAGACTCCGCCATCACAGATTCAGGAATGAAATTTTCAAATCGAGTATATTCACCCAAAAAGGTCAATCTAACCTTACCAATTGGACCATTTCTTTGCTTCCCTATAATGACTTCAGCAATGCCTTTATCTTCAGTATGCTCATGATACACTTCATCCCGATAAACAAATCCGATGATATCAGCATCTTGCTCAATCGCCCCTGATTCTCTTAAATCAGACATAATCGGACGCTTATCTTGACGTTGCTCAAGACTACGATTCAATTGAGAGATTGCAATTAAAGGCGCACCTAATTCTTTAGCGATACTTTTTAATGATCTGGAAATATCTGAAATCTCAATGGTTCGACTTTCAACTTTGCCCCCCATCCGCATCAATTGAAGGTAATCGACAACAATTAAACCGATTTGGCCATGCTGCCTTGCAATACGTCGTGCTCTGGCACGCATTTCCATTGGTGTCAAACCCGCCGCATCATCAATGAACATCTTCGCTTCAGACATCATGCTTACAGCCGAAGTTAGCCGTGGCCAATCATCATCATTTAATTGGCCACTACGCATGCGTTGTTGATTCACTCGCCCCAAAGAAGAGAGCATTCTTAAGGCAAGTGATTCTGCAGGCATTTCTAAGCTAAAAATTAAAACCGGTTGATCTCCTGCAACAGCAGCATGTTCTGCAATGTTCATTGCAAAAGATGTTTTCCCCATTGAAGGTCGACCTGCAATAATCACCAAATCACCTTTTTGAAAACCTGAAGTCATACGGTCTAGGTCCTTGAAACCTGTTGAAAGACCTGTAATTCCATTGGGATTTTGACTGAGGGTTTCGAGTCGCTCGGTGGCTTTTGTTAAAATATGAGTGATCGGTGCAGGACCTTGACCCACATCACGTGCATCGGCAATTTTAAAAATTTTCGTTTCTGCTTGATCTAATAATTCTCTTGCAGAGTGCTCACCTGCATCGTAAGCCATATTAGCAATATCATGTCCTGTTGTAAGCAATTGCCGTAACAAAGCATGTTCTCGAATAATATCTGCATAAGCGGTAATATGTGCAGCTGTAGGGGTCGTATTAGCTAATTCAAAAAGCACTGCTTCACCACCAACAATCTCTATTTGCTGCGTAACTTTAAGCTGCTCTGAAACAGTTAGCACATCGAAAGGTTGATCTTTTTTTGCAAGCTGGCTGATTGCAACAAATATTTTTTGATGGGCCTCTAGATAAAAATCGATGTCTTGAATATAGCCTGCTATTTTATCCCATGCTTCAGGGTCTAATAGTAAAGACCCTAGCACGGCACGCTCTGCTTCTAATGAATAAGGTGGTTTACGAACTTTTTCGACTGCCTTTTCACCCGCATGACTCATAGATTAACTCTAACGTATGAAATTATTGATCAGATGAATCAACCGCATCCGCTTCTATTTCATCTAATTGCGTTAAATCCATTGCAACAGTATCAGATGCACTGACATGTACAGGCAATTTAAATTTAACCGCTTGATGTAATTGAATGGTGACTTCATGCACACCCACTGTTTTAATTGAGCCTTGATCAATATGTATCACACGTTTTTCAAGATCATATCCTAACTCATTCAAACCTTTTTGAATTTCAGACACACTCACTGAACCAAACAATTGACCGTCTTCATGCGCTTGTACGACTAATTTCAGTTCAACACCTTTCATCGCATCTGCTTGTTGCTGAGCAACACCGCGTAGGGCTTCTGCTTCTTGCTCAAGGGCTTCTCGACGTTTCGCTAAAATTGCTAAGTTTTCTTCATTGACTGGAACGGCTTGTTTTGATGGTAATAACTTATTTCTGGCATACCCAGGCTTCACCGTTACAACATCTCCAACTTTCCCCAAATTAGTAACATCTTCTTTTAAAATTACCTGCATGATTAAATCTCCATTGAGTTAAATATCATATGGTCACTGTGTTTGACCCTTTAAACGCGCCACACACCAAGCCCTCAGAGGGGTTAAGCCGTCTATCATACCTAATATAACACAGGATAGCAAAGTGGTTGGCATTAAAAAGATTACAAGATAAATACATGATAAAATAATATTTTTAGAACTACTTTCAGCCGCCAATATATGGATCATACTCAAACCTGAAAAGGCCAACAAGATCATCCAAATGGGTACTATGTCTAAAGTAATTGATGTTGGTTGAAACCAAAGGCTGATCAGCACAATCAATCCAGATAGCGTTAAGGTTTTTCCAACACGAACGCCCTTTAAGTATTGAGTCCATTGTGTAGGCTGTATTGCACGAACCCAGTTCATTGCCAACCAAGTAATCAACATTGAAGCTAACACCAAAATATGAGTCACCATATAGCCTGTTTGGAAACGGGCAAGATTTTGAATCAACGGCTGAAGTGCTGGCCCTTGATAAGATGGATCTTCAATGAGTGGGTTCATTTTGAGCTGCATTAGATCGACCCACCACTGTGTTAAGTCGGGCACCCATGCATGTGCTAACAATACCACCAGGACCGCGAGTCCAGCAACACATTCAAAACCCAAAGACCATGACTTGTAAGCCCTCAAAGACACTGAAAGAACCAACACGCCTACAGTGGTTAACCCCCACTGTAACAAAAAAATAAGCGCACCCGGATCATCCAGGAAAAAGCTTGTGATTAAATGAGGCACACAGAGGGATACTACCACTAAAGATGCATGTTTAATACCGTGCAATAATAATGAAGCTGAACATAAAAAATAAGCAAACAAAGCGCTGATTGCGAGTAGAACACCTAAAATAGGAGATCGAATGCCCCAAATGACAACACAGGTTTCCAGAAGTCCGCACAATAACACGACGCCTGCGGCGTAACGCATTTCTTGAAGCGGTTCAAATTGCTTCATTAATGCAGCATGCATCATATGACCTCATTATTTATGACGATCACAGTATGGCAACAGCGATAGGTAACGTGCTAATTTAACAGATCGAGCAATACTACGTTGTAAGCGTGCATTTGCACCTGATAAGCGTGCAGGAATGATGCGCCCATTCTCCATGATATAACGTTTAAGCTGCTGAAGGTCCTTAAAATCAACGGAAGTGGTTTTTCTGTTTGAAAAATCATCTCGCTTAGCTGGACGTTCCCCTTTTTCTTCTAAAGCAATGGCTTCAGCCATGATAGAAGTTGTTGTAACAGCAGATTTCACTCGAATAATTAGTTTTCTTAAAATAGCATCATTAAACTTAAACCACTCTTCGATCGACTCAATCGCATCATATGAGCATTCAATATTAAACAAAAGATAATGCGCTTTAAAAACATCTGAAATAGAATACGATAGATGACGTCTTCCCCAATTTTCAGCGCGATGGACAAGACCTGATCCATCTTTAACTAATTTCTTAAAGTGTTCGATCATATTATCGACATGCTCTGACTGATCGGGGTGGACGAGCACAACAATTTCATAGTGTGAGGATTGTGTTTTAGACATAATTTGACTCCCTTTGGATGATTTAGTCAGTGTTGAAACCTGATGATGAAATAGGCTTAACACAAGGATTCGAATAAGAGATTACTCTACTTCCCTTTATTTTTCAAACAAAAAAAGCTATGATCGACCATTATGCTATAGAGGTAATTATTTGATGCCCCCCCTTGATGAAGTTACGATTGGCATTCACGCGGTATCTGAGCTGATTGAACGTTACCCGACATCTGTTCATCAACTTGTTGTTTTAAAAACATCACCTAATGCTCGACTTAAACATTTAATGAATGCAGCACATGATCATGGGATTTCGATCACACACACGTTACCTAACGCTTATCAACACCAACTCCATACCGCCCAACATCAAGGTATTGTTGCTTTACATGCCCCCATTCAAAAGATCACATCTGATCTAAAATCTTGGCTACAACAAGCGAAACCTTCTCCTTTAAAAATTTTAATACTCGATGCCGTTCAAGATCCTAGAAATTTAGGCGCTTGCATTAGAACTGCATGTGCCGCAAACTGGGATGCAATCATTTTACCTAAACACCGTAGTACTCCCATTACAGAAACCGTTATTAAAGTCGCGTGTGGCGCTTGCGCAATCACCCCTATCTTTCAGGTGAACAATGTCTCACAAACCATTGATCTTTTAAAGCAACACAACATATGGTGCTGGGGCTTTTCAGAACATGGACAACAATCACTCTATGACACCTCTTTCATCGGTAGTATTGCTTTTGTTTTTGGCAATGAAGCTACAGGATTGCGCCCCTTAACTCAAAAACGCTGTGATGCTGTGCTACGCATCCCAACAGCTCAAACTTTTGGTAGCTTAAATTTATCAGTCAGTGTAGGGATTGCTTTATTTGAAGCCAATCGTCAATATGTACTTTTAAATAGTTGACTCTCTAATGATCTTGGCTATGATCATTAGAGCATTCAATAGGATCACACATGTCTTTGATTGACCGACTGATCGTCACCAGCTTATGTCTTGTCTTATTCACGCATTGTCATGCTCCACAGGATGGCCCACCTTCTAGATTTTTTGATGCTTCTCAGTTAGATGAGCCGATCCCTCACCATGAACCTTTAAGCGCGTATGGTAATCCTGAAAGCTATCACGTGATGGGGCAAACCTACCATGTACAAAAAAATAACTTTCCTAAGACCCAAAAAGGCGTTGCTTCATGGTATGGCACTAAATTCCATGGCCACTTGACTTCAAATCATGAGCGCTACAATATGAATGCGCTGACTGCAGCGCATAAAACCCTGCCCCTACCCACCTATGTTCGCGTCACCCGCCAAGATACAGGTCAATCCATTATTGTTAGAGTCAATGACCGTGGACCCTTTGTATCGAATCGCATCATCGATTTATCTTATGCGGCGGCTCAGAAACTCGATATGCTCAAATATGGCACCGCACCTGTTCAACTCACTGTTCTCGCGGCCCCTACACAAACCACTCAATGGATTCAAACCGGAGCTTTTTCAAACGCAACCTTGGCACAACATTTTAAACAACACTTAGCTAAAGCATTAAACACCTCGATCAGTATTCAGCATGATGCCACATTATACCGTGTGCGCTTAGGACCTTATACAAACCGCCAAGCGGCCCAAGCTGTGATACAATCTTTAGAGGCAAGGTCAATTAAATGGCATTGGACCACAACATAAATTGACAACACCTCTAAATCCCCATTAAAATCAATTTTTTATTTTATAAGGGTTATCATCTATGATCCAAAGATTCATTCGAACGCTCTTTCTCCTAACCCTCATGTCGCCTATCATGCTGATTCAAGCTGAACCGAGCAATTTACAACCTCTTGTGGCAACAGCGCCTCAACTACCGGTACGCGCTTATCTTTTAATGGATGCTGATACTGGAGATATTCTGGCTTCAAAAGCGGCTGATCATTCAGTTGAACCTGCCAGTTTAACAAAGTTAATGAGTTTATATGTCATTTCAAATGCTTTGCACCACGGCTTGGTTCACTTAGATGATCCCGTTTGGGTCAGCCGTCATGCTTGGCAAGAAGAAGGCTCACGCATGTTTATTCGAGCTGGAGAAAAAATTCCTTTAAAAACCCTCATCCAAGGGGTGATTGTTGCTTCTGGAAATGATGCCACCATGGCACTGGCTGAACATATTGCAGGTTCAGAAACAGGTTTTGTAAGCTTGATGAATCAAGCCGCCACTCAACTTAAACTCCACCAAACGCATTTCACTAATCCTACGGGCATGCCCAATCAAAAACATCACTCTTCAGCTCGAGACCTAGCTTACATTGCTCGTCAATTAATTCAGAACTTTCCAGAGCACTATCACTGGTACCAACAAAAATGGTTTCGATACAATAAAATAAGACAACCCAACCGCAATCGATTATTATGGTTGGATCCTTCTGTAGATGGTTTAAAAACTGGACACACCTCAAGCGCAGGATACTGTCTCGTAGCCTCGGCAAAACGTGAGCACATGCGGTTGATTGCGGTCGTTTTAGGAGCAGAATCTGATACAGCACGTAACACAGCTGCTCAGCAATTACTAAACTATGGGTTTCGTTTTTTTGAAACAGTGCCTTTATTAGATAAAGCGCAACATATTACAACATTACCCGTACGAAAAGGATCTAAAACACAAGCTTTAATTGGCCCCTCAAAAAATGTCAAAGTCACGATTCCACGTGGATCAAAAGCTCAGATCAAACTTGAACCCTATCACCCACACACCTTAACAGCACCTTTTCAAACCGGTCACGCGGTTGGGAGCTTATGGGTCAAACTCAATGACACTATACTCACCAAAACACCTTTAGTGGCATTGTCTTCTGTTTCAACCGGTAGCCGTCTACACAACTTTATCGACACCCTTAAAGCTTGGGCTGATGACTAAATATGAAAGACACTCAATTTTATTTTAATGGCCAATTCTTACCTGCCACCACGGCATGTATCTCACCCTTTGACCGTGGATTCTTGTTTGGAGATGCGGTCTATGAAGTGATCCCAGTATACGAGCAACAAGCTTTTAAGTTGAAAGAGCACTTCGAACGCTTTAAACAAAGTTTATCGAAAATCAATCTCACCCTTCCACTGACCTTTGACAACATGCTTCAGATTACTCAACAATTGATTCATCAGCCTCATTCTTTTGAAGCTATTAGTATTTATTGGCATATTTCGCGGGGTTCTAATTTTAAACGCACCCATGCCCCTTCACATGAAATGTCACCCACCTGCTTTGCATGCATTCAGCCTAGAATACCTCACACCCTTGAAAGCTATCAAAAAGGCTTCAAAGCAATCTTGCATGCCGATATTCGATGGGCACTGAATGAGATTAAATCAACAGCTATGCTCGCGAATGTTTTGCTATCACATCAAGCACAAGCCAATGACGCCCAAGAAACGTTACTACATCATGATGGCTATTTAGTTGAAGGGGCAAGCAGCAATCTCTTTTACATGTTAAATGGCGTGCTTCGAACCCCCCCTAAACAACCTCGCATGCTCAGCGGCATTACTCGTGACTACGTGATTTCAGTGGCACAACATCTGGGACTTTTAGTCAATGAAGAACCTTGCCCAATTGAAGACCTTGAACACTGTGATGAACTTTATATCACCAGCTCAACACGTGAAATCATGCCCATCACTCAATTAGGTCATCACCCCATTGGATCAGGCCGAGTGGGCCCAAACTGGAGAGGCCTATTTCAAGGGTTTCAGAATCACCTAAACACCTGCATGCCCTCATGAGCATCCCTTCGCCCAAGATTCTGACACTCGGCTTGACAGATTATTCGACCATTTGGGCTCAAATGAAACAATTCACTCACCAACGCACCGCTCAAACCCCTGATCAATTTTGGTGCCTTGAACATCAACCTGTTTTTACACAAGGCCTTGCAGGCGAATCTAAACATTATTTAAAATCAACCCACATTCCCCTCATTCAAACAGATCGAGGAGGACAAATCACTTATCATGGTCCTGGGCAATGTATCATTTATCCCCTGATTGATTTGAGACGACAGGCCTATGGCGTCAATGCTTTGGTTTCAAGGATTGAAAAAGCGCTCATCCTAACGCTTCAGCACTTTAGTATTGAAGCTCATACAGACGCTTGTTCACGCGGCGTTTATGTTCAAGGTGATAAAATTGCCTCCATTGGTTTGCGCGTGAGCAAAGGATGCAGCTTTCATGGCTTGGCTTTAAATATTAAAATGGATCTAGCGCCTTTTAAACATATCAACCCTTGTGGATTGCCCCACATCAAAGTGACGCATATGTATGCACACAACTCCAATATTGAAATAATTGAAGTAAAACGTTATTTGTTGGTTCAACTTTTATCAGAATTAGAGTATGATTCAATCACTTAAGTACTACTCTCTCAAGAGATCATTTATATGACCCAGACAGACTATGATCCAACACAGCAACAACGGGGCAAAGCTAAACTTTCAAGAATTCCTGTTAAAATCGAATCCAACCAACCCAGTCAACCGAAGCCTGATTGGATTCGAATTAAGTTATCTAACAACCCCGCTGTTCAGAGACTTAAAACACGTATTCGAGAAGCGGGTTTAGTGACCGTATGCCAAGAGGCGGCTTGCCCTAATCTGAATGAATGCTATGCGCATGGGACCGCTTCTTTTATGATCATGGGTGATAAATGCACACGTCGCTGTAGTTTTTGCGAAGTAGCTCATGGGCGCCCTGATCCTTTAAATCCGAAAGAACCTGAGGAATTATCAAGTGTAATTGAATCCATGGGCTTACGCTATGTTGTGATCACTTCTGTTGATCGTGATGATTTGAGAGATGGAGGCGCTGGTCATTTTGCGGCATGTATTCAGTCTATTCGAAATCGCACTCCAACGGTTCAAGTTGAAATCTTAGTCCCTGACTTTAGGGGGCGTATGGAGAAAGCGCTTGATGCCTTGAGCCAAGCACCGTGTGACGTTTTCAACCACAACATTGAAACTGCACCCCGATTATATGCACAAGCACGTCCTGGATCTGATTTTGCATGGTCTTTAAAACTATTATCTGAACATAAAAAACGTTTTCCTGATATTCCTACCAAATCCGGCATGATGTTAGGTTTAGGTGAAACAGACACTGAGGTTATTGAGGTCTTGAAGGCACTGCGTGATCACGAGGTTGATCGCTTAACACTTGGACAATATTTACAACCTTCAGAACATCATATGCCCGTTGATCGTTATGTCACCCCTGAACAATTTGAAAAGTTTAAAATCCAAGCACTTTCAATGGGATTTGATCATGTTGCCAGCGGTCCTTTAGTTCGCTCTTCTTATCATGCTGATAAACAAGCAGCAGGTGAAGTTGTAGATTAAATAAAGGTTTACACACCGATGGAGACAGCATACTATACATAGGGCATTCAGAGAGTATTTTAATTATGTTTGAATCAATGACACACGATATTACTCAATACCTCATCCAGCATCCTACTCAAGGAGGACTCGTTGCCTTTATTTTTGCTTTCCTTGAATCTTTAGCAATCATTGGCAGCTTGATTCCAGGCTCTGTCACCATGACAGCGATTGGCTCTATGATTGGATTATCTGTGCTACCTATGGGCATGACCTTTGCCTGGACAATTTCAGGCGCATTAATCGGAGATTACTTAAGTTACTGGGTTGGAATTCGCTATGAAGATCAGATCAAATGCTGGAAATGGGTTCAACGATACGATCATTGGTTTGTTAAAGCTGAGCATTTTGTAGCACGCTATGGCATTGCCAGTGTAATCATTGGCCGATTTTTTGGTCCAATGAGAAGCATGATGCCAATGATTGCAGGTATTCTAAAGATGTCTCCCCTAAGATTTACACTGGCGATTATCCCAGCTGCTATACTATGGAGTATTGTGTATTTATTTCCCGGTATTCTCTTAGGCGCATTATCTTTAGATTTCTCGGGAACAACAGCCATTAAGTTGATTGTATACATGCTTGCTTTAATGGCTTTGAGCATTTTGATCTATCGTATGTTCAAACAGCCTGTGGCCTCTTATTTGAGGAATTATCATGAATATTTACTGGCCTTTGTTAAACGCCATACACTCAATGCACATCCGTTATTTTCATCAGACATTCATCACACTTTATTTCAATTAAAGTGTTTGATTAAATCCTTAGGGGCTTTTCTATTATTTGGATTGATTGGATATGGTGTCTCACATCAAACTTGGATCACTTATGCAAACCAACCCATTTATCATTTAATGCAAAATATACACATTGAGCCCATTAACTATTTCATGCAATTTTTTACTTCTTTTGCTGATAAGAAAGTGTTATTTGCAACCAGCTTATTTGCTTCAACCCTGATGTTAATTCAACGTAGTAAACGTGTTTTAGCTTTTGTTTGGACGATTTATGTCATGGCTTCAGCCATGATCATTAAATGTTCTAAAGTCTTTTTCCACATTGAACGCCCTCCAATTTTATCAGATATCCTAGGTCACACGAGCTTCCCAAGCGGTCATATGTCCTATCTTTCAGCTTTATTATTATTCATCTCTTTAGTGATAACCTTCATCATACCAGCTCAACAACAACGTAAAAGATTATCTCAACTGACAGTTGTCATGCTGATTTTAATTGGTTTGAGCCGAATGTACTTAGGCGCACATTGGCTAACTGATATCATAGGCGGATTATCATTGGGCTTTGCTATTGCTTATTTAGGTGCAGCGTTACTCACGCCTTACCTGCGTCAAACTCAGTTGCCTTATCAATTAATTAAACTATCGGGTATTGTCTGGATTTTAAGCACCATCATTTATAACCACTTACATTTTACAAACTACTATCAAAATGCATTTCCTAATCCTGAGCAATCAACCTTAAGCCTACAACAATGGCATGATCCAGATTCTACCCAGCTGAGCTATGTTCGAAATAACCGTTTTGGTCATCCTCGAGATATTATGAATATTCGATGGGCGCGTTCAGGGCAATCCATTATGCAAATACTCAAGCAAGCCCATTGGACTTGTATTAATTTCCCAGAAGATTTTTTGACACGCTTATGGATGAAATTCACGCATCAAAATTACTCGGGATTACCTTTAATCATTCCTCACTATAAAAAACAATCCCCTATTATCATTGCAATTAAACCTGAAACACAAACTAAAGTTGCAGTACTCTATTTATGGCCTTCTCACCATTTCTATCAACATAAGCCGGTTTGGTTAGGTACTTTATATACTGCAAATAAACGCCATCATGCTATTCCGATTTGGGGTAAACGTTCTTATCACCTCTCACCGATACAACCTATCTTAAATCATGAACCCCATACTATTCGCATGATTCATCCTCAACATCAACAATACACCCATTTAAGCTGGGATGGTCGACTATTGATGCTACCGCCCCATTCAACTCATTAATTTAAAGGTTTTCATTATGCAACAGGCACAAACCCATTCTTTATGTATTCTGTATACACACACGCCTGATGAATTGACTGCGCTTTTTCAAGATCTTCAATCACTCCAGCTCAATGCGGATCGTTCAATCTATCAACTCGGCGATGTAGCAGCCCTTTATACCCTTGCACTATGGTTCGATTCTCGTGAAGATTTAAATCGCCAGCTCATGAATACTACTCCAGAACAGTGGCATCAACGTCATACACATCCCATTGCGTTCTTATGTACAGGGCAAGGATCACAGTACCCACATATGTGCCAACACCTCTATACACATGAACCCGCTTTCAGAGGGCATTTCGATCAGGCAGCTGATGCCGTTAATCAATACCTTGAGCTCAATATTCAAGACATTATTCTAAGTGATGACCCCTCTCTCAATGAAACAATCCACCAAACAGCCTACACACAACCTGCGTTATTTGTAGTTGAATATGCCCTTGCACATCTCTGGATGGATTATGGTGTCTATCCAAATATCATCATGGGTCATAGTGTAGGAGAGTTTGCAGCTGCGACAATTGCTGGCGTTCTCTCATTAAATACCGGCGCAGCTTTAATCACACGACGTGCACAGCTCATGCAATCATTACCCGCTCAAGGGAGCATGGCAGCTTTAATGTCTGACCTTGAAACATTAGCACCCCATCTACAACCCTTTATCGAATCAGAAGCGTTTGACATTGCCGCATTAAATGGCCCTAAACAAACTGTTATTTCTGGAGATACTCATGCAATCGATGAATGTCTTTCACTTCTTAAAAAACACCAGATTCGTGGTCGCCCCTTGGTTGTTTCACATGCATTTCATTCTCCACATATGAACCCCATTTTAGATACATTTAAAACATTTGCAGACACCTATCCCACTGAATCATTTGGTGATATTCGTTTGATTTCAAATGTTACGGGTGATCTGATGTCTTCAGCTCCTGATGGGACATACTGGCAAACACATATTCGATCTGCTGTTCAATTCCAAAAAAGTGTTACAACTTGTTTAGATCAAGGGGCACATACCTGGATTGAAATAGGTCCTCACCCTGTTTTAAATACAATGGCACAACGATGCCTATCTTCTGAACAGGTCGAAACATTACACTGGATAGAAAGCGCTCATCAAAAACAACCTTCACTTGAACACTGGGCGGCTCAATTATACCGTGTATTCAATGGCCTGTAATGACCCTCTTGCCTTAAACATTTTTTAATACACATCGACTATACTTTCTAATGTAATTGTTAAAAAGGTATGCACTGATGGCACATTTCTTAATAACCGGCACTTATAACCCTCCGCATCCGGACCATATTCTAGGTGCTTTAGCATATATTCACTCACAAACCGATGAGGCTACTCTATATATCTCACCTTCAGGCCCTTGGTATACTGAATATAAATCGCAAGAACCGGAAAAATTAGCCCTACCTGCTGATATACGTATTAAAATGCTTCAACACTTAATTCAAAATATTAGAACAGAACATCCAGAATTTGCTTCTATTACAGTTGAGATTGATTCATGGGAATCTCAGCATCAAGGACAGGGATGGGGAAAGGGAAAATATCCTGATTACCCTGATGTTTATGAGCATATCAAGACACAAGGAAAACTAACAGAACTCACGTATCTATATGGGAAAGATCGCACCATGCATCAAAGTATACAGCCATTCAGCGCTTCGATTCCTCGAGCAGATGAAGGATCCATGTCATCAAGCGCTATTTGGAAGCAAGCATTAAATGCAGATCATTATGCACAACTCGTTCGATATAATTATGATCAAGTCTTAGAGATTGCAATACAATCATTCACAACTAAAAGCCACAAACCTTTGAAGACTATGTTATTAAGCGTTGTAATCCTATGCTTAACCCTTGTTGCTGCGGGTGCTGGCTTAGTGATGTGGATGATTCAACCTAATTTGATGATGCCTACACTCGGATCCGGTGTATTAGATGTATCAAATATATCTGTTGTGTCTGTATTATTTGGGTCAGCTGTTATCCTTGGTATCATGCTAATGATCATTCAATTTACTTCAAGGCCATCACCTCAAAAGACACTCGAACCTCAAAAAACACTCAAAGTGATCCATGGTAAAATTCAAAATCAGAAGTCTACTCCAGCTGACCTGACTCAGAGTAATTCTATGAAACCAGAAACTCCAGCCTCTACTGTTCGAGCATCTCAAAACTCTAAAAAAACCAATGTTTCTTCTTCAAAAAGTAATGCATCACTATCATGAGGCAAAAAGCTCCATAAATTTATTTTAAAGTTTGCTTGATCTTTGAACCTATGATCGATATTTGTATGTATTCATCATTAATCAATTCTTGACAGTGATTTCAGTTGAGCTCAAAATTTAATCAATACAGCAACTCAAAGGACTGAACTTGATGTCGTCTCATCGAACACAATAATCTAACCGCTTACATTATGATGGGCATACTTATGTGACTCAACTGACAGGGGGGATTGTTTTATTTGGACTGATAGCACAATGCTACAATCTTTACATGGCCAGCTACCCGACTCATGCCTCAGTTGCTGCATTGACTTGCTCATTAGCTGCTTTAGGGTCTTATTATTTATATTTTAAATACCATCATCAATATCCTTATGAGAGTTTTACCACACATTATCTGCTCTCAACATTGATGTTATTTATTTCATGGCGAATCAGTGCATCTATTGGAATGGTTGGAGTCACTCCACTGATGTGTATCGCAAGCATATTAACACTATTCAATTATATCTTATGTGCACGAAATGATCTCAAAGAACAACGCCTCCCTCACGTCAATACCCTCATTCATAATACAAAGCTTGAATGGCAATTACTCTTTATTCGTATGGTCATTGGCTTTATTTTTATTCAACATTTCACTGAAAAACTTTTTGCAGGACCTGAGGCACAACAAGTTATGTTGCAAGGTTTTGAACAGCTCGGCTTCACACGACCTCAACAATGGCTTTATATTGCAGGCCTCATTGAATTAGCCGGTTGTTTTTCAATTGGCTGTGGATTTTTAACCCGTTTAGGTGCGATAGGTGTCACGCTTTATTGACTGATTGCCACTTACTTAGGACATCATTTTAGCGCGGGTTTTATTTGGAGCCAAAGCATCGGGGGTGGGAATATCCTGTGCTGTGGAGTTTAATTACCTTCAGTTTTGTATGCTTTGGCAGCAATCACTTTTCTTTAGATCGAGTCATTGAAGTGCGCTATCCCAACTTGCCTCGATGGATTAAAATCCTTATGTTCTAGAACATTCAAAGATAAACAGCTGATTCAAAACCAGTCGATCAAAATTTATCGCCTGCTGTAGATTAAAACCAAAACTCATTCAAAAAATCTCATCATTGTATAACACGCATTTCTTCAATTTAAACAGTCTTAAATAAACTAAGTACTGATTGTGAAGTGAAGGGTATTTTTGAAACCTTATGAATGAATACACATCAAACTAATCGCTAGAACCAGTGAAAATCTCATCATAGAAGCATCTGCTCTGAATGTATAAAAATCAAATTTTTTATAAGGCTTTTAATGAGTTATTCAAGAGATCACAATCATTGTCTTTCAGAACGTCTCAAACAATACGTTATTTCATGATTTTAAATCTTTAAAACAATACCTCATACAATCAGTTGCAGCTCATTAGAATCCTTAAATCTTTCAAACATCATGATAAAATAATCGGAGGGTGATCAGATGAGTTTCTAGGGATCCTTTAAAATAGTTCCAATCGAAATACTCAAATGTAATCTTATAAGACAACACAGGGAACTGCCTGTTTTGTTCAGACTATTTAAATAAAAATACTTTCGACTGTATATTGTATCTTCAAAATAAAGATATCGTGTATATTGACACGAAGTAAGGTTTGTTTGATTCTATCACTATCTATTTAAAAGCCTTAATTGTACTGATTCAACTGATTGAAAGTATTAGAATCAACATCTCATTTAAAAACTAGATCAAATTGACTCATTGAGCTCTCATGTAGAGGTTAGAAACTCAAAAAGCCTTACTCAACCAATTGAATGATTGCCATTGGAGCATCGTCTCCTGCACGGAACCCACACTTAACGATACGACAATACCCACCTGGTCTTGATTTAAAGCGTGGCCCTAAGGTTGTCACCAACTTATGAACCAGAGCTTTATCTCTTAATGCACTAAATAAACGACGTTGTACGTTTAAATCATTAGATTCAGCTTGGGTGATCAAAGGTTCAACCACTTGCCTTAAAGATTTTGCCTTAGCCAAAGTGGTTTTAATAGATTCTTCACGAATCAGCGCACATGCTAAAGCGCGCATCAGCGCTTTACGCGAGCTACTGTTACGATTAAACTTACGACCTGCTATTTTATGACGACTCATGATTAACCTCTTTACGAATCACTGTTTCCAATGGGTGGCTTCCAAGCATCGATACGCAAACCGAGCGACAAACTATGCTCAGCTAAAATCGCTTTAATTTCTGCCAATGATTTTTTACCTAAATTAGGCGTTTTAAGCAAATCTTGCTCAGCTCTTCTCACTAACTCACCTACATAATGAATATTTTCTGCTTTCAAACAATTCACAGCGCGAACAGAAAGATCAAGGTCTTCGATGACTCTTGATAAAATTGGATGCAATCCATCATCTTTTTCTTCAACTTCTTCTGCCACTTTAGCACTGAGGTCTGCAAATGCAGATAACTGAGCCTGTAAAATAGTTGCAACATAACGAATGGCCTGCATAGGGTCAATCGTTCCATCTGTTTCTAAATCAATGGTCAAACGATCTAGGTCCGTTTTGTTTTCGACTCGCATATTTTCCACACGTGTTGCAACATTTTTAATCGGAGAGAAGTTTGCATCTAAGCGTACACCACTAATTTCGTCTAAATCATCAATATCAAGCTCATCAGCTGGAACAAAGCCTACACCTGTCATTGCATACATTGACATTTCAAATTCACGCGCTTCTGTGACATGTGCAATGACATGATCAGGGTTCATGATATTGATACCAACATGACTTTCGATATCCGCTGCTGTGACTGTACAAGGCCCTTTTTTCTTAATCATCAGCTCAGCATTTGAGGCTTGATTTAATTGAATAGCAACCCCTTTTAAGTTTAAGGCAATGTTAATTGCATCTTCCAACACACCATCTAAAACACCAAAACCATCCAATAACCCATCGATACGCATTTTAACAATCGCAGCACCTGGCATTGATGAAAGTAAAATACGTCGAATCGGTGTTTCCATTGTTTTTCCAAATCCACGAGGAAAGGGTTCTAAAACAACTTTACAACGAACATCACTGATTGGGTTAACTTCAACTGCAGTTGGACCCGCTAACTGTAACTGATTTATATCTGACACTTCAATCACCTCTTTTTAACACTTAGAATATAATTCAACGACTAAATTCACAGAGAACTCAGGAGGTAAATCATCCATTTGTGGGTCTGCCTTATAGATCCCTTTCAGTTCATCTAAATTTGCGTCTAACCAATCTGTAGACTTTGAGCGCTGTTGTGCCATCTGAATAGCCACTAGCACCCGAGTGTGCTTTTTAGCTTTCTCAGCGATGGAAACAACATCACCAACTGAAACTTGATAAGAAGCAACAGTCACTCTGCGACCATTAACTTCAATATGGCCATGACTTACCATTTGACGCGCTTCCTGGCGAGTGGTTGCAAGTCCTAAACGATATACAATATTGTCTAACCGTGCCTCAAGTAGTTTCAACAAGTTATACCCAGTTGATCCTTCTTGCCTTTCAGCTTTTTTGTAATAATTTCTGAACTGCTTTTCTTGAACGCCATAATAGAAACGAATCATCTGCTTCATACGCAATTGATCTGAATATGGAGTTCGTGTTGTACGTGCGCCCTCGGCTTTTCCTGGAGGCGCCATATGTCTACACTTTTTAACACCTGTTTTAAATTCTAAATCTAAGCCAACCCTTCGGGCTTGTCTCATGCTACCGCGAACGACTGCTTTATTGGATGATGCCATATACTTCTCCTTTATTGCTTATCCACGACGTCTTTTGCGTCGTCGACATCCACCATGTGGATCAGGGGTAATATCTGATATGGCAATCAACTTCAGCCCTGAATTCATAATGCCTCGTACAGCAGAATCACGACCATTGCCGGCGCCCCTTAACACCACAGAGACCTCAACCATACCTCGTGAAACAGCTAAGGCACCCGCTGCTTTTGCAGATTCTTCTGCAGCATGTGCTGTTGCCTTTCGAGCCCCTTTCTGAGAACGACCTCCACTATGCCACAATAATGTATTACCTTGATTATCGGCAATCGTAATAATGGTATTATTGTAAGTAACGTGGATATAGGCAATTCCAACCTTTGGGACTTTCTTTGTTCGTTTTACTTGAGCCATACTACTTCTCTTCCAAATAAGTGTTAAACATTAAACTTTTTTACGACGTCGCTTTGCTGTCTTTGCGTTTGTTTTGGTGCGTTGACCTCGAACTGGTAGTCCTCGACGATGACGGATCCCTCGATAAGTTCCTTTATCCATTAACTCTTTAATAGATACAATCTCTTGTCGACGTAAGTCACCTTCAA
Organism: Legionellales bacterium; assembly: GCA_002722995.1. Classification (GTDB taxonomy): domain Bacteria; phylum Pseudomonadota; class Gammaproteobacteria; order Comchoanobacterales; family Comchoanobacteraceae; genus UBA729. The sequence continues at coordinate 18,466 of PBNF01000007.1, read as the reverse complement.
CTGTGTAAGCAGATACAGCATCACGCAGTGCTTGCAATTGAGTTTCTGATAAATCTTGAACCTTTGTTGTGGTTTGAATACCTGTTTTAGCACAGATTTTCAAAGAGGTCGAACGACCAATACCATAGATATAGGTCAATGCAATTACTACATGTTTGTTTGGGATCATTCTCCCTGCGACCATTGCCATACTTACTTTCCTACTCCAAATTTAAATAAAAACGAAAATACTAACGCTATGTTTAATAAAATGCAATCTTTAAACGTATAAACAGCATTTCACCTCAAACATTTAGAATGCCAGGAGGTTAACCTTGACGCTGTTTATGTTTTTTTTGTGTACACAATACAAATAAGCGACCTTTACGCTTGACCAAACGACATTTATCGCAGATTGCTTTAACAGAGGCACGTACTTTCATATCATCTTCTCCAATTGTACCCTAACACGACATCAGTGCAGTAAGCTTAAATGACTTGGGGCAGATTTTCCAGCCCCTTTCTTCATTAAGTGTTCATATTTGTGTGACATCAAACGGGCTTGCACCTGAGCAATAAAGTCCATTACAACCACCACCACAATCAGCAATGATGTTCCACCAAAGTAAAAAGGCACATGCAATGCCACAATTAAGAACTGAGGCATGAGCGCAACGATACTCAAATAAATTGAACCTGCCAACGTTAAACGGGTCATCACACCATCTAAGTATGAGGCTGTTTTCTCTCCTGGACGAATGCCCGGAACAAGCGCACCTGATTTCTTCAAATGATCTGAAGTTTCTTTGGGATTAAACATCATTGCAGCGTAGAAAAAACTAAAGAAGATGATTGCAAAAACAAATAAAAGACTGTTTAAAGCATGGCCTGGCTGCAACATCAAATTTAAATCAATCAACCAACTCCAACCTTTACTCTGTCCAAAAAATCCAGATAACGTCGCCGGTAACAAAATAAAAGCCGAAGCAAAAATAGGCGGAATGACACCGGCAAGGTTTATTTTCAAAGGTAAGTGTGAATGCTGACCTCCCATCATTTTTCGACCGACTTGACGTTTTGCATAGTGGATCGGAATACGACGCTGTGCTCGCTCAATATACACCACCACTCCAGTTACTAAGGTCACCAGTAATGCAACAATGATCAGAGAAAAGCCAGACATTTGACCTTGATGAACTTGACTGAATACTTGCCCAATAGCATCAGGCAGATGTGAGACAATTCCAGCAAAGATTAGTAAAGAAATCCCATTCCCAATCCCTCTTTCTGTCATTTGTTCTCCCAACCACATTAAAAATAATGTGCCTGTCGTCAAGGTGATCATCGCGATGAGATAAAAACTTAAGCCTGGATTAGGAATGATGCCTTGAGAAACAAGCCATTTTGCAATACCAAAAGCTTGTATACTTGATAAAACGAGTGTGCCTTGCCGTGTATACTGACTGATTTTGCGGCGACCTCGCTCACCTTCTTTTCTTAACTGCTCAAAATGAGGGACAGCCATTGTGAATAACTGCATAACAATTGAAGCTGAGATATAAGGCATAACCCCTAAAGCAAAGACCGATAAGCGTGATAACGCACCGCCTGAAAACATATTAAACAAACCCAGTATCCCTGTACTATGTTGAGAAAAAAGGTCGGTGAGACGATGAATATCTACGCCCGGCACAGGAATATGTGCGCCTAATCTAAAAATAAAAATGGCAAATAAAACAAACAACAACTGATTACGAATAACAGCTAACCCAAGTAATGTGTTAGGCTGAGCGTCAGTTTTTTTCATGAATGAACCTGACCGCCAATTGCTTCAATTGCTTGACGAGCACCTGAAGTCACCAAAATATCGGATGTTAAAGAAACTTTGATCTTTAACTCACCTGATAAAAAGACCTTAACTGTACGAATATGTTTTTGAATAATACCACAATCTTTTAACACTTGAAGATCAATCGATGACCTAAGGTCTTCAGACACTGAACTTAACTCCGACAAACGAATTCTTGCATGAAACAAAGACACTCGAGATGTAAACCCACGCTTAGGTAACCTACGCTGTAAGGGATTTTGCCCCCCTTCAAAACCTAAAGCAACCCCTCCACCTGATCTGGATTTTTGGCCCTTGTGTCCTCGACCGCAAGTTTTTCCTCGGCTGCCCATTCCTCGTCCTAAACGTTTAACAGATGCTTTCTTTGCGCCGCGGGGAGCCGATAAAGTAGATAAACGACTTGTCATGGTTAAACTTCCTCAACTGATACTAGATAATGAATTTTCTTAACTAAACCCAATAAAGCAGGATGCTGTTGAACACAAACGGTATCTCCAATCTTTTTCAACCCCAACGCCTTAACAGAAAGCCTTTGCTTTTCAGAGGATCCAATTAAACTACGAACTAACTTGACTTGAAGCATTTTTTCGTTACTTTTCGGCATGAGTGGCTCCTGCTGATGAGCTTGAGCTCAAGATCTTCTTAACCCCTCTTCGCTTAGCAACATCACTGGGGGTTACCATCATTTCAAGGCCTTTCATTGTTGCAATCACCACATTGGTTGCATTCGTCGATCCAATGATCTTTGCTAAAACATCTTTGACACCCATCACTTCAAAAATAGCCCGCATAGCGCCTCCAGCAATAATACCTGTACCGGGTGAAGCCGGACGCATGAATACTTTTGTTGCACCATGACGCGCGACAATGGGGTGTTGCAGTGTTGTGCCATGTAGTGGGAACTGAACCATAGATTTTTTTGCAGTTTCAACAGCTTTTGCAATGGCTTGAGGCACTTCTTTAGCTTTGCCTAACCCATAACCTACACGGCCTTGTCCATCACCTAGAACAACCAATGCAGTAAATCTAAATTGACGTCCCCCTTTAACAACTTTAGCTGTTCGCATGATACGAACTAGCTTTTCTTGGAGGTCTGAACCTTGTTCTTGCTGTTGTGTCTGATTGTTTGATTTCATTTCAATATTCACCTTAATCAAAGTTAAATCGTTATGCCAGTGTCTACGACACCTTGAACCAGCGCTTTAACACGCCCCCAGAATCTCCAACCTCCACGGTCTACAACAACTGAATCAATACCTTTTGATTTTAAGTATTCTCCAAAGGCTTGACCCACAATATAAGCTGCTTCTTGGTTGCCGGCATTCCCTTTAATGGTTTTACGTATAGCAGGTGTTAATGATGAAACACCTCCCAGAACTCGGCCATGGTGACCTGGGGATTTCAACTGAGCAGAGATATTGTTATGGCTTCTGGAAATGACCAGTACATGTCGTTTGGTTTGACGATTTAACTTTGCTCTAACTAACTTTTTCACACGTTTATTCATGATTATTTGTTCACTTCTTTCAATACAATGACTTCATTCGCATAGCGAATGCCTTTTCCTTTGTAAGGTTCAGGTGGACGAAACTTCCTAATATTTGCAGCAACCTGACCTATAAGTTGCTTATCGATCCCCGTAATCAGAATCTCAGTTTGAGAGGGTGTTGAAATTGAAACACCTTCAGGCACAACAAAATCTACAGGATGCGAAAGTCCTAGTGTTAAATTTAAAGTATTCCCTGACATTTTCGCACGATATCCAACCCCAAATAATGTCAGTTTTTTCTCAAATCCAACGGTTAAGCCCGTGACGATATTATTCACTAAAGCACGTGTAGTTCCTGCTAAGGCAATTCCATTCTCAGCGCCTTCAATGGCTGCAAACCAAATGGCACCTTCTTCCTGCATCAATTGAACTGAACGATGTATCTGATGCGAAAGTTCACCTTTAGCCGTTTTGAATCTCAACAATCCATCTTCATTTGACCATGTCACGGTATCTGGAATGTGGATTGGTTTTGCAGAAGTTCTCATAATTTCACCCTCAAGTAATCCAACATAATACTTCGCCACCTAAGCCTAAATGACGTGCACGCTCACCTGACATAATTCCCTGACTGGTACTGACAACCGCAATACCTAATCCACCTAATACCCGATCTAAGTCAGCAGCAGATTGGTAGATTCGAAGCCCTGGTCGACTACGTCGTTCTAAACGAATGATAGCAGGTCTCCCTGACTCATCATACTTCAAATAAATCAGCAGCTTAGGCTTTGAGTCCTTATCCAAAACCTCAAAATCGAGCAAATAGCCTTCTGATTTCAGAACTTGTGCTATGGCTTCTTTCTGTTTTGAATGCTGCATTGTTAACTGAGTGTGGGTGGCTTGCTGTGCATTCCGAATGCGGGACAACATATCAGCAATAGGATCTTGCATAGTCATAATCGTATCTCTCTTTCAATCTACCAACTGGCTTTCACTAAACCAGGAATCCAACCTAAAGATGCATATTTACGGATGCATAAACGGCACAAACCAAATCGACGATAAACGCCATGTGATCGTCCACAAGAGACACAACGTCGGTAGCGACGTGAAGGGCTTTCATCAACAGGCCTTGCTTGTAACTTCATCATTGCATTCATAATATCCTCTCCAGTAGAATTTGGATCAGACAATATCTTTTTCAATTGATTGCGATTATCTTGTGATTTAAATTTACGTTCGAGCTGTCGCTCTCTTGCCATCATGCGTTTGGTTGCCATCTCTTAACCTTCCTGTTTCGAAAATTTGTTCTTAAAAGGGAATAATAGCTTTTCTAATAATGAATAAGCTGCATCATTATCTTGGGCCGTTGTTGTGATCGCAATATCAAGTCCTCTCATACGATCGACTTTATCATAATCAATTTCAGGAAAAATAACATGTTCGGATAAGCCTAAATTATAATTACCACGGCCATCAAATGATGTGTGTTTCAACCCTCGGAAATCACGAACTCTTGGCAATGCAATAAAAATAAGACGCTGTAAGAAATTCCACATGGCATCTCCACGAAGTGTGACCTTTACTCCGATTGCCCAACCCGCACGAATCTGAAATCCAGCGACTGATCGACGTGTCTTAGTGATAATAGGCTGTTGTCCTGCAATCAAACGTAATGCTTTCTGAGCTTCTACAACTTGTTTTTTATCATTCAAAGCGGCCGAGCCTAATCCCATATTAAGTGTAATTTTAACTAATTTTGGAACTTGCATCGCATTACAATTCAACTCTTCCTTCAAAGATTGAAACACTTTTTCACGGTATAGCTCTTTCAAATTTTTTGATGTCATGATTGACCTCGGTTATCTTCAATTAAATCACCTGAACGTTTATCAAAACGAACACGCTGACCGGTTTCTAATGTTTTAATGCCTACAGAAACTTTTTCTTTTCGATCAACATTCCATAATGCAACATTTGAATAATCTATGAGCGCTTCTTGCTTTCTAATACCACCTTGCTCATCCGCTTGTGGATTTCGTTTGTAACATTTAGAAACTAAATTTAGCCCAGATACTTTAACTTTCTTGACACCTTTTTTAAGGCTAATTTTTAACAGCTCGCCAGTCTTCCCGCGATCTTTGCCTGCTAAAACAACTACAGTGTCACCTTCTCTTAACTTGGCTATAGCCATTATTCCTACCCTCTCTGATTGGCCTCGTATCTTACAACACTTCTGGCGCTAATGAAATAATTCTCATAAAGAATTTTCTTAATTCTCGTGTCACAGGCCCTGAAATACGTGTTCCAATGATCTGTTTTTGAGCATTCAACAGGACGGCTGCGTTTGAATCAAAACGAATCACAGATCCGTCTGCACGCTGGACCCCTGATCGTGTTCTAACAACAACGGCATAACACACATCCCCTTTCTTAACACGACCGTTCGGCATGGCTTCTTTAACACTGACACGAATTACATCACCAATGTTTGCATACCGACGTCCTGCCCCCCCTAACACAGAGATACACATTAGTTTCTTAGCACCACTATTATCTGCTACTTCTAGCAGTGTCTGCATCTGAATCATGAATGATCTCCTTGATGATGACGAACAGCACGTTCAATTGAAACCAAATGCCATGATTTTGTTTTTGAAACAGGCCGACCTTCTTCAATTAAAACTTCATCACCTACAGAAGCCAATGACTGTGGGTCATGTACATGAATCGTCATATAACGCTTCACGTATTTACCCAAAGGATGCTTAATCACTGAAGTGACACGAACCGTTAATGAATGCTTTGATCCTGCTGCGGTTACAATACCTGATAAACGCCGTTTCAATTTATTTTCAGCTTGCGCCATCATTGACCTCCTCTGCTAGACAGGTTTTTATCCTGGCAATCATCTTTCTAATTCTGGAAAAATGATGTGTTTTTAATGTTTCTGCATGAGCATTCATTCTCAGCGAGAAACGCTCTTTATACAAATCTTTCAATAAAAGTAATAAATCAGCCTTACTTTTCTTACGTAATTCAACCATTGTTAATTGATCACTCATGATGCATCCTCTTCTTTTGAAAGTTGATGCTCACGCATCACAAATGTAGCTTTAGCAGGCAATTTAGAAATAGCCAGGCGAATAGCCTCTCGAGCTAACTCAACCGGAACACCTGAAACCTCAAATACCATTGTTCCTGCACGACAGGGAAAAACATAATACTCTACATTCCCTTTACCTTTACCTTGACGAACTTCAAGTGGTTTTTTTGAAACAGGCCAGTCAGGAAAAACACGAATCCACACTTTACCTCCTCTTTTAAGTGCCCTTACCATCGCACGTCGCGCTGATTCAATTTGTCTTGCTGTTAAACGGCACGGTGAGTCTACTCTCAAACCGTACTCTCCAAAACACAATGTTGAACTACGCGCTTTTCCACCAACTCTACATTTCCGGCGTTTACGGAATTTCATATTTTTAGGAGGTTGTTGCATCTCAGATATCTCCGTTACTGATCTTCAGTTCTACGTCTTTGTTTTTCATTATTTAACTGAGATGGGTCAGGTCTATAAATCCAAACTTTAACGCCAATAATACCATAAGTCGTGAGCGCTGTTGCGATATGAAAATCGATATCAGCTCTAAATGTATGCAAAGGAACTCGACCTGCACGATACATTTCACTTCGAGCAATTTCAGCACCACCTAACCGGCCTGAAACTTGAACCTTAATGCCCATTGCACCTGCTCGCATTGTATTTTGTAGAGCACGCTTCATTGCTTTTCTAAACATCACACGACGTTCAAGCTGCTGTGCAATCGCTTCAGAAACCAATTTCGCAGACAAATCTTGCTTTTTAATTTCTTTTACACTGACATGGGTTTTTTCACCTAACAATATTGTCAATGCACGCTTCATTGAATCAACATCTGATCCCTTACGACCAATCATCACACCAGGTCGTGCACACAATACTAATAAATTAATATTTTGATTCGTGCGCTCAATTTTAATATCTTGAATTCCAACTGTCTTTGGAAATTGATCGAAGTAAGCTCTAATCTTCAAGTCTTGTGCCAACACATTTGAAAATTCAGATCTAGAAGCATACCAGCGACCTGTAGCTGCCTGTGACTCTACAATGCCAAGTCGATTCAGGCGTGGTGGTGTTTTTTGCCCCATCTTAGGCTCCTTTTCTCTTTTCAGACACAATAATCGTAATGTGACATGAACGTTTCAAAATACGAGCGCCACGTCCACGCGCACGCGCTCTAAATCGTTTCAAGGTTGATGCAACATCTGCATACGCTTTCGAAACAAATAAATCATCAATATCAAGACCATGGTTGTTTTCCGCATTTGCAATTGCAGATTCCAAAGCCTTACGCACCATCGCAGAGGCCTTGGTGCGGCCATGTAATAACTGTTCAAGCGCTGATTCAACAGATATCCCTCGAATTGAATCGATGACCAGACGCGCTTTCTGAGCTGATAAGCGCTGTCTACGAAGCACTGCTTTAACTTCTGTGGCCATGATTAACCTCCCTTCTTGGCTTTTTTGTCCGCTGCATGACCTCGATAGGTTCGTGTTTGAACAAATTCACCTAATTTGTGGCCTACCATTTCTTCAGTTACATACACTGGAACAAATCGACGACCATCATGTACAGCAAATGTGAACCCAACCATCACTGGGATAATGGTTGAATCTCGATAATGGGACTTAACGGTACCAGAAGTTTTACCTGCTTTCAACAGTCTTTGAACTGCTTTATAATCAGAATTTCTGACGAAAGGACCCTTTTTAACAGAGCGAGCACCCATCTATATTCTCCTACAATTAACGACGACGTTTATTACGTCGTCTTCTAATGATTAAATCAGTATTACGCTTAGTGTGACGCGTTCGCATTCCTTTTGTTGGCACGCCAGTCGGTGAAACTGGATGTCGACCAAATGAACGACCTTCACCGCCACCATGAGGGTGATCAACCGGGTTCATAGCGGTCCCTCTGACAGTAGGCCTTTTTCCTGCATGTCTTGAAGCACCTGCTTTACCTAAACGTCGCAAACTATGCATACTATTAGAAACTTCACCAATCATAGCTCTACATTCAGATCGAATTTTCCGAATTTCACCTGACTTCAGCCTAACAATAGCATATTCACCATCAATGCCCGCAAGCATCGCGGATGTACCCGCTGAACGAATTAATTGTGCACCTTTCCCGACTTTCATCTCAATACATGAAATCACTGTTCCAACTGGAATGCACTGCATTGGCAAGCAATTACCCACTTTAATTGGAGCATTACTGCCATTTGAAATCATTTGATTTTCTTCTAATCCTTTAGGGGCAATAATATAAGACCACTCACCATCTAAATAACTAACCAATGCGATATAAGCATTACGGTTTGGGTCATATTCAATTGCAGCAACGCGCGCTGGGATGCCATCTTTGTAACGAACAAAATCAACAATTCTAGGTAAACGCTTAGCGCCGCCTCCACGATGACGTACTGTGATTTGCCCTGTTGTGTTACGCCCAGAACCTCCACCTCGATGTGCACGCCATTGTTTTGCCTTAGATAAACGCTTACGAATGGCATCTCGTTTTCGTTTAGGCAAAGCGTGCGAAATCACCGCGCGATGACGCACTCCTGGTGATGTCGGCTTAAACTTTTTAACTTTTGCAAATGCAGCCATAATCCTATACCTCTTTAAACCTTATCAAACTCGATGATCTGACCTGGTAATAATCGCACATAAGCTTTCTTACGATCCTTTCGGACCCCCATATGCCGACCTGATCGTTTAACCTTACCTTTAACACTTAACGTTCTCACACGCTCCACCTGAACATTAAAGAGACGTTCTACTGCTTGCTTAATCTCAGCTTTAGCTGAATGAACATCCACATAGAAACCATATTCACTATGCGCTTCCATCAGGGCGGACTTTTCAGTTGAAATCGGCTGAAGCAATATATCGTATAACTTGCACGTATTCAAACTCATGATAACCACTCCTCACAAAACTTAATACTTTCTGGTGTCATCAAAATTCGATCAGCACGAGAAAGATCAAAAGGGTTTACCTTTCGAATAGACATCAATGTGACACGAGGTAAATTACGCATCGACAAGTGAGCTTCTTCAGAAACAAAGTCTGTCAAAATCAATAACTTAAAATTTGAAAGTTCACCTAAAGTTGCCAATGCACTTTTTGTTTTGTGATCCTTGATAGGTAGATCTTTAATCACAGATAAAGTGCCTTGCCTGAGCAAATCAGCGAACAAGGAACGCATGGCTGCACGGTACATCTTCTTGGGAAGCTTTTGAATATAACTTCTTGGTTTTGCAGCAAAAGTCACACCACCTGTTCTCCAGATCGGACTTGTATTACTTCCGGCACGTGCACGTCCTAGACCTTTTTGTCTCCATGGTTTGATTCCTCCGCCTCTCACTTCAGATCGACTTAAGTTTGCCTTGCTGCCTGAACGTTTTCCTGCCAAATAAGCATTCACAGCCTGCCACACTAAACCTCGATTGTAAGGCACATCAAATACAGCAGGAGATAATTCAATTTCACCGGATTCCACCAATCCTGGCAGTTGATACTGTTTAATTTTCATCTGATGCCTCACTTTCTTTTGCAGTCGGTGTTAATTGATCTGAAGACTCTACTCCAGCGTCAACTGGAAGTAATGGGCTCAGTGATTGTGCTTTTTTAAATGAAGGGGTCATCCACACAAGACCACCAACAGGACCTGGGATAGCACCTTGAATCCAAATAAGACCTTCTTCTAGATCCACTTTATAGACAGCAATATTTTGAATAGTACGCTTAACATTTCCGTGCTGACCTGCCATTTTTTTGCCTTTAAATACTCGACCTGGATCTTGACATTGTCCTGTTGAACCATGGGCACGATGTGACAGGGAGTTACCATGTGTTGCTGGCTGCATTGAGAACCCATGACGCTTAACAGGACCTGTGAAACCATGACCTTTCGTAGTACCCGAAACATCTAAGTAGTCGACATCTTTCAGTAACTGAGTCGAAATTTCAGATCCAGTCGAACAAGCAGCAAAGAAAGATTCATCGATACGATACTCATTAATGCGACGTCTTGGCTCAACCTGAGCTGATGCAAAATGCCCAGCCATTGGTTTATTTGGCTTGATTACATCGCCATACGCCACTTGCATTAATGTATGTGGACCTTCTTTTCGGATGCCCATCATATACATCGGTGACACTCGAACAATGGACACATGAAGCGATTGACCTTCATGAAAGACCCGAGTATTTCCTAATTTTTTACCCCATAAACCAAATTTCACAATTTTACCTACCCTTACAAATCATCAACACTAATTTGAATATCAACCCCTGACGCCAAATTCAACTTCATGAGCGAATCAACTGTGGCAGAGTCAGGCTCTACAATATCAATTAAACGGCTGTGTGTTCGAATTTCATATTGATCTCGAGCGTCTTTATTGACGTGAGGAGAAATCAACACTGTAAATCGCTCAATCGAAGTTGGCAAAGGAATTGGACCTCGAATTCGTCCCCCAATCCGCTTCACTGTTGATACAATCTCTTGTGTAGCTTGATCAATAAGAAGATGATCAAATGCCTTCAATTTAATACGAATACGCATGCTATGTTGCTGATCAAGCGTCGCCATAATGATATGCTCCTACTCCACAATCTTAGTGACAACGCCTGCACCTACAGTACGGCCACCTTCTCGAATTGCAAACCTTAAACCTTCCACCATCGCAATCGGTGAAATCAAGTTCACTGTCATCTTAATGTTATCACCTGGCATCACCATTTCAACGCCTTCAGGCAAAATCACTTCTCCTGTCACATCTGTTGTTCTAAAATAGAACTGTGGACGATAACCTTTGAAGAACGCTGTATGTCTTCCGCCTTCCGCTTTCGACAAAATGTATACCTCTGCTTCAAAGCTCTTGTGTGGAGTGATTGAACCTGGTTTCGCTAACACTTGTCCACGCTCAACTTCATCACGCTTGGTGCCTCTTAACAAGATCCCTACGTTATCCCCTGCTTGGCCTTCATCCAATAATTTTCTGAACATCTCAACGCCAGTACAAGTTGTTTTCTCTGTATCTTTAATACCAACAATCTCAACTTCATCACCCACATGGATGATCCCTTGTTCTACACGGCCTGTCACTACAGTTCCTCGACCTGAAATTGAAAATACATCTTCAATTGGCATTAAGAATGGCTTATCAATTTCTCTCTTTGGCACTTCAAAATACGTGTCCATCGCTTCCAGAAGCTTATCAATGGCTTCTTTCCCGTAAGGCCCTGTGTCTCCTTCAGAGGCTTTCAATGCAGAACCTACAATCACCGGAGTATCGTCTCCTGGGAAATCATAGCTGCTCAACAAGTCTCTCACTTCCATCTCTACCAACTCTAATAGCTCTGGATCGTCGACTTGATCGGCCTTGTTTAGGAAAACAACCATCTTCGGTACACCCACCTGCTTGGCCAATACAATATGCTCTCGGGTTTGGGGCATTGGACCATCTGCAGCAGATACCACCAAAATCGCAGCATCCATCTGTGCTGCACCTGTGATCATATTCTTCACGTAATCCGCGTGTCCTGGACAATCTACGTGTGCGTAGTGTCTTGATGCTGTCTCGTACTCAACATGTGATGTGTTGATCGTAATTCCACGCTCTCTTTCTTCTACAGCATTATCAATATCCGCATAGCCCATTTTGTCACCTACACCGTAACAGCCCATAATCGCAGCTGTCAGCGTTGTCTTACCATGGTCTACGTGCCCAATTGTGCCTACATTACAGTGGACTCGATCGCCTCTTTCAAATTTTTCTGCCATTGTCTACTCCTCTAAAGTTTAAGCCAATACTGCTTTCAAACGGTTTAATCACCACCCCGTTGTTTAATCACTTCATCAGCGATATTACTCGGTGCTGCTGAATACTTTGCAAACTCCATGCTGTAACTTGCACGCCCCTGAGTGGCTGATCTTAAATCTGTAGCGTACCCAAACATTTCAGATAAAGGTACGTCGGCTGTTACAGCTTTACCCGCTGGTGTGTCTTCCATACCAGAAATGAGGCCACGTCGACGATTCAGATCCCCAACAACATCACCCATATATTCTTCAGGGACCACCACTTCAACTTTCATCATCGGCTCCATTAACACTGGATTTGCCTTTTTAGCACCTTCTTTAAATGCAATAGATCCTGCAATCTTAAAGGCCATTTCACTTGAGTCAACGTCATGGAAGGAGCCATCATACAATGTAACTTGAACATCTTCAACAGGATACCCTGCTAAAATACCATTTTTCATCTGTTCTTGGATACCTTTATCAATTGCAGGGATATATTCTTTGGGAATAACCCCCCCAACGATTTTATTAATAAACTCATATCCTTCACCCGGCTCACGAGGCTCAATCTTGATCCATACATGTCCATATTGACCTCGACCACCTGTTTGTCGAACATATTTAGATTCTTGCTGAACAGTGCTTCTAATGGTTTCTCGATACGCCACTTGTGGATTCCCAACTGCAGCTTCAACTGAAAATTCTCGTTTTAAGCGATCAACAATCACCTCTAAATGCAATTCACCCATCCCTGAAATGATGGTTTGACCTGATTCTTCATCTGAATGAACCCTAAAAGAGGGATCTTCTTGAGCAAGACGCCCTAATGCAACCCCTAACTTCTCTTGATCCGCTTTTGTATTAGGCTCTACTGCAACTGAGATCACGGGGTCAGGGAAGTTCATTTTCTCTAATGTAATGACTTCATTAAGGTCACATAGGGTGTCACCTGTACTGACATTTTTTAAGCCAATAGCAGCAGCAATATCTCCTGCATTCACGTGTTTAATCTCTTTTCGCTCACTTGAATGCATTTGAACAATCCGACCAATACGCTCTTTTTTACCCTTCAGTGGGTTATAGACGGCATCTCCACTGGTTAATGTTCCAGAATACACCCTAAAGAAAGTTAAATTCCCTACGAATGGATCTGTAGCAATCTTAAAAGCCAACGCAGAAAATGGTTCATCATCTTGAGCTTTTCGAATCAATTCAGGCTGTGTATCCGCATCAGGTTCATCAAGAACACCTTTAACAGGAGGCACATCTAAGGGTGAAGGCAAATATTGAACCACTGCATCTAATACCGCTTGGACACCTTTATTTTTAAAAGCAGAGCCACAAAAAACTGGAAAAATCTCGTTGGAAATAACACGCTTTCGGATACCTTCACGAATCTGATCATGAGATAAATCACCGGTCTCAAGGTAAATCTCCATTAAATCTTCCGATGCTTCAGCAGCAGATTCAACCATGTGCTCACGCCAACGCTGACATTCTTCTAAAAGATCTTCAGGAATTTCACCTGTGGTATAAGTCATACCTTGATCTGATTCATTCCACAAAATGGAGCACATTCTAATTAGATCAACCACCCCTGTAAAAGTGTCTTCTTGACCAATTGGCAGCTGCATAGGTACAACATTTGCACCTAATCGATCTTTAACTTGATTGACCACCCTCATGAAATCTGCGCCTGCACGGTCCATCTTATTCACAAAGCCAATGCGCGGAACCTCATAGCGGTTAGCTTGACGCCACACTGTTTCTGATTGAGGCTCTACGCCTCCTACAGAGCATAATACGACAACTGCACCATCTAAAACACGTAATGAACGTTCTACCTCAATCGTAAAGTCAACGTGACCAGGTGTATCGATAATATTGATACGATGTTGATCGAATTGTCGATCCATTCCAGACCAAAAACAAGTCGTTGCAGCTGAAGTAATCGTGATGCCACGTTCTTGCTCTTGCTCCATCCAATCCATGGTGGCGGTTCCATCGTGAACTTCACCAATCTTGTGCAACATGCCTGTATAGAACAGCACACGCTCTGTTGTTGTTGTTTTACCTGCATCAACATGCGCAGAAATCCCAATGTTTCGATACAAATGAATAGGTGTTTCTCGTTTAGGCGCTGACATGCTTAGGTTCCTCGCTGTTTAATATTAGCAAAAGCCATATTGGCTCGAGCCATTCGGTGCAAGTTTTCACGCTCATTAATGGTTCCACCGCGACCTTCAAGAACATCAAGAAATTCTTGAGCTAAGCAGTTTTTAATTGCCCCTTTGCGCTTACGCGAATATTGAATCATCCAACGAAAAGCTAGCGTAACACGACGACGTGTTTGCACCACTACAGGGACTGGATAAGTCGCGCCCCCTAAACGCTTGGTTTTGATTTCAACTTCAGGGCCTGCTTTTTGAATCAACTCGTCAAAAAGCTGTTTAACGGCTTGCTGCTTATCATCACAGGGTGGGAGCTTTGCTTTCTCTAAAGTTTGCTCTATAGCCCAGCACACCATTTTGTAAGCCACACTGTATTTCCCATGCAACATTAGCATGTTTGTAAAACGCCTCACTTCTTCATTCTGATAACGTTGATCTGGAACTAACTGTTTACACTTTGCTTCTTTTCGTTGCCGCCTAGGCATGATACATCCTCTCCATTAAAATTTATTTCTTGTCACGTTTCGTTCCATATTTAGAACGACCTTGTTTACGACCTGATACACCAGCTGTATCTAAAACACCTCTAACAATATGATAACGCACACCTGGCAAATCTTTTACACGTCCACCGCGAATCAAAACAATAGAGTGCTCTTGTAGGTTATGCCCTTCACCGCCGACATAGGCTGTAATCTCATATCCACTCGTTAAACGCACACGAGCCACTTTACGTAATGCTGAGTTAGGCTTCCTAGGTGTTGTTGTATATACACGAACACAGACCCCACGACGCTGAGGACATCTTTTTAATGCGGGCACCGCACTTTTACGTTTGTTACAAACCCGTCTTTTTCGGATCAATTGTGAAACTCTTGGCATCTATCCTCCAAAACATCATGTCAGTTATATTCAGTGAAAAAATTAGTCAATTTTAATGATCTCACACTAACCTGTCAAGCAACCTGACACATTCAATTCAATAAAATGAAGTCAAATTGCATTTTCAATGCCATCCAGCTGTGTTTATCAGCTAAACACAACTGGATGGCATGCTATTTTAACCCCTTGAATCATCATTAAGATGATCGGCATTCGTTACTTCATTCATTGCCCCTTCAAAATCAAAGGACAACGATTCTTGCTGTTTTCTACGACTCAAATGCTTAGCATAACCTGTTCCAGCTGGAATAAGGCGACCTAACATAACATTTTCTTTCAAGCCGCGCAACGGGTCAATTTTTCCTGAGAAGGCTGCATCCGTTAACACACGCGTGGTTTCTTGGAAAGAAGCCGCTGAAATAAATGACTCTGTTGACAGTGAAGCGCGTGTGATGCCCAGTAATACAGGATGAGCCTGGATCAATGCTTTTCCTTGCTGCTCTAATCGTTGATTCTCTTTTAATAAAACCGAGATATCCAGCCGTTCATCTAATGAAAATGCCGAATCACCTGAGTCAAGAACAACCCACTTCCTCAACATTTGCCTCACAATCACTTCAATATGCTTATCATTGATTTGAACACCTTGAAGTCGATATACTTCTTGGACTTCATTCACAATGTAATCTGCCAAAGCACTAATGCCTAAAAGTCTTAAAGTAGAATGAGGATCACCTGGACCATCGACTAACAATTCACCCCGTTCGACACGCTCACCCTCAAAGACTAAAACACTACGCCACTTAGGAATACTCTCTTCATGAACAGTACCATCATCAGCTGTAATGAGCAGTTTGCGTTTATCTTTGCTCTCTTTACCAAAACTCACAACTCCCGTGATTTCTGCCAACACAGCAGGATCTTTGGGTTTTCTTGCTTCAAACAGTTCAGCCACACGAGGCAGACCACCTGTAATATCACGCGTTTTAGAGCTTTCTTGAGGAATACGAGCAACCACATCCCCAACTTCGATCAAATCCCCTTGCGAAGCCGTTAATACCGCACCAGGAGATAAGAAGTAGTTTGCCACTTGCCCTGAGTTTTCTAATATTTGTGTATTTCCTTGAGCATCTAAAATTGAGACCATTGGGCGATATTCTTTTTTCTTACGACCTTTTTGGTCTGCTGCAATCACCACAGTTGAACTCACGCCTGTCATATCATCTGTTTGATTAGTACAGGTGATTCCTTCCACTAAATCAATAAAATCAAGCTGACCCTGAACCTCAGCAATAATTGGACGCGTATGTGGGTCCCATTCAGCGACAACTTGACCCGCTTTCACCAAACTGCCTTCTTCTACTTTGAGTTGCGCACCATAAGGTAGACGGTAACGCTCACACTCAAGGCCTTTTTCATCAATGATGGTTAAGAAACCTGATCGTGAAATCACAACGGAGTGCCCTAATTGGTGCTTGACCAAACGGACATTATGAATCCTCATGACACCATCATTTTTAAGCTGAATATTATCTACAGCACTGGTTCTAGATGCAGCACCCCCAATGTGGAAAGTCCGCATGGTGAGCTGTGTCCCTGGCTCTCCAATCGATTGTGCCGCAATGACACCTACGGCTTCACCATGATTCACTAAATGTCCTCGAGCTAAATCTTGACCATAACATTGAGCGCACACGCCATGTGGTAATTGACATTTAATGACTGAACGGACAATTAAATGATCAATACTATGTTGCTCAATTTGATCTAAAATTTCATGATTAATGAGACATCCTCTTTCAATCAAAACATTGCCTTCAGCATCGCAGACATCTTGAGCTAACACACGCCCCATTGCACGTGCTCTGAGAGGCACAACAATTTCTCCCCCTTCGATTAAAGCTCGAATCTCTAAACCTTCTTCAGTACCGCAATCATCTTGATTGACAACAACATCCTGGGCAACATCAACCAAACGACGCGTCAAATAACCTGAGTTTGCTGTTTTTAAAGCTGTATCCGCTAACCCTTTACGAGCACCATGTGATGAAATAAAGTACTGCATCACATCAAGGCCTTCTCTAAAGTTTGCAGTAATTGGAGTTTCAATGATGGTCCCATCGGGTTTAGCCATCAAACCACGCATTCCTGCCAACTGCCTCATTTGTGCAGCTGAACCCCGAGCACCCGAATCCGCCATCATGAAGATAGGATTGAATGAATCTTGTAGTACCGATTCACCATCAGCGTTATTGACAGATTGTTGAGAAATCTTTTTCATCATGACGGTAGCGACACGCTCATTTGTGGCTGACCAAATATCAACCACTTTGTTATATCGCTCACCCTCTGTCACTAGACCTGCATTAAATTGATCAGAGACCTCTTTAACTTGTTGCTCAGCTGCTTCAATCAGTTCAGATTTTTCATTTGGAACAATTAAATCTTCAATGCCGATGGAAGTCCCTGAGCGGGTTGCATATTTAAAGCCTAAGGACATCAGCTGATCCGCTAGCAATACCGTTTTCTTGTTACCTAAATTTGCATAACAAAAATCCAACAGCTCAGAAGATGTTTTGCTCTTAAACACCTGATTCAACTTAACAAACGGAATACCCTCAGGAACTGAATCCCATAGAATGACACGTCCTACTGTTGTTTCAACCATGCGATAAGGCAATGTTGTTTCTTCAAGCGTAGAAGCTGATGTTGCCTCAACTCCATCAAACATATGATGAGGCATACGAATGGTGATATGGGCCTGAAGATCAACTTGATTGTTTTCAAGCGCCACTTTCACCGCTTTTGCATCAGCAAATACTAAGCCTTCACCCTTCGCATTCACTGATTCTCGAGTGAGGTAATATAACCCTAAAACAATATCATGAGTCGGTGAAATAACAGGCTCACCATTCGATGGTGATAAAATATTATTCGTCGACATCATCAAACAACGAGCTTCCAATTGTGCCTCGTAAGTTAGAGGGACATGGACAGCCATTTGATCTCCATCAAAGTCTGCGTTGTAAGCAGAGCAAACCATAGGGTGTAATTGAATGGCTTTGCCTTCAACAAGAATCGGTTCGAAGGCTTGAATACCGAGTCGATGCAAAGTCGGTGCACGGTTTAGAAGCACAGGATGTTCCCGGATCACTTGCTCTAAAACATCCCAAAC
>PBNF01000006.1 GCA_002722995.1 Legionellales bacterium | reverse complement strand
TCAATAATGAGAGCGCCCAGCAGTGGTCCTACAGCAGGCGCGAGTATTGTAATGCTTCCCATGATCGCACTGATTTGAATAGCACGTTGTGTTGAGTAGAGTTCATGAATGCTGGCTTGGCCTGCAACAATGGTGGTGCAAACCGCCATTCCTTGAAAAAAACGTCCTAATAAAAGTAAACTAAACACGTGGGTTGATGCGCAGATTAAAGAAGCCAACACAAATATCCCCCCCCCCAAGATTACAATGTATTTTCGGCCATAGCGATCAGACAAAGGGCCAATCAATAATTGTAAAGAAGCACTGCCTAAAAACCAGGCAGTTAAAGTCATTTGTATAGATGATTTTGGCTGAG
The DNA here is from genome assembly GCA_002722995.1 of Legionellales bacterium. Classification (GTDB taxonomy): domain Bacteria; phylum Pseudomonadota; class Gammaproteobacteria; order Comchoanobacterales; family Comchoanobacteraceae; genus UBA729. The sequence continues at coordinate 16,656 of PBNF01000006.1, read as the reverse complement.
ATAAATCATGCATCATGCTAGGTAGGGCGGGTAGGTATGCATCAAGACTTAAGTAAGTTGCAATTTCAAGCAAGGCTAATACGATTGGAAATAAAGGTGTTTTTTGGGAAGAGGCTATTGTTGAAGTCATACAACACCGTGATGAAAGAACCGTAGCATCCTAAATGAATCCTGATCGAGTGTAAAGTAAGGGCATTCCCTGTTATATCGACATGAATCTATCAAAAAGTCTTGGATTAATTAGTTTTTAGGATTAAAATATTAATTTAAGGGAAATCTTAGTCTAAGGAGAGCACCGTGTCTGAAGTTGTTAAAATATTTGAGTTAGAGCGTATTTTTGCAGATTTAGTTGTCCTATGGTGGGATACTAAATTGTGTCATTGGAATATTGATGGGCATCAATTTCCCGCGTTACATCCATTATTTGAGTCACAATATAATGCGCTAGACGATTTGGCTGATGAGCTTGCAGAGCATATCCGTGCCCTAGGTCTTAAAGTGCCCGGTCGGTTGAGTGAGTATCAGAAATTAGCCGATTTAGTCGAAGCCGATCCAAATGGTTCTGCAGATGAAATGGTCTATGCACTTAAGCGGGATTATGATCAAATACGTCAAGATATAGAAACCATTCTGTCTAAGAACTCATCTAGCCAAGCTGTGGTGACAATTGATTTATTGACACGTATTTGTACCTTCGCAATGCATACATCATGGATGTTGGGTAGTAGTTTACCGCCTCAGTAAATCTTTAGATCCTTTGTCTTTAGGCTGAAAATCATGCACTAACATATCTGTTGAATTCTTGTCTATACTTATTTTAACCCATGATGTGTTAGATAGGAGTTGATGATGAGTTCATTTGATATCAATCAGTGCATGAAAGATGTCCATAAAGTTGCCAGTCAAGTCTACGAACAGGCAAAACCGCACATGAAAAAAGCATTGGATTTAATTCAAGGAAAGTGCGCCTCTTGTGGAACAGATCAGAAGAAAAAGAGTCAGGCGAGTAAGAAGAAGTCATCTTAAGAAAGTAGTGGATTCTCAATAAAGTCTTTGATGCCTAAAATGTACTGTTTAATTGTTTTTTAAGAATGATCATTTAATTTAATTAGAATATTTTAAAAAATAGAAGAGGATCATCTTAATGCAGCAAGTCCTCATCCTCACTTAGGTCAAACTGAATCACTTAAAGATGAGAAGATGGGTGGATTGGGCAAATTATAATTATATCATAGATAGTATGTAAGTCTATATCGGGGTCAGATGGAGTGATCAGTATTATTTCAGTTCATGGTCTTTATTTTTAAATAGGTTAGATCATATGAAGTGATGAGATCATAGTATGATTAAATTAATATGAATTTTGATTAAGGTTGTGTGATTGAAGTGGGTGTTTTTTTAAAAGTGAAGAAATTGAGCTTTAAAGTTGAGGGTGTTTTTGTCCATTTAATGAGTGTTGCCAATAGATATTAAATGTGCTCATGATCCCTTCATAATCTTCTAAGCTGACAAGATCAAGACAAGGCATTGCCCCTGTTTTAGAGATGTTCCCTAAGGCCAGTTTCTTGACTAAAATAATTGTAGGAATCGTAGGAATATAAGAGCCATGGCCTTGTTCAGCAACAAGATCAAAGGTAATTTGTAGGGGTTTTTGATCAAAATCTTGTCCAGAAAGGGTCATTGTAAAACCACTCTTATCTTGACCTATTAAATTAAATAATAAAGAAATTCTCATTAATATTTTTGAGAAGGGTTGAATTGAGCGTATCAGATTGCATTTAACGAGTTGGGAGAGTGCTGTGAGACTTAAGTGTAAAATCTTAAGCTCTAAACCGGCGCGGAATCGAAGGGTTTGAAGGGTTTTATAACGAGTTGGAAAAAGTTCTAAATCTGGGATATCACAGTTGCTCAAAGTTCTACAGCCCAACTTCCAAAATGATGTCCATTGGAGTCCAAGCCAACCATGAATTGATGTCACTTTGCCATCAATTAAAGTATTAAAAGGTTTCCCAGCATAACTTAGAGCGGCCTGAATGGTTGAAAGTCCTGGGTGATTCAGTTGCGCTGTTGTGATTGCATATTCAGCCCGTGTAAGATTTTGGAATTGTGGTAAAAAGTGATCAATAATCGCCGCTGTTAAACAGGGGACTGAGCTTGCACCTGAGCATATAAGCAGATTTTTTTCCCTAGCTTGTTTATTCAGAGAGGTTATGTTGCATACAAAATCTCGACCATCAGCTAGATCAATATAGTGACAGCCTTGATGGATGCAACATTCTGCCACATGATAAGTTTGCCCTTGAAATGGACCGGAGGTGTGTATCACAATATGGGGCTTAATTTTCTTGAGAACATGAGCTAGGTTTTTCTCAGTATCCAAATAAATGCCTTCAGCAGAGGGCAAAGATTTTGAAAATTGCTCTGCCTGAGTTGGGTTACGTCCTGCAATTATTAAGTAAAGATAAGGTTCTTTTGAAAGCATCTGTGCAATGAAACGACCAAAGTTACCGTAACCTCCAATGATTAAAACTCGAGTTTTCATATTGTCTTTGTGAAGTGAAAGGTTCCGGTATATTCATAGATTTGCCGAAAAATGGGGTGAATGAGGTGCGCGCTCATTGCAAAAGAATTATCATCGAGGGGTTCTTCCCAAGCACCACCACAGCCCATCAACCAAGTGATTGGAAGCGGAATTCTAAATCGGCCTATACCCCAAGAAAAACCTTTGTGTCTTAAAATAATCCGTTGACCGTCCCAAAGATAATCTGAGTGCCAGCCAATGCCAAGGTGCATACGTTCGAGTACTTCACTGCCTGATACTTGAGTCATGAGTGAGTGAAATCGATAAGGTTCTTTAGTATTTGGGAAATAAAATGCACGTTCGAAATGAAAAGCATTTGAATCAGGTCGACTTTTGAAATGAACGGTCACAGGAATATCATTTCCAATATAGGGAGGTACTGTTTTAAATAGCTGTAATATGGGTCGAAGCCATCGGTTACATGTGATGTTAAGGGTTCCTTCAACCACCACATGATCATCACAATAAGGTCGATTAGCATAGTGTTTTTGGATTGCAGGAGGAAGGCTATCCCAAGTATCAGCAAAAATAGGTTTGAAAATAGGTTCAGGCATCAGTATCTCCTGTAATTGTATTGAGTCCTTTGAGTTTGAGTACGATATTGCGCCCCGCTTTGAGCAATGGGTAAAACAACTCTGCTGTGAAAGGCAGGCGATAGAAGGCATTGTGGATGCGATTGAAGAGATCTTGGTTAGAGCCAATTTTAGCCATTAGTTTGAGGGCGTCGACGCCATGATAGAGGGTCTCATGGTATTCAATCACCATGCCTTCATCGAGGTCAAAGCCTATAGTGTTAATGCGTTGAATAATAGGGTGATCTTGTTGGGTGCGAGCATCAACTAAATTAAAGTCTCCTAAGCCTTGTCTTAGTCTATACCATTTTGATCCTATCTTGCATAAAGGGCAGTTTCCATCATAAACCAGCGTGATGGTCTTGGACATCGTATAGCTCCCTTAAACATCATGTTTTATGATAGCTTGATTTTATGATTTAATCAAATTTATTCAATAGCTTATCTATTATGGGTCTCTTGTTTTTGATATTTAAAATAAATGCTGATTAAACATTTAATGAGCTAGAATCAAGGAGCATTCACCCTCATCATGACGGTATATTTAATTTCACTGATTGGTTCGATTTTAACGATTAAAGAGCTAACAGTTTTGAATGTTAATGTCTGGATTAGGTTTATTGAAATTAAGATTTGTTTAATATTGATGAACTACAATTTAAAAGAACTGTACAAAAGAGATCAACATTGCTTCAAAAAACTAGTATTTTAAATCCTCAATATATTTCTCATTTTCAGAGCCGTCAGATAGGCAAAGGAGGTTTTGGGGTAGTATATCAGATTAAAATTCAGTCTCCAGATGACATGTTGAAGTTACATAGTGGTCATTTAAATGAGCAGCAATCTTTAACAGAAGATCGAGATACGACTCAGAGGGTGTGTCAATTTTATGAAACTTTAACGAGAAAGCAGCAAACAAAGACTCCTGATGTTATTGTTAAATCTATCAGTCATTTTGAATCAGCTCAAAGCGAAATGGAGATGACATCAGAGGTTGCTCGCGCAACACTGGCCGTTGATTTTACAGGGTGTCTTCCATTATTTGGGCATCAAGCACAGGATATCTCACATCTCGTGATGGAGCCTGTCTCATCTGATGATGGCACTGATGTTCAAAATTTATTTCAGTATCTTGATAAATTAGACGATGACAAGAAAAGCACTCTTGCACGTGATTTAGTTGATAGTGTCTATTATTTCGGTGATGTTAAAACAATAGGCTTATTAGATCTGAAATCTGAAAATTGTCTTGTGGCAATTCAGCAGGGGCAGGCCCGTTTAAAATTAATTGATTTTGCAGACTCAGTGAGACTAGGTGATTCTGATCAAGGAAAACTCAGTGGGACTAGATACATGATGCCCCCCGAGTTAATCCGTCTGCAGAAGAAGCTAATGGATCTAGATGAACGTTATGATGATTTGCTTCAAAAATCTAAAAAGATCAGTCAAAGTGATTATGCGTCTCAGTATCAGCTTCTAGTAAAAGAGCATCAAGAGGTTACAAAGGCAATACGATCAGGTCGGGCAAAACATGTTGCATGGTCTACAGCTTTATTATTGTTTGAAATTTTTTCAGGGAAATCTTTTATAAACGGAGAGGGTGCTTATTTCCGTGAACAATATAGCAAAGCAGAAGATTTTATTCAGGCACTTTATGCAGAAGATCAAAATCTTCATCGTACATTGTCTCAGGACATTATTCATTTTGCCAATGATTCAGGGAATAATATTCCTGATGTGTTTAGGGCATATATGAAACAATGTGTGGCATTTAACCTCGAAGACCGGCAAACAGTTCAAGAGGTACTTGATCAAGTAGAGCCAGCAAGGGTTGAGGTCATTGAGGATCTTCGAGAGCAAGCACGAGAAGCCCTAGAAAAAGAAGCTCTATTGAAGCAGAAGGATCAATGCTCTGCAGAACAAAGCGCTGAAAGATTAGCTCGTGAAGAAGCAATTAAATTTGAAACATTAGCTCGTGAAGAAGCAATTAAAAAGGCACGGTTAAGTTTGATGTTGAAGTGCATTGGTCTTGTATCTTTTGTAGGCGGGGTTGTTGGTGGGGCTTTTATCCTACAAGCTACACAGATCATAAACATGAATAAAATTGCAATTTCAGGCTTGAATGTGGCCATCAATATGTTAAATACTTTGGGTGTATCTATAGGAAGTATCAATGCCTTAGGCACTTTAAGCACAATTGCAGTGCTTGCAGGAGGTATCACACTTTCTTTAATCAGTATAGGTCTTTTTATTAAGTGTGCCCAGAGCGCGATTCAATGTGTTCGAAGTAGGTCAACATCTATTACTGACGAACCTTTCAGCGAGGGTAGAGCACTCGATCCTGAATATAGCATCCATGCTACATCGGCTAAGGATTTGGAGCAAAGGGCATCCCAGCACCATGAGAGGGCCCCTCAATCTAGCTCTACAAACACTGCTCCCGATTCAGAGATACAATTAGGGCAATAAAATAGATAGCATGTGATCTGATACAAAGCGCTACCTTATTAGATTTAATTGAGTTGCTCAAGTGATGTGGATGGCCTTTTTCAGTGATTTTTAATTTTAGAAATCATCATCAAATCTTAATAGGATATTCTATCTTTATTATTTAAGATCATCAGCACATTAAAGTGATATGACTTTAAAGATTCTTGTCAATAATAAGCCTTAAAGATAGTCGCTTTATCTTGAAGGATTTACTATTGATGTAAGTCAATTTGGGTTAGATTGATTATGTGTATATTTTAATCAGACCTATTACGTGAATGTATAAAATGATCCTGTGAATATCTTGGTTAGTGTAAAAGTTTTGAGTTGATGTTTTTACTTTTTTAAGGATGCCGGAAATGAACTTGATATTGAAAAGTATATCATCATTTGAAAGATTATTAGGGACTAGGGTCTAAGCTTCTTCAATACTGCAATCATAATAGATCGATTGATTGACAGCATCACCATTGACGTTTTATTGGGCACAAATCAAAACCTTTTACTGCATCAGTAAGGGGAATTTTATTAAAAGCACAGCAACATTCATGATAAGTAAACGTAGTGAGCATGGATAGAGCTCATTAAGGGAGCGCTATCTCACAATCAAGGACGGTGTGCGCGCTTTAAATACAGAGAAGCGCTCAATATTGAAAATACAGAACCAAATCAATAGAGCAGGGTGAGGGGCTTTATTCAGAAATGGCTCCTCGGGACGGACTCGAACCGCCGACCAAGTGATTAACAGTCACCTGCTCTACCAACTGAGCTACCGAGGAACAATAGCTCAACAATGATATCGATTTATCCATGAAGGGTCAACCTAGAATGATGCCTTTTCATGAATGTGGGCGTATCAACACTTTAAAGTTAAATGAGAAGACCCTTTGAGGGGGGGTAAGGCATTTAATGTGAATGCTCTATTCAATTATTTTAACATGCTCGGAGGAATGATGTCTTTTGGAGTGCCCATTGATTGATCTGAAATTGCGCCAACTGCTATACAAGGTCGGATGACCACTTTATTTCAATTGTTAGTCACAGTCGGTATTCTAGTGATTACAATGACAGCATTCTTTTTAATTGAGCGTATTGGGAGAAAAAAATTATTAATTTACGGCGCGTTAGTTATGTTTATGTCAACGGCTACAATCGGTTTATTATTTTTATTCACAGATCAAATAAGTCATAATCTTCTACAAAGTCTTATGTTAATTGATATTATGATTTATATGATTGCTTTCGTGTGTTCTTGGGGTGGAGGCGTTTGGGTTGTGTGTACAGAGTTATTCCCTTTTAATGCACGAATGGTAGGGATAACAATGACAACACTTAGTCATTGGCTTTCAGCAGGAATAGTGTTGAACTTCAGCTTGGAAATTAAAGAGCAATTGGGCAATACAGGTTTATTTTGGAGTATGAGTGGATTTTGCTTAATTGGCCTCATTATTGTTGCTGTCTATCTAAAGGAGACGGCTAAGATTGCTTTGGCATCTATCTACAATGAGGTCGATGCTCATACTATGAGATGACTGATGCTCCATCAAAGTTGAATAGACTGATGATTTTAAATAAACCCGTTTAAAATTAAAAAGATCAAGACTGAATCTTGTGAAAAATCATATTTAACCAGCATTTCCTGAATTTGCCTAGAATGTAATAAGATCATAGATGATGAGCGATCACCCGTCTAATGAGCAATTCATTGCGCTCTATCGCTTCAGCGATGAGTGTATAACCCAATAGCGCCATGTCATGATCGTGTTTATTAAACTGAGATTCAGCTTTCTCAGTAATTTTGGGTTGATTTAAGTGATCAATAATATTCCAATTATAACGAGCATAGTCTTCATTCACATCAATAAAATGAATATTTGAAAAGCCTGCTTGTTTGAGTTTATTTAAATAGTCATGTTCAGTTTCTGGGTATAAAATCAGCCCTTCCCTATCACACATGTCTTGAATTCTTGGGCACCATTGATCAGGCATACGACTCAACCAATCATCAATAATCATAAAGCCCCTTGGTTTTAATACCCGAAAACATTCTTTCAGTAGGGGGGCTCTATCTTTGATATGTGGAAAAACACCTTTGCTATAAATAATATCGAAGGTTTGATCATCGATTGGGATATGAGGAGATTGATACGTCAAAAAATTAATCTGATTTTTCAAATGCTCAGGTATTCTACGAGTCGCTTCATCTTTCAGTGTTTGGGTGACTTCAACCCCCGTGATATGAATAGCATAACGATCAGCCAAATAAAACGCCATGGCACCTAATCCATATCCTATTTCTAAAGCAAATGTACCGGCTGTTAATGGGTGATCAATAAACATCGCCTCCATTGCTTCAGTGCCACCTTCAGACATCATTCCAGAGCCATAGGCCATTTCAAGATAATGACAGTATTCAAGTGAGTATTCTTCTTCCATATCATCTGCCTATTTTGATTAAAATCATTGTCGTGGTTGGTCGTATTGATTTTAGTATAATCTATCAGAAATGATTGATGTTAGACATCTACGGTCAAGCGTTGTATTTGATTCAGGGCTGATCGGTTATATTGAAGGGTTTAATTTACTATCAATCCAGCTTTAATATGTATTTAAGTTCATTCAATGTGGGCTTGAGATCCTGTTGTGAAGTATTAAATACCTTGATCTAATCGAGTATATGATCCTCCAGTTAGGTATGGATTTTTACAGCAGTGCTGCTTTAAACGAATGGGGCTCAATCCAGTGATATGAGAGCACACGGTGCGAAGTGTTGACTGACTATCTTGAAGATGCATCAATCTTTCGTACATAACACAGGGCTGCAGCGTATTGATTAGACGATGGGTTATGCTCACAACGGGTGTCTAAGGTATTAATGTTCAGCGGTTGATTCAATATAATGCGCTAATTGATCTAAGCCTTGATTAAGCTCATCATCTGATAATGCAAAGGATAACCTGAGGTAACCTGGTGATCCAAAAGCACTTCCTGGAACAAGCGCGATATGCGCATGTTTGAGTAATACTTGGCACAAGGTTATGTCATCATTCAACCCTCGCGCTTGAATTAAATGCGTTGCATCAATCCAAGCATAAAATGTACCTGATATTTCATTGAGCTTAAGGTAAGGCATTGAATTAATCCGGGTATGGGTGATTTCAGCGCGCCGTTTAAAATGTGTGAGCATGGTGTGTACATCGGGGGCTGCTTGATTAAAAGCGGCTTCTGAAGCCGCTTGTGAAATGCTACAAGGGCAGCCTGTGCTATGAGATTGGATACGAGACATGGCTGCAATAATTGGTTGAGGCCCAGCCGTATAGCCAATTCTCCAGCCGGTCATGGCGTAGGCTTTAGAGACTCCGTTGATCATTAGGGTGCGTGTTTTTAATTCAGGACACACCGTGAGCAAATGAGCCAAAGGGGTATTGCCCCAATAAATTCGATCATAAATATCATCACTGAGAATAATAATATTGGGGTGTTGGAGTAGCACATCAGCTAAAGCTTTGAGTGTGTCAGGTGTATAATGACGGCCTGTTGGGTTGCTTGGGCTATTGAGAATGATCATCTTGGTACGTGGTGTGATCGCATCATTCAGTTGTTGAGCCGTCAGTTGCCAACCGTGTTCAGGTGTGGTTTGAATCACAATGGGGATGCCATTGGCGAGTCCTACCATTTCAGGATAAGACACCCAGTAAGGGGCTGGGATGATAACTTCATCTTCAGGGTTGATGAGTGCTAGTAAGGCTAATGAGCAGCTTTGCTTAGCACCATTTGAAACAATGATCTCATCAGGGGTGTAGGTCAGGCTCCAATCTTCATCAATACGACGTGCAATGGTTTGTCTCAAACTCAGTGTGCCTGAAACAGGGGTGTAACCTGTTTGACCTGATTGAGCGGCTTGATGTGCGGCTTCAATGACACAATCTGGCGTATTAAAATCAGGTTCACCTGCACTAAAATTAATCACCTGGATGCCTTCAGCGGTCATTGCTTTGGCTTGTGCTGAGATAGCCAGTGTAGCCGAGGGTTGAATCCGTTGTGCAGACATTGAAATAGACATGAGAACTCCATCTGTCAGTTTAAAAGATACATAAAATTTTATACTCAAATCACTATAATTGATGTCGAATCGTCTGTCTAGCGCTGAGGTCCAAGCTTGTTAAGGCCATGCATATACTTTTGAAGGTGATGGTGTTTAAAAAATAGAGAGATGTTGATGACATTTAAATCATTTAAAACCAATGGTTGTTCAGTGTTAAAACGTATGCTGGAGCTCCATCTTGATGTGTTGAGAATCCTTTCCATTCTTTTGATGAAGGGTTATGATGCATCGATCAGATGTTAATTTCGTGATGATGAGTGAACTGTTTAAATTAAATGCGCCTTTTCAGCCAGCCGGGCACCAACCCGAGAGCATTGACCATATGGTTCAAGGCATACGTGCAGGGTATAGTGCTCAAACCTTATTAGGCGTAACAGGCTCAGGTAAGACTTTTATGTTGGCAAATGTCATTGATCAAGTTCAAAGACCTGCACTTTTGCTTGCCCCCAATAAAACATTAGCTGCACAGTTATATGGAGAAATGAAAACTTTTTTCCCTGATAATGCTGTTGAATACTTTGTATCGTATTATGATTATTACCAACCAGAGGCTTATGTTGCTGCCAGTGATACGTTCATTGAAAAAGATGCCTCTGTGAATGCGCATATTGAACAGATGCGATTGTCTGCAACGAAAGCACTGTTGACGCGTTCAGATGTCATTATTGTAGGCACAGTGTCTGCAATTTATGGGTTGGGGGACCCAGAAGATTATTTGAAAATGGTGTTGCATTTAAAAGCAGGCGATCAGATTGATCAACGTGCTATACTGACACGATTGGCTGAATTACAATACACACGCAACGATATTGAGCTTAAAAGAGGTACTTTTCGCGTACGTGGAGAAATCATAGATATTCACCCCGCTGAGTCAGAACAGCATGCTTTACGTGTGGTCTTATTTGATGATGAAATTGAATCATTACAGTTATTTGACCCATTAACCGCCGAAATCATTCGATCGGTCAAACGTTATACCGTATATCCTAAAACACACTACGTGACTCCACGAGATAAAATTCAATCGACTGTAGAGTGTATTCAAACTGAATTAGCGGATCGTTTGTCAGATTTAAATTCAGCACAGCGACTGCTTGAAGCTCAACGGCTTGAGCAACGTACTCGTTATGATATTGAAATGTTGGTGCATTGTGGTTTTTGTAATGGGATTGAAAATTACTCTCGACACTTGACAGGACGAGCCCCGGGTGAACCTCCGCCTACCCTGATGGATTATCTGCCCCCTCAAGCGCTTTTAATGATTGATGAGTCTCATGTGACGATAGGGCAATTGGGAGCCATGATTAAAGGAGATCAATCGCGTAAACAGAATTTGATTGAATATGGTTTTAGGTTGCCATCAGCAGCAGATAATCGGCCATTGAGCTTTCAAGAATTTGAGGCACGAGCACCACAGACAATTTTTGTATCTGCTACACCTGGAACATATGAGCTCGATCAGTCAGGTCAAGTGGTGGAGTGTTTAGTCAGGCCAACCGGATTGATTGATCCTGAAGTTGAGGTGCGCCCTGCAACTGGTCAGGTAGAAGATAGCTTAGGTGATATTCGAGCCTGTATTCAAGCAGGACATCGTGTATTAATCACCACTTTAACAAAAAAAATGTCAGAACAGTTGGCTGATTTTCTCAGTGAGCAAGGGATTCGTGTACGCTACTTACATTCTGAAATTGATACGGTTGAACGTGTTGAAATTTTGAAAGGATTGCGTCAAGGGGTCTTTGATGTCTTGGTAGGCATTAATTTATTAAGAGAGGGTTTAGACCTGCCAGAAGTGGCTTTAGTATTGATTTTTGACGCAGATAAAGAAGGGTTTTTAAGGTCACAACGTTCTCTCATTCAGACCATTGGTCGAGCTGCACGTCATCTTGAAGGACGTGCGATTTTGTATGCAGATCACTTAACGGGATCCATTCGATCAACCCTTGATGAAATGGATCGTAGGCGAACGATTCAGCGAACCTTCAATCAACAGCATGGCATTACCCCAGCATCTGTAAAACGAGCACTGAGCGATACATTAGATACGGATGAAGGTGCTTCACCTTCTACATCTCAAGAAGATCATGCGGTAACAGAAGCATTGAAGACATTATCACCGCATCAGGCAACAGCTCAAATTAAAACATTGGAAAAGCAGATGTATCAAGCCGCCACTGATTTAGATTTTGAACAAGCTGCGCGATTAAGGGATGAGATTACCTTGATTGAAAAAGTGGTCTTTCAATCAAGTGATTAATCACATAAACGGATTGCATTGAACTATAATAAGTATAAGTCCCATTAAATTAAAGTAGATACATGATTAAACAGGTTATTTGTATTGTACTATTGACTGTATCAGTGGCAATGGCCTCGAACAGTTCTCCTGAATTGAAACCTCCAATAAAAGTCTTTTTATCAATTGATTTGAACTCAATTGAGGCCATCGATAGTAGCCAAGGATATGCCACCTTCAGTGCCAGTACGTTATTACGTTGGAATATGCCAAAAGGCCAAATAAATTTAACACCGGGTATTTATGATGAAGCACAATTAAATAAGATGGATGATCAAGTTTGGCTTCCAGGGCTCAGTGTTCAGAATGCGTATGGAGTTCCGGTGATTAAAAATAAGGCTTTATATGTGAAAGCTTCAGGGGAAATTCAATTATTGCAACATTGGTGGTTTTCTATTAAATCTTCTTTTTATATTAAGCAATTTCCATTCGATGATCATGCGCTTGAATTAACTTGGTTTTCTCCAATCTATAATAATACTGAGATGATTTTAGAGGTTGATCCTTTAATGAAGAGTCAATTTAAAGTACCCGATCTTCCACAGTGGCATGAATCTTCACAAGGGGTGACACAAACAACATTAGCGTACCACGGGACAGCACACAGTGGATTGTCATTCAACATGACCATCGAGAGAAAACCTTGGTTTTATATTACAAAATTTATTTTACCAATTATTATTTTAGTATACTTATCGATGACGGCTTTATGGATGAGAGATGATCCCACTGCAAATCGTTGTGCATTGCCCTTAACCTGTTTGCTGAGTATTGTGGCATTTCAATGGATGGTGAATAGTGTGGTTCCTAAAGTGGATTACCAATTACTAATTGATAGCATCATTTTAACAGCCTATATGAGTACATCAACGGTTTTAATGAGTATTGTGCTTTTTAATCATTGTTCATTTTTTATACAAAGACCTGTTTTAAGGCATCGTATTCGTTGGTGCTATTTGTTGCTGTTCCCCTGTTTTTTAGCACTGGTTGTGATGAGTTACTTAATCTGAGTCCAATGATGATCTATGAGGTTTATTTGAATGTATTAAGCCTCTTAAATCATCAACATAGAATGATAAAGTGTATAAACAAAACACTATGATCACGAATTAAATTTTAAAAACTTAAGTGATTCTTAATCTATTCTTAATCTAAATGATTGATAATTTAATTGTTTTGAATGTTTTGTGGAGTTAGGTGTGCCTTATTTAGTATTTGATGGTTCAGGATTGCAGTCGATCAATATGCCACTTGTTGGGGCGGGTTTTGGATCCAATTTTGGCATTGAAACTGACAATACTTGTAGAGCGTATGAAGCACAAAAAGCATTTTTTAATAATATTCTGGATGAGCTGGCAGCGTATCGTGTCCGTCTTGAAACTTCAATGAAAACTTATTGTAGTGAATCTCAACAAGACCAGTCAGGTGAACCCTTAGATGTCAATAGGGTTCAAGCAGAATATCTTAAGGTGATGCGCTGGACTAAGATATGTCAGCTACTGAAAGAGCATCCTGAAGTGAGCGAATTATCAGGTGGGGGATATCCAAACTATCCAGCCTTAGTACAATATGCTATGCACGAAGCAAGTAATTTATTTTCAATCTCATTGAATGTTTTAAGACCTGATCCTATCCTTCGTTTTAATTTATTAAAGGGTTGTCATTTCGAGAGAACATTAACTCCAAATTTTGCTGATCAATTAAGAGAGCAATTAAATGATGAAGGGGTTCTGAACCCTAAAGAACAGCTAAAACAAGACATTCAATATGAATTAACTCAATCACTTCAATCGACTGAGGGTGCACTTGACTTTGAAAAGGCAAAGACCACATTACGAACCTTGATCTCTGAAAGATTAGGAGGGTTAGAGGGAATCGCTCTACAAGAGAATTTAGCTAAAGATAATGAGAATATAAGAAAGGTGTACATGGTAAGTGAGGAGGATTCTCCTTGGGATGCTGAGACCTTAGCTAGCTATTTAGTGCATGAAGATCCTAATTTAAATGAGCTCTTTTTAGAGGCATGGATGCCTTATTCAATATTTGATCTTAATGCAGATGAATTACAGCTAGAAGCGGATAAGCCTCTTAAAGTCGGAGATATACTATCGATTAGGGTTCAGTTTTTAATCGGTATGATCAATATTGTTTGTCGTCAGAGGGGTCTAAGTAAAGCTGATTTTGGGCAAGTAATTGAATCTAATCAACTTTTAAGGAATGATCTTTGTGCAGTGGTGAAAGACCAATTATCACATTCACCTCAAGATATCATTCAATCTGTGATTCAGGTGGTCAATGCTCATAAGGGCTGTTTCGGATTAATAGAAGATATTTCACCAGAGTTGATCGAGACGATTCAAGCAGCATGCAAGCTGTTTGATATTGTTAAAGAAGCAGAGCATCATGATGAGCATCTCTTATGTTGTTTAGATTCTGATCAATGTAGCGCAGGATTAAGCAGCACACATCACGAATTTACTATTGCTATTGATTTAGAACAATTCCTAAAAGTGTCTTTGAATTTAGAATCAAATCGAACCTTTAGAATAATGATGATTTGTCTTGAGATGGATCAATTTACACCTCAAATTAAAAAAATAGTTGATATTAATCATCTGTTTAAGTCGATGTGCGAACAAGCTGAACTTCAATCAACAGAAGCTTTATGCGATTATGTTACGTCTTATTACAAACATAGAGGAATAGATCTTTCGATTAACCTGTCAATAATAAACTCGAGAATTGAGACTTGGATTAACACTATACAAGAGATCCGTCAGGTTCAAATGTCGAGTGATGATCGCCTTATCAGAGAGTGTAGAACACAGTCTCGTCATCACAGTACGTTTGTAAAATTATTAGATGATTTGAATTCTAAACATGAAGGCTTGATTGCTGACATTAAAATGAATAGAAAACCGAGTTTAAAAAATGATCTTAAGGGTATTGATCTTGGATACAGGGATCAATGGGGTCAGACAGTCTTATTCCATGCTTGTGAAACAGGAAACTTAACATATGTTCAAGAGATTTTTGAACAAAATTTCCCATTAGCGTTGATAGACGTTATAAATTATCAAGGTTTTAATGCATTAATGCGCGCTACTTTCAATGGATATTTACCTGTTTTAGAACAATTGATTGAAAAAGGTGCGAATCTTGAGGTTCAGGGTCCTTCAAACTGTACGGCCTTAATGTTAGCAACTCTAAAGGGGCATCAAGCAAACGTGAAATACTTACTGTCAAAGGGCGCAAAACATAATTGTCGTCATAGGAATGGGAAAACTGCTTTAATGATAGCAGCTGAAAGGGGTCATGCAGAGATTGTGAGTGCCTTGGCTAATGCAGGCGCTGATGTCAATGTTGTAGATGAAAATGGAAAAACGACTTTAATGCTTGCAGCTCAAAATGGCCATGCAGACTGTTTAAGTGCGTTACTTAGTCAAGTTGAAGCTGTCGATACTCAATCTAATAAAGGCTTTACAGCCTTGATGTGTGCAGCTGGAAATGGCCATGCCGCCTGTGTGGATGCATTGCTTCAAAAGGGTGCGAATGTGGATGCTGCTGGTGAATGGGGCCATACAGCTCTGATCTTGGCCGCTCATAAGGGTCATGCAGAGATTGTGAGTGCTTTGGCTAATGCAGGCGCTGATGTCAATACTGCTGATGAAAAAGGCAAGACAGCCTTGATGTATGCAGCTCTAAATGGCCATGCAGACTGTTTAAGTGCGTTGCTTAGTCAAGTTGAAGCTGTCGATACTCAATCTAATAAAGGCTTTACAGCCTTGATGTGTGCGGCTGGAAATGGCCATGCCGCCTGTGTGGATGCATTGCTTCAAAAGGGTGCGAATTTGAATGCTTCGAATACAGATGGAGCGACGGCCTTGACTCTGGCAGCTGAAACGGGTCATGCTGAGATTGTGAGTGCATTGCTTAAAGCGGGTGCACAGTTTGGGAATTCAGGGGCCGAGCGTCAATGGATTCAGAAGAGAAGTCAAAAATTATTGTCATATGCTCAATCAGGTGATTGTGCTCAACTTGAAGAGGGAATTGCTCAAGGGGTACAATTAGATGCTGTAGATGAAAATGGAAAAACGGCTTTAATGCTTGCAGCTCAAAATGGCCATGCAGACTGTTTAAGTGCGTTGCTTAGTCAAGTTGATGTCGATACTCAATCTAAGAAAGGATTTACAGCTTTGATATATGCGGCTGAAAAGGGTCATATAGCCTGTGTTAATACATTGCTTGAAGCAGGTGCTGATGTAGATCTTGCTAGTAACTTTGGCAGTACAGCCTTGCTGTATGCGGCTCATAAGGGTCATATAGCCTGTGTCAATAGATTGCTTGAAGTAGGTGCAAGTATGGAGGCTACTAATCAATGGGGCCATACAGCCTTGATGATGGCAGCTGAAAAGGGTCATGCCGAGATTGTGAGTGCATTGCTTAAAGCGGGTGCACAGTTTGGGGATTCAGAGGCCGAGCGTCAATGGATTCAGGAGAGAAGTCGAAACTTATTGTCACATGCTCAATCGGGTGATTGTGCTCAACTTGAAGAGGCAATTGCTCAAGGGGCACAATTAGATGCTGTAGATGAAAATGGAAAAACGGCTTT
>PBNF01000005.1 GCA_002722995.1 Legionellales bacterium | reverse complement strand
GGATGTTTTGAAAATATTGAAAGAAGAAGATTCTGGTCCAGCAGTAATGCACTGTTTTACTGATACGCTAGAAACGGCAGAAGCTGCCATTGATTTAGGTTGTTTGATTTCATTTTCGGGTATTATCACTTTTAAAAACGCAAGTGATTTAAGGGCGGTGGTTCAAGCTTTGCCTTTGAATCGCTTACTGATTGAGACAGATGCGCCTTATTTGGCACCAGTGCCTTTTAGAGGTCAATCAAATTTTCCAGAATATGTGATATATGTTGCGCAGAAAGTTGCTGAATTGAAAGAGGTCTCTCTCGAAACGGTGATTGAAGCCACAAGCTCGAATTTTAAACAACTCTTTGGATGGCCTTATTCTGATTCAGGTGTTGCTACTTCAATTGAATGAGTCTCAAGTTGAACAGCTTCAATTTGTTCAAAACGTGTTGAAATTTTGTGTGATGAGGTGTGCACCTGTTGAATATCATCGTGCGCCTGTTGGATATGTCGAGATAAATTGTCCATTCGTTTTTTAAAACGTTTGAAATCTTGGTTGAGATGCCCTAGATGTTTTTGAATGTCATGGACTTGTTTTTGAGTGGCAATGTCTTTAAGTATCCCTAAGGCAGTCGTTAAAATGGCCATCATTGTGCTCGGAGATACTAACCATACTTTTAGCGCGTGTGCTTTTGCAATGACATTAGGGTGGGACGAATGAATGTCTGCAAAAATTGATTCGGCAGGAATGAACATGATGGCGCCAGGTGCGGTTTCATTTGGAATGATATAACGTTGAGCAATATGCTCTATATGTGTAATTAAATCTGTTGAAAACTGTTTTTGATGTTGTTTTTGAGTTGACTCATCACTGGCATTCATCATTTTTTGGTAACTTTCTAAAGGGAATTTTGAATCAATCGCCATATGACCCGTGGGTTGGGGTAAAAACAGCATGCAATCAGCTCGTTTTCCATTACTTAAGGTATATTGTAACTGAAAATGTTGTTCAGGCAGTGTGTTACGAACAAGCGTAGCTAATTGAACTTCTCCAAAAGTACCACGTGCTTTTTTATCATTGAGCAAATGTTTGAAATCACACAATGTTTCTGAGAGATTCTGAATGCGTTTTTGTGCTTCATCAATTTGAGCCAATCGTTGAATGACGCTTGTGAAGATCGCATTAGTTTTCTCAAAGCCTGCTTCTAGGCGTCCATTGACCTGTGTGGAAATATTTTCAAGTCGTTTTTCTACTGTGTCTGTAAGCGTTTTGAGCGGATGGTTAAAGCTTTCAGCATGTTGGCGCAAGGTGCTTTCTAATTGAGTTCTGATGTCTTGCATCGCGCGTGTTAAATGATCTTGTAAATGCAAATGCTGTGTGTTTTGTGTGCTTAAATATTGATGCTGGAGCTGATGGATTTTATTGTGTTCATTTAATTGAGTATGTTTCCAATCTTTTAAAGATTTAAGTTCTTGGTCTTTAACTGTCAGTCGGTGTTTAAGATAAGCAGCTATTCCCCAGCCAATGAGGGTGATTACGTTGAAAAAAAATATTGAAGTATCCATGCTGAGCTCTAAAGGTTGTAATGATGTTTTACTGTAGCTTTTTTTATGGGAGTTTATCAAATATTTATGTTTTGGTTCGAGCGTATAATATTGACTTTTAGATTGATTTATAGGATGATCAAACCTTGTTAAGGAACATGGAAGGTCCTTAGAAAATTCTTAATTAGGTTTAACCTATAAGAGAATTTATTTCATAGAATGAAATATTAGGAACACCATGTTGAGTAATCGTTTTAGTCAAGACTTTCAGTTGAGCAGCTTTAAGAAAATTGCAGCTTTAGGTTGTTTCTCTTTGTGGTACCCTGATCACTTATTAGGTGTATTGTTGATGTATGCCGTATGGCTTTGTTTATTGCGTCCCAGTTTAGATCTTGCCTCTAAAGATGAAACATCTCCTAGCAAGTTATTAGGGCCGGTGTTGATTGGCTGCACGCCTCCTCCTTCTGTGATCCAGGATGACCCTGCCATCGTGCCTCCATTTGAAATTGATTCTAGTTTCTCTGAGAAACCCTTGAAAGTCTCTCGTGCTCCTAAGTGATCCTTTGAGTCGTCTCAAGACTTGAGTCAATTTTGATGCTTAATGCCTCTATGCGGTTTAAGCATCAATCCGATTTTATCATTGTTTTGAGCCGTTGTTTTTGTATATAATCTTTATCAATTCAAATCTTAAGTTGTGTGAACCATGGAGCATAAAACTAAATTTATATTTGTAACAGGGGGTGTGGTTTCTTCATTGGGGAAAGGTATTGCTTCTGCTTCCATGGGGCATTTGCTTGAATCGACGGGGTTAAATATTACTTTTGTTAAATTGGATCCTTATATCAATCTTGATCCAGGCACCATGAGTCCCTTTCAGCACGGTGAAGTATTTGTGACCGAAGATGGCGCAGAAACTGATTTGGATTTGGGCCATTATGAACGATTCACAACGATTAAGTTAGGGCGTGCTAACAACATCACGTGTGGACAAGTATATTCAGCCGTGATCAGCAAAGAGCGTAAAGGGGACTATCTAGGCGCAACCGTTCAAGTGATTCCTCATATTACTGATCAAATTAAATCAATGATTCTCAAAGCGACTGCAGGGTTCGATGTTGCTTTAGTTGAAGTGGGTGGAACAGTAGGGGATATTGAGTCATTGCCATTCTTAGAGGCCATTCGGCAGCTTAAAATTGACTTGGGGCCTGATCGAAGTGTCTACACTCATTTAACATTGGTCCCACATATTCAAGTTTCAGGTGAAGTTAAAACAAAACCAACACAGCATTCCGTCAAGGAGCTTAGATCAATTGGAATTCAGCCTGATATCTTAATGTGCCGTTCGGCACAGGCGCTATCTGAGGCAGACCGTGCTAAAGTGGCTTTATTTACCAATGTTGAAGTGGATCGAGTTTTCTCACTATTAGATGTTAAGAATATTTATGAAATACCCAGTGTGCTGTCTTCGCAAGGTTGGTTAGCGTGCTTAGAATCTTTGTGGAACACTTCCTTTGATACGCCTAACGTTTCAGAATGGCAGGCCTTAATTGAAAAAGGCCAAACATTAGAGGGTCGATTGCAGTTATGTATTGTTGGCAAGTATAGTGGATTGGTTGATGCTTATAAATCCTTGCTTGAAGCCATTAAACATGCTGGTCTTGCTCTGAATATTGAAGTCATGATTGATTACTTAGATGCAGAACGTTTAGAAACTGAAGGGGTTCACTTGCTCAGTGAGGCAGATGCTATTTTAGTTCCAGGTGGTTTTGGAGATCGTGGAATTGAGGGTAAATTACGAGCAGTTCAGTTTGCACGTGAACATCATATTCCATTTTTTGGTATTTGTTTAGGCCTGCAATTGGCCGTGATTGAATTTGCTAGACATTGTGCAGATTTACCTGATGCTAATAGCTCTGAGTTTTCTCAAAATTCAGAAGATATCCCCGTAGTAGCTTTGATTTCAGAGTGGCAAGACGCACGTAAAGCTCACCAATCACGGAGTGAAGATTCGGTTTTAGGTGGCACAATGCGCTTAGGGCTTCAAGAAGCCTCTATTAAACCAAATACATTATTAGCACAGGTATATGGTTGTGCCACTATTTCAGAGCGTCATCGCCATCGCTATGAGGTCAATGAGTCATGGGTGGGACAGCTTGAATCTAAAGGATTGGTGGTTTCAGCACGGGCAGGGACTGATGATTTAGTTGAAGCCATCGAGTTGGCTAATCATCCTTGGTTTGTGGCTTGCCAATTTCATCCTGAGTTTAGCTCGACGCCACGATCTCCGCACCCACTGTTTACGGGATTCCTTTCGGCTGCATACCGGCAATCTAAATTAACGGTATCCTCACAGGCTATACAACATTAAAGGAGACGGCGATGTGGAACCCACATTTACTGCACTCACACCAATCACTGAAACGGTTAGTGTTGATTGCAGGCCCTTGTGTCATTGAATCAAAAGAGGTTGTCTTTGAAGTGGCCTCAACGATGAAATTATTATGTGATCGTCTAGGTATTGATTATATTTTTAAAGCCTCTCTAGATAAAGCGAATCGAAGCGCTCATCATAGTTATCGAGGCCCTGGTTTAGATGAAGGTTTAAATATATTGGCATCTGTGCGCTCAACTTATGATATTCCGGTCATTACAGACATTCATGAAACGTATGGTCTCAGTGATATTACAGCAGTTGTTGATATGATTCAGATTCCAGCTTTTTTGTGCCGACAAACAAATTTGATTCAGGCTGCAATGCAGCAAGGTTGTGCGGTCAATATTAAAAAAGGTCAATTCCTTTCTCCTTGGGAAATGAAAACTGTACTGAATAAAGCACAAGCTTTTGGAGATTCACCTATTTGGCTCTGTGAGCGCGGCACAACATTTGGATATAATAATTTAGTCGTAGATATGCGTAGCTTGGCTTTTATGAAAACATTAGGAGCCCCTGTGATCTTCGATGCAACACATGCAGTGCAGTTACCCGGTGGGTTAGGTGAAGCGTCATCCGGTCAACGAGAATATATCGAACCTTTGGCGCGTGCTGCAATTGCTGTAGGGGTTGATGGTTTGTTTATGGAAACGCACCCAAATCCCGAGAAAGCTTTGAGTGATGGGCCTAATTCAATGCCGTTAGATCAAATGCAAGCCCTGCTAGAGCAATGGGTGGCTTTATTTCATCTGACACGTACCCAGCAATCTGATAAAGCGGTATAAATGATGACTAATCCCATGATGCCTGTTCGTATTCAATCGATTCAAGCTTTAGAGATTTTAGATTCACGTGCCTCTCCTACAATTGAATGTACTGTTACATTAACAGATGGATCATCGGGCCGTGCTGCAGTGCCCAGTGGTGCATCTGTAGGCTCACAAGAAGTCCTCGAACTTAGGGATCACCAATCTAAGCGCTATCATGGGCGTGGTGTCTTAGGAGTGATTGATCAAATGCATGCTCTGATACATCCAGCGCTTGAAGGACAAGATCCTTTTGATCAAGTAAAGATTGATGATATTTTAATTAACTTAGATGGAACACCTCAAAAATCTAAGTTAGGGGGCAATGCCATATTATCGGCTTCATTGGCAGTGGCGCACGCTGCAGCTTCATCGATTCATCAGCCTTTATATCGTTATTTAGGAGGTGACGCGGGATGTATGCTTCCAATGCCATTGCTCAATATTCTCAATGGAGGTGCGCATGCAGATAACGCTTTAGATATTCAGGAAATCATGATTGTGCCTGTGTCAGCAAGTAGTTATCAAGCGGCCTTAGAAATGTCTGTTAAAGTGTATCAGGCGCTTAAAACTTTATTATTAAAAAAGGGCTTGCGTATTACAGTGGGGGATGAAGGCGGCTTTGCGCCTGAAGTTACTTCAAATACTGAAGCATTAAATTGGGTGCTTCAAGCCATTGAAGCGGCTGGTTTTAAACCGGGGCAAGATATCGCAATGGCATTAGATGTTGCTGCCTCAGAATTTTATACTGATGGGTATTACCATTTAGGTTCTGAACATCAACGGTTAGATTCAGCAGAATGGGTTGAGCGCATACAAGCTTGGGTTCAATCATTTCCTATTGTTTCAATTGAAGATGGTATGGCAGAGCAAGACTGGGCGGGTTGGAGTCAGCTCACCCAAGCATTAGGTCAGCATATTCAGTTGGTGGGAGACGATGTCTTTGTAACACAGCGCTCTCAACTAGAGCGTGCCATTGAACAAGGTGCTGCCAATGCCATCTTAATCAAACCGAATCAGGTGGGCACTTTGAGTGAAACCCTTTCAACGATGCGTTGTGCTCAAGCAGCAAGATATGGTGTGATTGTCTCGCATCGTTCGGGTGAAACAGAAGATACGAGTATTGTTGATTTAAGTGTTGGTTTAAATGCAGGTCAAATTAAAATTGGGGCGCCTGCACGTGAGCGTGCACTGAAATACAATCAATTACTGAGAATTGAATCTGATCTAGGGCATTTAGGCTTGTTTTCTTCAGGCCAAGCGTTATATAATTTAAATTGATCGGTCATAATGGTATTATCAGATATGGTTTCATCTGCTCAGCATCGGTGTTTAATGGCCTGTGTTTTGGTGGGGCTTTTTTCAGTTGTCCAGTATGAAATTTGGGGTTCAACCCAAGGTTTAACGCATTATTTTTCATTGGCTATTCAGGTTGAACAACATGCTCGGGACAATGAAACTTTTGAGCAAGGAAACCAGACGTTAGCCAAACAAGTGATTGCTTTAGAGCACTCAAAAGCGGCTCTTGAGCACCAAGCAAGACTTCGGTTAAACTACATTAAACAGGGTGAACGTTTTTACCGTTATTCGTGATTGAGGAGAGGTGCCCGAGCGGTCGAAGGGGCACGCCTGGAAAGCGTGTGTGCGGCATTCCCGTACCGAGGGTTCGAATCCCTCTCTCTCCGCCATTGCCTTAAAGAGGCCTTTTAAAATAAATTATTTTAATCTTATGGCGTGTGATTTTCATGTGAAAGTAATGAAATTGTTTGAAGTGTTTAAAAGCACAATTAAAAAATATCGATCAGTTTTTAATGTATGAATTGCCTGAAACGCACTATCTGTGATTGTTGTGCAGGCCCTTGCTTCAAATGTTAATTTGATCATAGTCATAGCCTGCTGTTTATAACCTGTCGATCCATATGAATCATGTGGAGGTTATGAGCTGTAATGATAGTTGATGTGATCAGATAACGGTATGATAAAGCCATCGATTCTATCGCGTCATCTGATTGAATTCATTGCAGCGATATTTTAGGTTGAGGTGTTTTCTAAACTTTTGGGTTGAGTCGATGTATCGTGTTTTCACCGCTCAACACGCTGATGATTTTTTGACAGCTATTCCCGTCGCCGTAGGGATTATCAACACGGCTTATTTTTTGATATGAATGTGTATCCTCTAATAAGTGCTCAACTTCTGAAATGATGGTTTGAGTGCTCGTGCCAACCAGTTTAACTGTGCCTGCATTGAGGGCTTCGAGGCGTTCGGTGGTTTCACGCATGACCAAGACAGGTTTACCCAGTGTCGGAGCTTCCTCCTGAATGCCTCCAGAGTCCGTCAGGATTAAATCAGATCGATCCATCAGGTAAATGAAATCTAAATATCCAACTGGTTTAATGATGTAGATGTTATCGATTCCTTTTAAGTATTGATTCGCCGGTGTTTGAATATTTGGATTTAAGTGGAGTGGGCATACTATTTGAATGTCTTGATGATGCTCAGCAATTTTAACGAGTGTTTTGCAGATATCTTCGAACCCACTTCCAAAAATGTCTCGGCGATGCCCTGTGAAAAGAATTGTTTTTTTATTGGAGCTCAAAAAACTATATTGAGTTTTTAAGTCTTCTAGTAATCCTGAGGTATTTTGAATTTTATCAATCGCTAAAAATAAAGCATCAATAACCGTGTTGCCGGTTATATAAATATTTTTAGCATCTACACCTTCAGCCATTAAGTTATTTGCCGAGGATTGAGTGGGCGCAAAGTGCAAGTGGGTAATTGAAGCGGTTAACTTACGGTTGGCTTCTTCTGGCCAAGGGGTATAAATATCACCTGTTCGTAGACCTGCTTCTATGTGCCCAACTTTGATTTTGGCATAAAAAGAGGCCAATGCTGCAGCAAATGTTGTTGAAGTGTCTCCATGAACCAGCACAATATCAGGCTGGCATTGATGTAGAATGTCAGGCATTTCTGAAAGAATTTTACTTGTTATATGAGAGAGGCTTTGGTTGGGCTCGATAATGTTAAGGTCGAAATCAGGCGTGATTTCAAATATATCTAAGACCTCATCAAGCATTTCACGATGCTGTCCTGTGACACATACTGTGTGTTCAAAGCGTTCATCTGCGTTAAGGGTTTTGACTAGAGGAGCCATTTTGATTGCTTCTGGTCGTGTGCCAAAAACAGTTAGAACTTTTTGAAAGAGTGGGCGCGTCATATGAATACCCCAGAAATGTGATTGTTTTTAAATACGTCAAGATAAGCTTTATTGCTTGAACGAGCAGCATTGGAAGTGGGTGTATTATCTTTTGGTAGACCTGACATGATGTAGTTCCTTGCACAAGATCATCACTAAAAAAATAATCCAACACCTTTTGATAAAATGACAAATGAAATCATTTAGATTTCTTTAATACGTATCACTATATTGAGGTGGTTTTCAATGGTCAGTATAATATCTAATTCAATTGGATACAAAAATTTATTTTAAGGCATATTCAATATTCTAAAATATCTGGTGTATTGAAATTTAGCAGTTGAAAGAACTGGAATCATGATTGAAAATATTAAATGCCTAGATGTACTGAGCCTAAGTGATTTGAAATGGTTATACTTCAAGAATAAGTTTAATCTTTTTGAATCTATGAGGCTAATGCCAATATTCTTTTAACCATGGTGCAGCACGATATTTTCCACTGGGCTCTGAAAGAATTTCATGAATATCAGGTTTGTTTTGAAAGGCAAGGATTTTGCCTTGAGTGGGTTTTTGAGCGTACAGGGATAAGGATGCCGATAATTTTGACACCATTTTTTTAAAAATGGCTGCTGAAAAGGGAGTTAATCGATATTTAAAGTTTTCCTTATAAAAAGAAACCCAATCGAGCGGCCATAGCGTAACCATACTTGCAGCAGTATAAATCCATTCCTGATCACCACCCTTTTGATGTCGTGTAATAATAGCTTCTTGATCTTGAATAAATTGATCCCAAATATGACTGATACTTCCAATTTTAAAGCGCATGACACAAGATGAGACATGGCTTGGATGAGTTGCTTGAATAGGGTCACCCTTGTATCTTTTTAAGAAATTCCGAGTCATGCAAAATTGCCCGGGTGCAAAATGAAAAAAATCGTCAATATTACTCAGAATAATCATATCTAGATCGATGAAGAGCATTTCGCCTTGAAGGCCATAAAAATTTTTCTTAAAGAGTGCGACTTTTTGCCACCAGCCTTTCAGAGGTATTTCTTTTTTAGGAATAGCTAATATATTAATATTAGGATTAATGTCGGTGGGATCTTCTGTTAAGCAATGGAATTGATGAGATAATGTTAAATTCCGCTGTACCATTGAGTAAAGTTTGTTTACATATTCAGCAGTATAGCGATCCCCCCATTTAATACAAATAACATGTCGCTTAGGGGCCATGCATTATCACCAATTCAAAATTTTATCATAGCAAGTATCTTAAGTGCCGTAAAGATTCTAAAAATCATTTAATATGGTCTATGCTTTTAAATTCAATACGCGGTCATTACGGATATGATTCTGATTTTATTTTCAGAATTAATTTATCATGAACCTAGACAGTTATGATTTGTTTTGAAATTAAACTATGTTTAAATAAGTTATTTTAAGTTCTGATATTAGGAATCAATCGATGCGCAAGGACAATATTTATTCAGCCCAAGCTTTTGAATCATTTTGGTCGAAAATAGAACAAGGCGAGCAGTTTGCTTTAGTTCGCTATGGTGATGGTGAGCAAAAGATTATGCAGGGTGTAGAAGTTAAAGCCCAAGAAGGTTGGGCTGCGCCAGCGCATCTGACTCGATTATCACAGGCTTTATATGAGAGTTTACAGATCAAAGCCCCAAACTTCTATCATGCGATTACATCGCCTTGTTGTGATCAATCTACTTACTATTGGTATAGCAGTCGCATTAAAAATGTTGAGAATATAACTTTTTCAAACATTTTTGTGAATCAGAATTATTTAACTTTCCGAAATAAATTCAAGCAGTTAAAACGTGATGCTGTTGTGATTGGAAATCATCAGGGTTTGAATCGACCTATAGGGCATTTAAATATTTTAAAGTATTATGCAGTCAGTGATGATTGTATTGATTTTTGGGATACGCAAGCAGAGGATTTAATTAAACAAATTAAGCAAGATTTTGACCATAATACGCAAGATCTACTGTTTGTTGTTGCAGCAGGGCCATTATCATGCCCGATCATTACCAATTTATTTCAATATAATCCTCATCATTGCTATATTGATTTTGGCTCTTCAATCGATTGTTATATTCATGATAAAGTCACACGACCTTATCAAGATCGCAATTCAAAATTTTCAAAACATGCTTGTTGGATGATGAATCCTCAAACAGTCAATTTTGAAGTTGCTGCTGTGATGAATTTATACAAAAGGCCTGAAGTCCTTGAGCAACAATTAGAGGCTTTAGAGCGTCAAACCTTAAAACCTAAAAAAATAATGATTTTTCATGATTCAGTGGCATCAGGCCCTTTCGTCAACTTCCCTGAACATTTAAAAGATCGATTCGATGTGATTGAAGTGGCTAAAGAAAATGTGGGCGTTTGGGGGCGTTTTGAATTTGCTCAACAAGCTCACACAGAATATACTTGTGTCTTTGATGATGATACGATTCCAGGTGATCGTTGGCTTGAATCATGCCATCATCATATGATGCAGTCTGAAGGATTATATGGAGCTAATGGTGTGATTATGCTCGATCCTGCAGCATACCCTAAGCATATTATCAATGTGGGGTGGTCAATGCCTCATGCTCAAGCCTTAGAAGTCGATTTTGTTGGGCAGTCCTGGTTTTTTAAAACGCAGTGGTTGAAGCTTTTATTTCAAGCACCTCAATCCGTTCAAAACTTAAAAATATGTGGTGAAGATATGAGTTTTTCATATCAACTCAAAAAGGTTTTGAATATTCGAACCTATGTTCCACCTCATCCTTTAAAACAGTTGAGTGTTTATGGCAGTCTTCCAGAGTATGCGAAATCATTAGGAACTTCAAAGGTAGCATTGTCAGCGTGCTCTTTAAATTTAAAGCAGTTTAATACTGCAATGAATCTTTTATTATCTGAGCCAGGGGGATGGACAACCCTTTTGAAGGAGCATGGAATGTCAGTTCGGAAAGGATTGATGCGTTATCGATGGGTTAAGGGGTTATCTGCGATGATTCCATCTAAAGTCATCAGACGTTCTATACGATTAAAACTTGCTAGAGCTTTAATTCTTAACGCCTAATTTAGTGTAGAGCGAAGTAGGTCGATTGAAATGCTTGTCAATGAAGCGGTGATAGACAATACGACCCAATTAATGCTATTATTTCTCATCAATATGGGTGATTTATTGAAATCAGTAGTTAATCAACCATGTGTTCAAATCATATCTTAAGGAGTCCATTTTGAATGATAAAAAGCTTCCAGTGACAGTATTGTCTGGATTCTTAGGTTCAGGTAAAACAACTTTGCTCAATCATATTCTAAATAACCGCGCAGGCCTTAAAGTTGCAGTGATTGTGAATGATATGAGTGAAGTCAATATAGATGCTCAATTCCTTGAACATGCAGGGAGTCATCTTTCTAGAACAGAGGAAAAGCTTGTTGAAATGAGTAATGGTTGCATTTGTTGTACATTACGTGAAGATTTACTGATGCAAGTCCGTCAATTGGCATTAGAGCAAAAATTTGACTATCTGGTGATTGAAAGTACGGGTATCTCAGAACCCCTCCCAGTGGCTACAACTTTTGAGTTTCGTGATGAATCAGATAACAGCCTATCTGATGTTGCGCAGTTAGATACTATGGTCACTGTAGTTGATAGTGCTAACTTAATTCAAAATTATAGCTCAACTGATTTTTTAAAAGATCGAGGTGAACATCTTGGGGAAGATGATGATCGCACTTTGGTCGATTTGTTAGTGGAACAAATTGAATTTGCTAAAGTTATTTTGTTAAATAAAATTGATCTTATTTCAGATGCAGAGCTTGAGACAGTACGGTTGATTGTTCGCTCTTTGAATGCTAAAGCTAAAATGATTGAAACAACCTTATCTGAGGTTGACCTTAATCAAGTGATTGATACTGGATTATTTGATCTTGAAGAGGCTCAAACTCATCCTTTATGGAATCAAGAGCTCTATCATTTTAAAGATCATAAACCTGAAGTAGAAGAGTACGGGATTCATAGCTTTGTTTATCGAGCGCGCGCACCTTTTGATCCTAAAAAATTGAATGAATTTTTTAATCAAGAATGGCCTGGCGTTGTCAGAAGTAAGGGCTTTTTTTGGCTTGCAACACGCCCCAATTTCATCGGTGAGCTTTCACAAGCAGGCGCCTTCTTGAAGCATCAAGGATTAGGTCGATGGTTAGCAGCAACACCTCAAGAAGAGTGGCCAGAAGATGATGAAGTGCATGAAATGTTAAATGAACATTGGGATGAATCTTTTGGAGATCGGCGTCAAGAGATTGTTTTTATTGGTGTAAAAGACGAGATGGATGAATCATCAATACGTCATACATTAGATCAATGTTTAGTTAAAAATTATCTTAAATCAAAAGCAATCTTTCAAAATATGCAAGATCCATTTCCAGCTTGGTTCGAAATGCCAGCGAGCTGATTTAAGTTTGATATGGGAACGTGAACTTTGCACTTCATTTGAATCCTAGATATCATAGTATATGTAATTAAATATTTATTTTTTAAGTATGGTTCAAATTGTATGGTTTAAAAGAGATTTACGACTTAAAGATCATGAACCTCTTATTGCAGCATTAAACAATAATCATGATATTATTCCATTGTATATTTTAGAACCTGATTTATGGCGTATGCCAGATTTAAGTTTTCGACACTATCGGCTGCTGTGTGAGGGACTCACAGAGTTGAATCAGGCCTGTGAGCGTGCTGGGCAAAGTTTAGTGATTCGAGTCGGGGCTGCAATTAATATTTTAAATGATCTATGTCAAACCTATGATGTTCGAGCACTTTTTTCCTATGAGGAAACTTGGAATGATTGGACTTATCAAAGAGATATTAAGGTTCGAGCTTGGTCTCATCTAAAGGGAATTCAATTTCATGAATTTAAAAGAAATGGTGTGGTGCGAGGAGGCGGATCTCGTAAGGCATGGTCACAACAATGGCTTCAATCAGCTGAACGTGCTATCTCTCAGCGCACTGTTTGTTTTAATTCAATTGAATCTTTAAGTTCAGATATATTACCCACACCTCAGCAATTAGGTTTAGAGCATGATGGTTTATTAGATCGACAATCAGGGTGTCGAAAAGATGGTTTGGGGCTTTTAGATTCTTGGTTAAAAGGGCGGGGATCTGATTATGTAAGCACAATGTCCTCCCCCGTAACGGCTTACACGACCTGTTCACGTTTATCAACTCATTTGTCCTTCGGAACACTTTCAATTCGTGAAGTATTTCAACAAGTGACTCAGTTCAAGCAGCAACTAAAATGCATGCCGATTCAATCACGGCCCATTGACTTGCGTTCAGTCAATGCTTTTTTAGGACGTTTGCGTTGGCATTGTCATTTTATTCAGAAACTCGAAGATGAACCCAGCCTTGAATTTAAAAACTTACATCCATTGTATGATCGTGTTCGTCAATCTGAATTTAATCAATCGTATTTTGATGCATGGGCAAATGGAATGACAGGTTATCCAATGATTGATGCGGCAATGCGAGCCCTAATTGAAACAGGTTGGATTAATTTTAGAATGCGAGCAATGTTAGTGAGTTTTTCAAGTTATCATTTATGGCTTGATTGGAGGCAACCAGCTTTACATTTAGCGCGTTTATTTACAGATTATGAACCAGGTATTCATTATAGCCAAATTCAAATGCAATCAGGCACAACCGGTATGAATACCTTAAGAATTTATAATCCGGTTAAGCAAGCCATTGATCAGGATCCTGAAGGTGTTTTTATTCGATCTTGGATTCCTGAGTTAAGAGATATGCCTGATGCTTATATTCATTCCCCACACTTATCTCCATCAAAAATGAATGGGTATCCAATGCCCATTGTGGACGAAGTACGGGCTCGCAAGCATGCCGCTCAAACCCTTTACTCGCTTAGGCGATCTGTTGAGCATTCTCAGCTTTCAAAGCCTATTGTGAGACGCCACGGGAGTCGAAAAAAATTGCGTTCCGTATCGAAAAAAAAACCTCATCCAGACCAAGGTGCATTATTTTAAAATCAAAACCTTCAATCCACTCATCACATTTAATTTTAATCATTTAAAGTCTATTGACTGAGTTCTGCTATGATTGAGTGATATAGATCGTTATACTATTTTTTTAGATGTGTAATAGGGGATCAAATAATGGATATTCAAGCTTTAACTCCACTTGAGTTGTTCGAGTACTTGAATGGAGATCAATCTGTTTATTTAATTGATGTTAGAACTTTAGAGGAATACCAGACTTCACATATTGCTTCTGCGATGCATCGACCTTTGTCGATGCTTGATGTGAATGCTTCTGAATGGGTTGAACATCAAGATCAGCTTTGGATCATGTACTGTCGTTTAGGGAAACGTTCGTACCAAGCTGCTCAGTTACTACATCAAGCGTACCCTGATCGTCTGCTTTATCATCTTGAAGGCGGGATTGAAGCTTGGCAATCAGACGGTTATGCTGTCGTTATTCCAAAACTCAATGGAGGATGATGAATCGATGGTAACAAGCATCACTCGAGTCTTATCTTATTTGGGGCTGATGCCTTTAGTGATGGCTTTGATCATGCGTTTTATTTCCCCAGATCAAGCGGTCATGATGGCCTCATGGATAGAAACTTACTTGTTCATGATTGTAGTATTTTTAGCAGGCGCTCAATGGGGACTGCATCTTAGGAATGAATCCAGTCAATTCCAATCAAAATGCATTGCAGTTATCAGTATTGGATTAGCATTGAGTGCTTGGGTCATGTTCCAGGTGTATGATCATCACGGGTATTTGAACTATGTATTAGGGCTGTTAATTGCATTATGTGGGGCTGATTATTATTTGATGAAATCAAAATGGATCACGTTAGATTATTTTAAATTAAGAGGGATGATCACCTTGTGTCTCATTTTTTTAATGGTCTGTTGGATGTTGATATGAAGCGTGTTGCGATTATAGGTGCAGGTTTATCTGGGCTGACTTTGGGGCATCTATTGCAGGATGTTGCACAAATTACTTTATTTGATAAAGGTCGAAGCCCTGGAGGACGTTTAGCTTATCGGCGAGCCCATCCATATGTCTTTGATCATGGTGTTCAATTTTTCAGGGCTAAAACAGAAGCTTTCCAAAAATTTCTTGATCCTTGGGTACGTTCAGGGGTCATTCAACCGTGGTGTAGTCGTTTTGTTGAGATCAATCAAGGCATCTTGGATCATGGACATGATTGGAGTGAATTATTGCCTCATTATGTTGGAGTGCCTCATATGAATGCATTTCCTCGGGCTTTAGCGAAAGGATTAGATATTCGATTGGGAACTCGGATTATTGAGGTCCAATCAATGTCTTCACAATGGGCCCTCTATGATGACTCAGGTGCAGAATGTGGTCTTTATGACTGGATTGTTTATGCTATGCCAGTGGCTCAAGTGATCGATCTGATGAATCATTCTTCTCGGCTATTTAAGCAGCTTGAAGGGCGTCAAATGAAACCTTGTGATGCATTGATGTTAGGTTTTGAGGCCCCTTTAGTACTACCCTTTGATGCAGCGCTCATTAAAGGCGCACCGATCAGTTGGATTTCAATGAATCAAACAAAACCTGAACGTTCATCAGCTTGCTCAATGGTTGTTCATTCCACGAATCAGTGGGCCTTA
This sequence comes from Legionellales bacterium, assembly GCA_002722995.1. GTDB lineage: Bacteria > Pseudomonadota > Gammaproteobacteria > Comchoanobacterales > Comchoanobacteraceae > UBA729. The sequence continues at coordinate 47,500 of PBNF01000005.1, read as the reverse complement.
GAGCACGCTAAATTCTCAAACAGTGAAGTCATTAAAATACTTAAACAAGCTGCCTCAGAGGTGGTGGGTTCTATATGGGAACAACCTGTTTATGAGGATTTGCAGCGATGGCGTTATGCAAATATAGCCCCTCAGAAAGGTCAACAAGCTTTACTTGACCTTGAAGAGCGAGTGGCTATTTGCGGTGATTGGTTGATTCAAGGCCGTGTTGAAGCCGCTTTTCAAAGTGCTTCATATCTTGCAGATCAATTAATACAACAATGGGCATGATCATGTTAATCTATCAGCTATCTGATTAATGGGGAGGTAGGATGCCAGATCAAGTGACCATTCATTGGTTTAGAAAAGATTTGCGATTAATGGATAATCCAGCCCTTTCTTCCGTTCAATCAGCGCCTCATCTTTTACCGATCTATATCTTGGATATAGATCGTGCTGATGATGCAAGCATTGGTGAAGCTGGCCGTTGGTGGTTGCATCATGCTTTGGTGTCATTAAATTCAACATTAAAGGGGACCCTTCAATGCTATCGTAATTCGCCTCTTAAAGTGTTTGAGCAATTGATTCAAACGTATTCAATTGAGAAAGTGGTTTGGAATATATCTTATGAACCGATTGAGTCAGCGTTGGATATTGCCATTCAAGCTTTATTGCGCATGCATCATATCGAATATGAAACCTTTAATGGAACGCTCTTATGGTCTCCTGAATGCGTTCAAAAATTAGATGGTAGTCCGTATAAAGTTTTTACGCCTTTTTATAAAAAAGGTTGCTTAGGTTTACCTGAGCCACGAGCACCAATCCCTCAACCGAAAGTATTCAACTTATATGCATCCCTTACAGCAAAGACAACACCAGAAGCTTTAGATTTATGCCCTAGACATGCTTGGCATGATAAGCTTCAATTGCATTGGGTGGTGAGTGAATCAGCTGCACATGAGCGATTAGATGATTTTATTGAACATGGATTAAATGATTATAAATTAGGGCGAAATTATCCAGCACGAGATAATGTGTCGCGTCTATCACCTTATTTGCGTTGGGGCCAGATTTCTCCTCATGTCTTATGGCACCGTATGAATGATGTGATGCCCAGTGAAAATGTTACACATTTTTGTAGTGAATTAGGATGGCGTGAGTTTTCATATTACCAATTACATCATCACCCTGATTTAAATCAAAATAACCTTCAATCTAAATTTGATTCATTTCCCTGGTCTAATGATTCAAATCACCTAAAAGCTTGGCAGCAGGGTCAAACTGGAATTCCAATGGTTGATGCAGGTATGCGAGAATTATGGGAGACTGGCTATATGCATAACCGTTCTCGTATGATTGTGGGTTCATTTTTGGTTAAAAATCTTAGGATTGACTGGCGATTAGGTATGCAATGGTTTTGGAATACTTTAGTCGATGCTGATTTAGCCAATAACAGTGCAGGTTGGCAGTGGATTGCCGGTTGTGGTGCAGATGCTGCACCTTATTTTAGAATTTTTAATCCAGTGACGCAGGGGCAAAAATTTGATCCACAAGGTGATTATGTTAGACGTTTTGTTCCAGAATTAGCGTTATTGCCCGATCAGTATTTGTTTTCACCTTGGGAAGCACCTGCACTGATTTTAAAAGCAGCTCAAGTTGAATTGGGTGTAGACTATCCTAAACCTATTGTAGATTTAAAGATTTCGCGTGAAAAAGCATTATCGGCTTTTAAATCCCTGAAGTCATCGGATGCTGTATGAGTGTATTGCGTTTAATTTTAGGCGACCAATTAAATGAGTCAATTTCAAGTTTGAGTGACATTGATCCTCAACATGACCTGATTGTGATGTGTGAACTCCAGGAAGAAGCTACTTATGTCAAGCATCACGTTAAGAAGCTTGTTTTTGTTTTTTCGGCCATGCGTCATTTTGCTGCGTCATTAGAGTCAAAAGGTTATCCTGTTCGTTATATCAAATGGATGGAGCATCCAGCGCTTAACACTTTTACTGAAGTGTGTGCTGATGTTTTGAAATCAAGATCTTTTTCCAAGATTGTTGTGACACATCCTGGAGAGTATCGTGTATTGAAAGCTCTACAAGTCGCAGAAGCAGCACTGGGTCTTCCCATTGAAATTCGTGGTGATGATCGTTTTTTATGTGATATTGAAGAATTTTCAAATTGGGCTCAAGGGCGCAAACAACTGAGAATGGAGTATTTTTACCGTGATATGCGAAAAAAATATTCAATTCTTATAACAGAAAAGGGTAAGCCTGTGGGTGGGCAGTGGAATTATGATGCAGATAATCGTCATCCTCCTTCAGATACTTTGACGATTCCCCCCCCTTCTCATATTGAACCTGATGATCTTACACAAACTGTTATTGAGCTGGTTGGATTGAATTTTAAGGCGCACTTTGGTTCTTTAGAAAATTTTGGTTTTGCAGTGACACGTCAAGATGCTTTGAAAGTTTTAGAGCAGTTTACCGTAGAGCGATTGCCTTGTTTTGGAGATTATCAAGATGCCATGTTACAAGGTGAGCCTTGGATGTATCATGCACATATTGGCCTATATCTAAATTCCGGTTTATTATTGCCTCAAGAATGTATCAATGCAGCATTGGCCGCTTATGAATCAAATCAAGCCCCTTTAAACGCGGTGGAGGGTTTTATTCGACAACTCTTAGGTTGGCGAGAATATATCTGAGGTATTTACTGGTTAAAGATGCCCAATTATGCTGAATATAACTTTTTAAATGCTCAAAGAGCCTTGCCTGAATATTATTGGACAGGCAACACTCAAATGAATTGTTTAAAACAATGTGTAGATCAAACAGCTCAAACAGCTTATGCACATCATATTCAGAGGTTGATGGTGTTAGGTAATTTTGCGGCATTGATCGATGTTCATCCAAAAGCTTTAAATGAATGGTTTTTAAGTGTTTATGTTGATGCTTATGAGTGGGTTGAGTTACCCAATGTCAGCGGAATGGTGTTGTTTGCAGATGGCGGTATTTTAGCAAGTAAACCCTACGTTTCAGGTGGTGCATATATTCATAAAATGTCAAATTATTGTCAGAGCTGTCATTATCGTGTTAAAGAGAAAAATGGTCCCAAAGCTTGTCCATTCAATTATTTATATTGGGATTTTTTAGTAAGGCATCGAGATCACCTGAAAGACCATCCACGTATTGCGATGATGTATCGTATGTATGAACGAATGAGCCCTGAAAAGCAGCAAGCAATTTCAAATGATGCTGCCAACTTTTTAGAGCATTCAACCTGATGGGGCCTCGTGAGCGTCCAAGCAAGATATGCCCTGTATGTCAGCGATCTTTTAATTGGCGAAAAAAATGGGAACGTGATTGGGAGCAGGTCAAGTATTGTTCCAAACGTTGTGCTCATGCTCAAAAGAAAAAAGAATGAATAGAGGGATGCCCATGCCGTTGTTTGAATTTGAAAATTTTGATTTATCTTGTGATGATTCGATTTCAAGGAGCTTTCGTGCTCAAGGCATTCAAACCTTCTATGAAGCCATTGATTATGTTCATCAGTGTGAGTATCGCCGTGCTGATGATCGATCAAATTATCGAGCAGTGGTTCAAACAGGGTACGGGACTTGCTCAACGAAGCATGCTCTATTAGCTGAGCTTGCTACAACTTATAATGTTCCCTTACAATTATTGTGTGGGATTGTTTTATTGGATGAAGCCACCATGCCCAGTCTGAAAGAACTTTTAACACAGCTAGAAGTGGATGTTTTTCCTGAAGCACATTGCTTTCTTCAAGGTCCATCGATTCGATTGGATCTGACTTTTAAGGATCAACCGATCTACCCGACCTATGTCGTGATCGAATCTATTCCCTTGTCACCTGATCAAATTGGGTCTTATAAAATCAATTGGCATCGTGCGTATCTTCAATTATGGATGCAAAATGTAGGTTTGAATCAACGATATACTTTAGAAAATATTTGGTTAAAGCGTGAGCATTGGATTCAGTATTTAAGCGCATTAAATGCTGAGCCAAAGCTTATAGATCCATAGATGGATCGGGGTTAAAAGCAGTCCAATACAGGTGAAAGTTAAGCAAGAAAAAGCTTCTAACTTTCTTTTTTTGAAGTATTGAATAATGATGATATTGCTAGCAGCACCTAAAATTAAAATATTGCCCGCTAATGTACTCCCCGCGGCCAGCGCTAAATAGGCATTTGAAGGTGCATTTATGTTTGATAATACAGGCAAATATAATGCCACTAAGGGCACATTTGAAATCAGCTGACTTAATAGTGCGCTGAGGGTTAAAATAATAGGTAGTTGTGATAGTTTAGACTGTAAGGGAGCGATCTGGTGTTGAATCCACTGTGTTTCCCAAATGCTGTGGACAACAATAAATAAGCTTAAAAAAAAGATCAATGTGCCCCAGTCAATGTGTTTAAGAATTTTGATCCGATGCGAGCTAAAGATCAAAATAGGCGCGCTTGAGACCAGTGCAATTTGATCAATTGAAAGTGGTATAGGCTGTTGAATGAATTCTGAAATAATATGTACTAACATTAAGATAATGAATAAGATGAGCCCACATAAGCTAGAGTCTATTGGTATAGGGGATTTAGGTGTGTTCTTAAGAGATGAAACACTTAAAGGTTGAATTAAACTTTCTCGATAGTAGCTATGAATAAAACAAGCCATGAGCGATACATTCAAGCAGGTAGGAAGAAAAAGTCCCTTAAAAAAGGTGAGGAATGGTTGTTTTAAAGGGCTGTGAAGTGTAATTAATAAATTTTGAGGATTACCGACTGGACTAAAAACGCTACCTAAGGTTATGGCATAGGTCAGTGCAAGCAATAAAGGCTTTCGAAGTTGAGGTTGTGTTTGCGTGAGTTTTAAAACAATGGGCGCCCCAATAATAGCGGTCGTATCATTCATGAGCATCGCTGAAGAAAAACCAATGACATAAATGATGAAGTACATGGCTTGGACCCCTGTTTGACAATACTGAGCAATATATTTAGAGAAGCGTGTCAGTAAGCCGGATTGATCGAGTGCTTCAGCTAGAATAAAAACCCCAAATAAATATCGAATGATATCCCATTGAATGGATTCGAATGCTTGAAGATAGGATAAGTGCTGAGTGAACAACAAGACCATAGCGCCTAACAACATTAAAACCCAAATAGGAGGGTTAAAAGGCAGTCGATGGTTGAGTGTCGTACAAAACGAAACTACAAAAATAATGATAAGTGGAACGTTCAACGGGTTTCAAGAACTCTTTCTTAATTAAAGCTTAATTTAACACATGGTAATATTATAAATAAAGTATCAATAAAGGAATATGTACTATAATCAATTAAATGGTCGATAGAAAAATAATAGGAATTGTAATGAGGATGAGTGCTCAAGCATCTAAAAATTGGTTTCGTGATTTCGAAGAAATCCGAAAAAATTTATCTCGGCAGACTATCATTAAGGGTCAAGCTCTGGATCTCAATCAGATCGATACGCTTGAATTTATCAAGCAACAAGAACGTGTTTCTTTATATGGATTTGTTTTTGCTTTGAGATGGTTCGAGGATTGTAACAAGAGCACAGAGGGCGGACTACCTGAAAATCTCCAGAAGGATCTTCAGCGCTTATGTCAGTCTAAAGATCATGATCCAAAATATCTTAAAAAATTTTTAGAAGCAATGCATCAGCATTATATGTATCGATATGGAATTGACGCTAAAAAATCTGAAGGTTTAATGTTTTATATTCGAGATATTTTTATGTCGGGTGTAGATGAATTAGATCTAATCATTGAGTATCAATCAGTTAAATTAAATGTTCAAGGTCAAAAATTAAGGGGGGATATAGGAGGCAATTTACCAGATGATTTGCCTCAAGGGCAAGCATTGCTTAATCACTTATCGAGTGCACTTAATCGTATTGTAAAGAAAAATCAAATCGAATTAGAAGACACACATTACAAAGGGCGTCAACTGCCGCCTTCATTCACACGTGCCGATAAAGGCATGAAAAGCCCAGCTTTTTCAAATGATCCTGATGAAATTATTCCTGTTGCCACAAGGCGTGTCAACTTTGATAATGGATTATGCGCAATTCAAACTTTAGCCGCTTCGCCTGCAGATGAATCTGAAGAGGTTGTTAGAAAAAGGTTTCAAGCTTCATCAGAGGTTTTTCCATTAGAAGAGGAGCGCTTTGGCTTTTTATTTCAATTTGGGGTGGAAAAACCTCAAATGAAATTAATGATGCGTTTATTAAACCCTTCAGTGCTACAAACTTTTTTAGGGGGGAATCCTGACGACAAAATGGTTAAATTTGAGCGTCAAACCTCTAAGGACCTAGGTTTTAAATATAAAGTTATGCCGCTCGCAACACAACGATTTTTAATGCAAAGAACATCAGAAGATGTTGAGGGGATTGCTACAGAATTTTTAGTCTATCTCAATGGTATTAAGTCTTTCTTGGAAACAAAAGAGGCTGGAGATAAATATGAATCCACTCAAGTGGATCAAAGTAGTCAAAATCATTTAGAGAATTTAATTACACACATTAAATTGAATAAACGTTTACCCTTGAGTGATCAGAATAGAATCAATCATTTATGTCATCAATTGATCTCCTCTCAGAATGAACAAGATCAAAAAGTCGGATCTTTGTTGAAATTAATTTTAGAGCTTCACCTGTCTGATCATTCTTATGATCAGACATTTTTGAAATTTGATGCTTATCTTTCTCAATATGCTCAAAGTAATCGATTCGCAAAATTGGGTTTAGGACTAGGTGTTTTGATCTCAATTATAATGATTCCTATTTTAGGTATTAATCTTCTAACCCTTTCAAGTGCTTTGTTTTATAGTGTTATGGCAGGATTACTAACATTAAAATCAAATAAATCCAAATACGTATTTTTAATGATAGGGACAATTGCATTCGTCAGTTCAGCGCTAAGTTTAAATACGGTTGCTATGCCCTCTATGCTGATCATAGCAGCACCATTTTTATTTTCATTTTTAGCTTATGGAGGGTTAAGGTTGATCCTTAACCTTTCAATGGGTTTGTTTCAAATTTTATTTAGAAACCCTAATCAACATTATGATTTGTATCGAGCCGCTTTAGTCAGTTCTGCTTATGGGATGACAGGTCAAAGTATTTCAGGTTGTAAGAGTGCGCGTGATCGTGAAGGTTTGTTGATTCGTGCCCAAACAATTTTGCTCAATCAAATTCAATCTGATGCAACAAAACCGCTTATGACAGTTTTGGATTCAGAGTTGATGGGATCCGAGATTCAAAACTTGAGTACTTTTATTGATTCAAAAGCACCTTTGAGTCGTCCTATACAAACGTTACCACAGATGTTGGGTGAAAAATTATTTCAAGGTGTTTCCGGGGGGATTTTTCAACTTTTACTCTCGATCACTGTAGGTGTTTCTTTTGGGTTACTGATGCCGATGAATTCTGGCCTTTTGATTGGATTGATTTCAGGAGGTGTCACTTTTCTCTTAAGTTTCTTATCTGCTCGATTAGCGTGTATTAAATCACATAAAACCATTCTAATGGGTGTTCGATATCAAGATCTTTGCAGTTTTGTATTGAGTTTAGGTGTGATGGTAGGGGCTGCTTATAGTCTACCTGTTTTGGGGTCTATATATTCACCTTTTGACATGAATGGCCCTATTCCTATTGTACTTATTGTGATTGCGAGTACTTTAGTTTTCTTGAATTATTGCATCACACGATGTTCGCCTGGGGCATTATCTGGAGCAGAGCGATTTTCTAAAAAAACGAAACAGTATATTAAGCCTGGAAAATTGTTTCAAAAACAGTCGACTTTAAAGAGCAAATTAGGTTCAAGTGCTTTAATGATTGCGATGAGTATCAGCCTTAACGTAATGATTGTGATCATGACAAGTGGAGTAATACCACTTGATCTTATGATTTCAGTTCAAAACATTATGGCAATGCAAGCAATTGTTCCCGCCAGTATTACAAGCTTATTGATGATTGCTGTGCTTTTTACATTAAATAACTTTAAATATTTTAAATATACCCTAGTTGTGTTGTTAGGCGCTCACGTAGGTTTAGGGCTTGGAATACTTTCATCTATGCTTCAATTCTCATTAGACTCTTTTTCGATATCGATGGCTGCACTCAATACATTTGATCCTGTTTGGGGAGGATTATTGATTGGATTGGTTGTTTCTGGTTTGTGGGTCATTGCAAATTTAATTTTGGATAGAGTATCATCAAAGTCTCAGACCTTAGAAGAATTAAGACAAGAGGCAGATGAGATCTTAAAAAAAATTGAAGAATCAAGATTAGACTTAAAATCAGAATTAAGTGCTGATCCTAAAACAATAAACACTAATAGGATAAGAGAGCTCATTGAACAAAATCCTTCATTAGTTAACGAAAAAAACTCAACTGGCCAGACTGCATTAATGCTTGCAGCTGGGAATGGAGAGGTTGATATGGTAAAAGCGCTGCTTGAGGCCGGGGCTTTGGTAGATCAACCAGACTCAAATGGCCAGACTGCATTAATGTTTGCAGCTAAGAGTAGAGATCTTCATACTGTTCAAGCGCTGCTTGAGGCCGGGTCTTCATTAGCTCAACAAGACTTAACTGGCCGGACTGTCTTCAATATTGCGGCTTTAAATGGAGATTTAAGTATTGTAGAAGCGCTTATTAAAGAAACGCAATTGATAGATGCGGCTCAAAAAGGGGAGATTGATACTGTAAACCAGCTTATTCGCGCAGGGGCTCAAATTAACCAACAAAACTCAACTGGCCAGACTGCATTAATGTTTGCAGCTGGGAATGGAAATGATGATATAGTGCAAGCGCTGCTTGAGGCCGGGGCTTTGGTAGATCAACCAGACTCAAATGGCCAGACTGCATTGATGTTTGCAGCTGGGAATGGAGAGGTTGATATGGTAAAAGCGCTGCTTGAGGCCGGGGCTTTGGTAGATCAAACAGACTTAACTGGCCAGACTGCTTTGGGCATCGCAACTTCTAATCAAGACGCTCGTGTTATAGAAGTGTTGCGTCAAGAAGAGGTTTTATTAACTGAGTTATCGTCGCTAGATAAATTATCAGATTTATTATTATCTCCGACATTTGAGGCATATCAAGGTGTTGTAGGAAGCCAAGAGTTAAAAATAAAAGATAGGGATGGAGCAAGATTAGATGACTCTGGCAATAAAACAAGTGATGAAAACATTCCTCGTAGTCATTGCGGGCCTTAGTAGGTCAAGAAAACTCAGATGGCCAGATTAAACTTAAATTGAGCATTGCGATTTTTGGGGAGCATGAGCCTATTGTAGATATGTTGTTTCAAGAAGAATCTTGAGTTGTTGGCTATGCAGCGCTATCCACGGATCAATGATTGGATTTATTTGATCAAGTGTTTGTATAAAGCCAAGGTCTGAAGGGAATTGAGATTAAGGTGTTTGTATGTTTGATTTGAGCTGTTTAATCTTTTCAAAATTTCAGCATTCATCATCTTTCTTGCGCTTGAGTGTTTGATTGAGCACATAAATGATTGATGTCGTGTATTGAATCTAGTCAAAATTCAATGGGACTCCATTTGATTGCATTCAGCTTTGATCTCAATTGAAATATAATGAATAGTTGTGTTTGCAGTTATCGTTTGCGTAAGGTCATTCAATGTCAATTTGAGTCACTACCCAAAATAGTCAATCATCGTACTACTTATATTAAAACACCAAGGTGCGTCCTTGGTGTTTTCAGGCTTACTCAGAGTGTACGATAAGCCCTAGATTAGACTCCTGAAATACTTTTGGTAATGAGTATTCATCTTCATTTTACTCTTTACTGTTTAGAAAATGGGGGAGGGGGAGTCCTATCATTATCTTCTAGCATGCTGTCTGGATCTTCTCCAAGATCTCCTTGCATGCTGTCTGGGTGATTTAATTGAAATAATAGTAATGCGGCAGGATCAATAGTATTTCTTTCCAATGCTAGAGGATCTGCTTCATCCACTGCACTCGTTGTAGATGATGCACTAGATCTTGCGCTAGAAGAGTCTTTCACCTCTATTAGTGTCTGCAATAATTTTTGAGCATCTAAGACATCCTGTGATAGAGTCTCATTATCAGGAGTTGCTTCAGATAAGGTTTGGTATCCTAATAATATTAAAGAAGCTAGCTGCACAGCCTCTTCATCTTGAGGGCATCTGTCAAAAAGGTCGTGATTTCCGCTAAGTCCGTTGTATACTGCATTGAGTTCATCATGTAAATTGAAAGCACTGAGTCCTAAATGAGTGCATATTAAGTGCACGCGTGCAAAGTTGATCATGTCCCCTTCATCAATATTCTCTAAGTGTAGATCAAGTAGGCTATGCTGAAATCGTGTTATCATCTGTTCAATAACAAGATGGAGATGCGTTTGATCAGTTCTCCCATCATGATAAGTTGTTAAACAATCAATTGTCATTGCTAGAATTCTCTTGCAATTTAAATCCTGTGACGTAAGAATCTGATTTCTCCACTCATCCTCCCAATCACTTATCTCTTGTGCTTGAGGATTAAGGAGTTTCATTAATTCAGGATTCTCTGGTGCTGCACCGCCACCCCCGGATTGTTTTGAGTGAGATCTAGGAGAAGTGTTTAGTTGTGATAACCAATCTATTCTACTTGCATTTGTTTCAGGTATGGACTGACTAACAAATTGACGAAGTTTTAATTGAATCTGATAAAGGGCATCACTTTGTTGAGGGAGTTTTTGAGAGAGCTCTATATAGGCCATAACAATGTGTTCAATCTCGCTTGGATCAATTGATATACTGGAGTCGATTCTCATCTGCACAATTTTCATCAAGGCTGCTTCACTAGGGTTTTTATTTAAAAAGTCTATCATCTCTTAAACGGCATGCTGCATTTCTGCATGATACTGTCTGAAGCCCTCTTCTAACGTTCGGATACTATCTGGTTTTTCGCTTTTGAGCGCTTCATGCTCTACATTCAAGGATTCAATAACGTCCAAATAATTCATTGCCAACATTTTAATAGTATCTCCATCAGGTGATTCTAAAGCAGCATTGTATAAAGGTGTCAAATCAGTTACGACCCTCTGTACATGATTTGGATGTAGGCGATGATCATGTTGCTTTTCTGATAGAAATTCAGTTAATTCGTCTGGAGATTGTGGATATGTTGAATCTGAATACATCACGTCATCCTTGTTTAACTTAATGACTAATTATTAAATTATAGTTGAGGTGAGTTGATTTAAGTTGAGTACATTGCTGTTAAAGTGTAACAGTTCAATGGATAAAGCTAGTGTTTGAAGACGCTGTGATGTGGGTGATGGGTGGTCAATATCTTTTAGGAATATAGATGAATAGAGCGCTTCCCTAAAGGGTGTGAGAATTTATTGTTTAATTTTTCTTGTGGTTATCCATGAATTGATGTATATTTCTTCCAAAGTTTCATGAATATTCTGAACTTAATTTGACTAAATAGATTCAAAGTACCCAAAATGCTTTATTTTATATAGGCACCTGAGTCAGAGACTGAGTTTGCATCTGCAGCTTGGGCCGTGATACTTTAAGATCATTAGAACTGTTTAATGTCAGTGCAGTTTTATATTATTAAAGACCTTAAGGAGATCAAAATGGCAAAAGGTACGGTTAAGTGGTTTAATTCAACCAAAGGTTATGGTTTTATTCAGCCTGAAGAGGGTGGGCAAGATGTGTTTGTGCACATTACAGCGGTTGAGCGATCAGGAATTGGTCAGCTGAATGAAAACGATGTTGTGCATTATGAGCTTGTTACAGAAAAGGGAAAAACGTCTGCAGATAATCTCAAGCGTGACGAAGGTTAATGGGTTGATAGTATTTACTTGTACCTTACATTGGTATAAGCATTTTATTTTTAAAGAGGGGCTCTGCTTTATTTAGAATAAAGGGAGCTTTTCTGTTTTATAAGAGTTTTTATGTCAGACTTTAGTCAATTTGAATTGCCAGAAAGCTTGCTTAACGCATTGAATCGTCTCAATATCAAAGCCCCAACACCGATTCAAGCTAAAGCATTGCCTCTTGTTTTATCCGGCCAAGATCTATTGGCTTCGTCTAAAACAGGCACAGGGAAAACATTTGCATTTGCTTTGCCAACTTTGGCAGCTTTGCTCTCTAATCCTTCAGCTTCTGCCTTGATTTTATCCCCTACTCGAGAGCTGGCCATGCAATTGATGAAGGCTTTCAAATCATTAATGCGCCAAGATTCAAAGATTCCTGTGGCATTATTAATTGGAGGTGATCCAATTGAGAAGCAGCTTCGCCAAATTAAACGCGGAGCACGTTTAATCATTGCGACCCCAGGCCGTATTAATGACCATCTTCGGCGACGAACCTTGAGTTTAAAGCGTGTAAATCTCTTAGTTTTAGATGAAACCGATCAAATGCTTGAGCTGGGCTTTAAAGAGCAAATTGACGATGTCATCAAACATCTACCCAAGGAACGTCAAACCCTATTATTTTCTGCAACCTTTTCAGATCGAATCATTGCTGTTGCGCAGGATTATTTAAATCATCCTATGCGTGTTGCTGTTGGGAGTGCTCAGGCGCCTATTGAGCATATTCAGCAAGAGGCTGTTCATTTGAAAGGAGCTAAAAAATACGCTTATCTTTCTAAATATTTAGAATCTTTTGAGGGTTCAGCTTTAGTGTTTGTTAAAACAAAAGCGATGGCAGATCAATTGACTCAACGACTCAAGGCTGATGGTTTATCAGTGGGTGCGCTGCATGGTGATTTGAGGCAACGACAACGTACGCGCATGATTGAAACGTTTCGTTCGGAGCGCATTGCTATTTTGATTGCGACTAATATCGCAGCAAGAGGGCTTGATATCCCCCATATTCAATGTGTGATTAATTATGATCTTCCTCAATCAAGAGAAGATTACATTCATCGAATTGGCCGAACAGCACGTGCTGGTGCTTCAGGTGTCGCAATTACTTTTGTGGCGCCTCATGAAGATGATGCTTGGGCGATTTGTCAAGGGCAAACGCCTCGTAAGTCCTCATCTAGTCAATCAAAGCGTCGAAAACCTCAGCGTCAATCTTTTTCGAAATCTTCACAGTATAAAGGGCGCTCATCTCAATCTACATCACAGCGTGCTGTATCCTCTAAAAGGCGGGATCAATCTCGTGGAGTGCGAAAAGCTGCGCATGGTTGTGGATCTGATTCATCTAAAGGGTCAGGTCAATTGGGTGGTGCTGGTCAAAAGTCTAATTTAGACTGTGATCGTCCCATCAAGCTACGTTCAAAGCGTACAGTTTCGCCAGGCAATACAGAACAAGCTCAGCGCTCGACAGCATCTTCGGGTCGTCATGCGCACAAAGCTCGGCGCCAGCATCCAAAAGGATCTTCACCAAAAGATCGACATAATAGACAGCGTTCTCGTCGTGGTCAGCAAGCACATCATCAACCCGCTTAACCCTTCCCTTCGATGATTCCACAAGCGATGCGTGTGCCGCTACCCCCTAGTTTAGGTTCATTTTCATAGTTATCTTCATTCTCATGAATAATAAGGCTACGTCCTATCAGCGCTTTGATATTAATGTTAGGTGCAAATATCGGTAATTGAGCTTGATGTTGAGTATTGACATATAGATTAGGCAGATCGCCTAAATGTCCTGAGCGATAAGGGCCATGATGAAGGGCTGTATTTTGAGGGTCAAAGTGATTGCCTGCACCATAACCTGGCTGGAATCTTTGATTTGCATGATAAGACGCGCACGAAGGATTTTGATGGACATGAAATCCGTGCATGCCTGTGGAAAGTCCTTTAAGATGAGGGGTTAGCAGTATACCTTCATGATATGATTTGATTTGAATATAACCTAGATGATGTGTGTGATTTTTTTGAAGAGAAGTCATCTCAACACGTAAAGCTGGAGTGCCCCAGCAGAGCGCAGTTGAGCTCATTATCAGGAAGATTAAGTGTTTAAATATTGTCATGATATCCGTCATCTCGATGTAGTGGGTTTAAGGTGTTGGCTACCTTGAAGTAGCATGAAGCAAACAAAGGCGACCAGGGTCATGAATAAGCTTAGCGGTTGTATTGTTCCATTAAAATAAACGCTGAGTAGCGAAATGCCACCGGCACTTAATAGCATTTCGGTTGCAATCATGAAGGCTGAGGCAATGCCTGAATGTTCAGGGATGAGGCTTACAATTTGAGCGGTTGCATTCCCAAAAATAAGCCCCCAGCTGGCATAGCTCATCAGTTTAATTGCTTGTATTTGAAATGCATTGAGTGCTATAAGGTGGTTGAATAGGTAGACGGTTATATTGCTGATGATCAGGCCAGAAAAACCTATCTTCAGTAATAACTCTACAGGATATTTGGTTTGTCGTGCGCTCCAAATTGTGCTCATAATATACGCGATAAAAGCCATAAGAATTAATTGGCTATATTCTGAGTAAGAGATTTTTAAATGCTCAATAAAAACCAAAGGAATCGTACTGATTTCGCAAAACATTAGCATAACTGCTGATGCTTTTAATGCTAAATATCGCAGATACACAGGGTGTTTGATTACGATATAGTAACGATTCAAACAAGTTTTAAAGTGTAATGACGTTCTATGCTCGAGTGTTTCTTGATGATATCGAATCATCAATAATACGGTAAGACTTGAGAAGATTGAGAGTATTAAAAAGCAATTTCTCCAACCTAGTGTTTGTGCAATCCAGCTGCCTAATAGAGGAGCAACTGCTGGAGTGATTCCTGCAATGGCATGCACATAATTCATAATGCGACGATAGGCTGCGCCATGGTATACATCTTTTAAGCAAGCATTACCCACGATCCAGGCTGCCCCTGATCCCATTCCCTGCAGAAAGCGAGCGCATAAAAAAACTGAAGTATGCTCTGTATGAGAGCAGACATAAGAAGCGATAGAGAATAAAGTGGTGCTGGTAATGAAAATAGGTTTTCGTCCTAAAGAATCTGAAAACCCTCCATAGATCAGTCCTGAGAAGCCCAATGCAAATAAGCCAATAGAGAGTGTTGATTGCGCCATTGCATCAGAAATATCAAAGCTTAATTTGATGTTGGGTAAAAGCACTGAATTAAAGCTGATTGCAATTTCTGCAATCATGATGATCAGTGTGACAAAATAAGGAATTAATATGAATGAACGTGTCTTTTGAAGCATGATGTTAGGTGAGTTTGTTTGGGGTGATGTAAATCAAGAGCGCAAAGCTTGGATGATCAATATAGTTGAGTTGGTCGCTTTTGAGTCGTCGCGAATGTGTTAAATTTAAGGTGTCTGTTTCATTGCTAAAATGGATTGATAACTCAAAATAATGTTTAAGTTTAAGTGTGATGTTCCCAAATAATACAACGGGTGTTTTGGGGTTGAGTGCTTGTGTATCAAGCCACCAGCTGATAGGGCGATTCATTTGGTCTGAAGGGGGCAGTAAGATGCAGCCAGATGTGATGATGCGTTCTTGTGGAATTTGGGTTTTAATACGTTTCATCAAAGGTGAGTTTAAAGGTAAAGGTGTGTTGAGTGTATTAGAGGATATCTCTGACTCTGAAGGTGAGAGCAAGTGAATGTTTTTAGAAAAGATTGGAGGAAGTTGCTGAATGCTTTGCATTTCAGTGGGTGTTTCCTGCTGAAATATCAGGTATTCAAATTGATAGTTGGAAGCTGCAAATGACTGTGCTGTAATCACTATGTATAATAATACTAATTGCTGTATCCATTTGAAATATTTCATCAGATAACCCTCTATCCTATGAGTTTTGATAAAATGTTGATTTTATGATATTATCACGTGATAATCTAGGATTAAATTTGACTTGAGGCGTCTATGAATACCGATCTACTTGATAAGACAGAACAATCTAATTTAAAAATGAATTCAAAACCATCGCGCTCGGAGGCCGAGCAAGCTGTTAGGGTCTTGATTGCATTTGCTGGGGATGATCCAAATCGTGAAGGGGTTCAGGATACGCCTTCGCGTGTTGTAGATGCCTACGCAGAATTGTTTTCAGGCTATGCGTGCAGTGAGTATAAAATTCTAGGTCGTACTTTTGAAGATTCAGAGCGTTATGGTGAAATTGTTTTGCTCAAAAACATCCGAGTTGAGTCATTTTGTGAGCACCATATGATCCCTATTATTGGTGTGGCCCATGTTGCCTATATTGCAAGATCCCGTTTGGTGGGTTTGAGTAAATTGGCTCGTTTGGTGGATATGTATGCTAAGCGACTGCAAACTCAAGAAGGCTTAACGGCCCAAATTGCACACGCGCTTGAACGGGTTTTAAATCCGTTGGGAGTGGCTGTTATTGTTGATGCCGCACACCAGTGTATGACGATGCGTGGAGTCTATAAGCCAGATGCGACAACTGTTACTGAAAAGATGACGGGATGTTTTAAAGAAGATGCTGTAATGCGTGAGCGTTTTTATCGTTTAATTCAAATGAGTTAATTTAATATTTCCAATGAATCCAAGTTGAGTGGGTGATATTGAAAATCCCTAATCGAATCGGTTGATCCGGTTTGCGCTCTTTAAAGTATGCCCCATAAGCTTCAAGTTGTCTTTGATGCTGCTTTTTTAAGATGTTTGACCAACAATGAGGTGAAAGATGTTTGGGGCAAGGGCTTGTCTTATAGTCAATGACCCAGCGCACTTTATCTTCAACAAATGTTCTGTCAATTCGCATGGCTTGACCTTGATGATGTATGGCGTATTCAGAGCGGGCTTCTTGATGAGATTGAAGTATCCAATTTAAAATTGATGAACGTTGAGTGCTTTTTAAAAGCTGCTTTATTTGATAGATCAGTTTTGAATGCTGTGTATTTGAGATGTTATGCTCTTCAATCCAGTGCTGTGCATATTCTGTGAGCTTTTGAGTAGATTTTATGGACCCAGCATATTGTTCTAGGACTGCATGTGCCAGCTCTCCGTATGTTTGACGCCATTTAAAAGTGTTTTTGTATTGGATATTAGGTAACGTCCATTCTGATAAGGTGCAGATTTTATTGGGTAGGGTTGTGGCACGTTTAATTTGAAAGGGATTCAATGTCTCTGATTGATTTGAAGCATTGGGGCAGGGTTTGGTCTGAGTGCATTGTTCTTCAGAAGATAGTGTAGGCCAAATTTGTCCTAAAGGGCTTTTGGGGAATTCGGGTTGAGCATTTTTTTGGATACTGCCAACCAGGTGTAGTCCCTGTTTAGATCGTGTGGTTGCTACATAGAGCAAGCGTTGCGCTTCATAAAAATTTTTCTGTTTTTCTAACACTTTAAGATATTGAGTAATTGGATTTTTACCTTGAATCGGTGAACAAGGTGCTAATAAGCAAATAGGTTGATTGTGAGCATTAAGGGTATGGTGCCACCATAAAAGTTGTTCTGATTGTGGGCTGGGAGGTTGATCTAAAAAAGGGAGATAAACATGATCAAATTCTAAGCCTTTTGATTTATGAATCGTCATGATGGTGCAAGTATGTTCTGATGAGTTGTAACGGGTGTGGGACGTGCCATGTAAGTCGCTCATCCAGTGATCTAAGTTTGAGATGGAGGGCCATCCAATGTGCTCTAGTAGCTCTTTAAGTCGTTTGAAATAATGTTCTACATCGATCATTTGATGTGGATTTGAAAGGGTTTTTTCGCCACCTAGGTTGATCCATAAGTCACGAATAATTTTATCTATTCCTTGATAAGGGAGTTTTTGGATTGAGTCAGTTAATAGTTTTGAGATTAAAAGGTGACGTTTACTCGATATGTTGTTTGAGTTGGCGTATTGGTTGAGGCCTTCAAGGATGTTGGGTGCATGCCTCAAAGCTTTAAGCTCTACTAATGTGAATCCAAACCAAGGGGCCCTGAGTGCAGCCAGCCATTGCTGAGTATTGTCTGGATCTGAAATGGCTTGTGTCAGGGCGATCAGATCAATGATATGTTGGGTTTGATTGAGCGGTTCTATGGCTTCAGTTTGATGATTTATTTTTGCTTGATGCAGCGCTTCAATGATGATTTTTGAATGTCTTCTGGATCGTAATAATATAGCGCAATGATAGGGTTTAGGGTTTTGATGCTTTGATTGAAGGTGTTGTGCAATCCACTGAGCCTGTTCAGAGGGGGTGCCATCTTCAATCCAGTGGTGTTCAATGGGGTTGTGTATAG
The DNA here is from genome assembly GCA_002722995.1 of Legionellales bacterium. Lineage (GTDB taxonomy): Bacteria > Pseudomonadota > Gammaproteobacteria > Comchoanobacterales > Comchoanobacteraceae > UBA729. The sequence continues at coordinate 29,361 of PBNF01000005.1, read as the reverse complement.
AGCGGGTGCTTTTTGAGGGGTGATGTGTAATGGCCCCTAAGCTTAAATCCACTTGTTTGGGGAATACTTTTGAAAAAACTTTATTAGAATAATCAACAATATCTTTTGAGCTCCTAAAGTTTGATGTTAATTTTAAAGGGGTGGGTTTAATTTGATTAACTCCATTCTTTTTGATGGATTCAAAGAGGCTGACTTGTGCCTGTCTGAAGCGATAAATGGATTGCATTGGATCACCTACAATGAATAATGTGCGCCCACAGTTTCCCCAAGATTGGGTTAAAGCACACAAGAGTCGATATTGTGTCAGTGAGGTGTCTTGGGCTTCATCAATTAAAATGTGTTCAATTCCTTCGGCCTGCTCAAGGGTTGATTGATGTGCCGTTTCTGGGTTTTCGAGTTGTTCAATGACATTTAGATTAGCTTCCAAAAAATCATGTCGTTGATGCTGTTTAAGTGTCATGCTGAAATAAGCGGCTAAATGAGGCAGGCAGGCAGTGAGCGCCTCAATGATTGAGTTATGTTCCGGGTGCATTTTACTTAGGTCGAGCAATCTGATTATATTTAAATGTTCTTTAATAACAGGGTTTTGAGAGATATCCTTAATAAGGTTTGTTGCTTTTTCTTTGTATGCAGTGGCGCGTGCTTTATCTTCTATGTTTCGATGATTAGAGGCGGCTTCAAAGCCTTGTCGTGCATCTAATTTTGAGCGCCATGTGCCGCTTTGTGTTAAAAATATTTCAGCTGAAAAAATCAGCAAATCAATTTGGTCGATGCCTTTGACATGAAGTTGATTCGCTAACGCATGAATACCTTTAAGGGCTCGGAATGGAGTGATGTAATGTAATACATCCACCCAATCATCTTTTTGAGCGTTTGTTAATTGATCTAAGATGATGTTGGCATGTTCTGCTTGTAAGGTTTGTATGGCATGAGTTTGACTTTGCTGATGAGGGCTACGGCACATCATCCATGGCATCCATTGATCTCTTTGCTTTAAGAGACTGACCATAAAATTTAATATTTTGGGATGATGTCCATCTAAATAGTGCATTAATATTTTCAGCGATGTGTCTATGTTAGGTGGAGGAGTATTTAAAAAATGTTCAGCTGCATCTTGATACAGGTGTTCTGGAAAAGTATGTAAAGTGCATGAATCATGCTTTAAGTTAGACATTTTTTGACATAGAGCATCAAATGTCATGATGTGAATCTGATCACTACTCAAATGAGGGTGCTGTTTTAAAGCCTGTTGTGCTAATTGATAGGTTTGATGCTCAAATTCATTCGTGTAATCTTTAAGTTGAAGTGCTTTTTGAATGCGATGATGCATTTCTTCAGATGCTTTTCGAGTGAACGTGATTGCTAAAATAGATTCAGGGCGTGTGGCGTATGCTAATAAAGATAAAATGCGTTGTACAAGGATGCCTGTTTTCCCAGAACCTGCGGGCGCTTGAACAATATAAGAAGATTTGGGATTAAGCGATTTCAAACGTTCTGCTTGATCAGGTAGCGTCATGGGGTATCTCCTTCTCTTGAATGCGACATAAGCTTTTAAATTCACACTGTCGGCAGGTTAAAGCGCCATGTTTTGGATTTAATAAAGGAGGTAAGGCTTGAGTTTCTTCAATCAGTTGTATTAGATTTGATTTCCATTCTTCTAACATATCCTCCCAAGAGTTGATAGATTGATATGCTTTTGAATTGAGAAGGCCGCTCCAATTGGATTGATTTTTCAATAAACCAGTATATTGCGCGCCATTGGGTTTGATTTGTAAATATAAGAGCCCAACCAGTTCAGGGTAGGCTAAGGCATATAGAGGCATTTGGGGGTTGTCGGGGCGTTTAGAAAACCATTCATTAGGGGTCGATACTCCAGTTTTATAATCAACGATAACAACGCCTGATTCAGTTTGGTCTAATCGATCCAGACGCATTGAAATCAATTGGTCCTTTAGCATCATTTGAACAGGATGTTCAATTCCAATGACTTCAAAGTTTGAACGTTTTTTATCTAACTCCAGAGCATCTTTTAAGCGTTGCTGAATGATCGTGATTTCAATATCTGTTTGGAATGAATTCAATGGCCAACTATTTTGAGATTTGAATGCTTTAAAAGCATGACGAAAGCTTTGCTCAATGAGCTCGTCTAAGCTGGTAGTGCTCAGCGCCAATAAGGCTGCTTGATGTTTTAACTCGGACCATATCAGGGCTAAAGTGTCATGAATGAGCATGCCACGAAAGGCATGGGAATAACCAGTTGACCAATAAGTGTTCTTTGAAAGGTTTAGGTAATGTTTTGAAATACTTTTAAAATAACATTGACTGGTATCTTTCAAAATATTTGAAGAGATTTTTTTAAGATCAATAGAGGCGGTCTCTGGGACTAAGGTGTATTCAAATTGATTAGATTTAAGTAATCGTTCAGGTTGATGAGGGGGTGCTGATACATGCTGAAGATCTTGTTTTTCGAGTGAGAGCGGTTCAATATCTTCAGTATGAAAGATATGGATAAATTGACCTGCATGTAATAACATCCGATGAGCGTGCGTGATATGACGTTCATGTGTTTCATGATCTGTGCAGGGTAGGGCATGTTGTTTTTTAACGTCATGAGGAATACAGGGTAAAAGTTGGCGCGGATAAGGCCAGTCAGTTTGATCAGCTTGCATGACCCAAATATGATCATAATCACCTGTAGAAAGCTCTTTTGCATGAATGATGAAAATATTAGAGGGCTCAAATGCCTCTTTAGGTTTAAAGCTGTGTTGTTGTGTTGAATGTTCTAGCCAAAAGAGTGCTTCTGAGGCCGTCCAATCGGGTTGATAAGCATCCAAAGATTTCCAGCTGCTCCAGCAGCGTTGCCAAGCTTGAATTAAACCCTGTGTAAGTTTGGGGTTTTCCCAAGGGCCTGGCCAATTGAATTCAGACAATAGCCTTGAGAAAATATGACCCCACTCTTCTAAAGATTGTTTTGTTTTTGAGGTGTTTATTAAGTTTTTACAGATCATCAGTTTTGAAAAGATAGGCTCTAAAGAGGGTGTTGATGGTGGATTGAAATCATCCCATGCGTATTGTTTTTTATGAATTTTTTTCAAAGCATGAATAAGGTTAATGTGTTCATTATGATGGGCTGATACGGTTAAATGATGTTGTTGAAAAAAGCTTAGCCACTCATTAAGATCAATGTCATTGGACAGATAAGATTTTAATAATGCAATGGCTGTTTGAATGATAGGGTATTTAAGTAATATTTGAGGTAAGGCGATGACGCATTTGAAATCAGTAGTATCTGTTGTTTCATAGAGGGTTTGGTGGAGGGTTTCAATCATCTCATATTGATTGCACACAATAGCATGTGTATCTTGGGGGGCATTGCGTCGATGTGCATGAAGATGTTCGCATAAGCCCCATGTTGTTTGCATCACATCTTTATGGCTGTATGTTGAGACAGATTGATCTAGACGTGTCTGCATTAGTTTGCAAGGGTGCATTGTGTGCGCTTTAATGCATTTTGTTTCTGGAAGTGTGAGTGGTTGGGTGCAGGCGATTAAAATAGAATGCCATGTATATTCTGATGGGTGCTGCAATAAAAACTCAAAAGCCATTTGAGCGTCGTATTGATTCAATTGGGTTAATTTGGATCGATATGCGGTGAGGTGTTTCTCAAGCTCAGTTTCAGCTATTTTCCACATAGATTGCCAAGGCAGTGCTTGGTGTCTAGAGAGTTGCCGATAAGCACGTTCATGTTCCGCATGATCAGATTGATGCTTTAGAGTGCTTGAAAATAGCCAATAAGCTTCAAGATGAGAGAGTAAGCGACCGCTTCGAGAAGGGTGTCGTTTGAACAGTAAGTGAATCCATTGATTGTAGGTTAAGATTAACGGGCTGGGCCCTGTGTAGCGTATGCTCTTGAGGTGTTGTTGTAATTGATATTGACCAAAGCTATGGTCTGTTATAATTAAGCCATCATGTGGGTAGGTTTCTAGCCATGAATGTAGCGTATGATATTCCAATTGAATGCTCGGTTGAAAAAAATATTCTGACATGATTATCATTTTTTTTCATCTTTTAAGGTGATTTAAAGTAGGTGTTTTCATTCTGATTTATTAACATTTCATTATAAATGATGCTTGACATTTAATTTTTCTTCCAAAAGTCCCGAAAAAACAAGGCTTTCCTGTTAAGTTATTGATTTTTATCAACTTATTTTTTCTGATAAAAAAAGATACAACCTGATGAGAATCGTTTGATTTTAGATCTTTTTGAAGGTTGAAAGGGCTTTGCTCACAGGTTTATCCACAGGGTTTGTGAATAACTTTTGAGGAGGGCTGGTTAAACCCAAATGGCAACCATAGCCATTAAAGTGAAACCAAAAATAACAAATAAAAATGCTCTTAAGTGACAGCATTGTTTAATCAGTACAGCACGCTCTAAACCATGTAATGTTCCCAAATATAAGAAAGTGCCTGCGGCCAGTGCATTTGCCGCTGCGGAAAAAAGAGGAGGAAGGATTAAATATTGCGTTAAAAGGACCGAAGAAAAAACACCCACTGGGAGCATCAGGGCAAAGATTACAAACAAAATGATTTGTGTAATGTGCAGAAAATAGCTACGTGATAATTGTAGCGCCAGTGAAAAGCTTTCAGCCCATTTGTGGGTGACAACTGCAATGAAAATAATGACAGTCATTGAAATAGAGTGTGTGAGTCCAAGTGCAACACCTGTTAAATAACTATGGATTGATAACATGCACACCGCTAAGAAAGCAAAACCATTCCCAAAACCTTGTTCTTCATAGATAGATCGACCAATATGCTCAAGTAAAAGAAGTAATAAAAAAGAAGCACCCGCTAATAATAGTCCCATTGGATATTCAATATGTGCTTGACGAAAAGTGAGGCTTGCATTATGCAGCATATGAAGTAATCCTGCGCCCAAAAAGACGCCTGCGGCCAACGATTCGGCCCAGATCAGCGAGTGATGGCCTTTGGCTCGAGAGACTTTGAATAACGGGTAAAAACCTGACAGGCAAGTGATTGCAAAAATAAACAGAGTAGCCACTATCTTAACCCAAAATATGTCCCAAAGCATTTAGAGGTCTTCTTAAATAAAACGCAATATTATAGCATGATTAGAAGTATAGTGACAAGCATTGTCGGACAACATGGCGAGGGTCATCAGTAGACAAAAATTTAGAATATTTCCTTTGCTGAGTCCTGTGTTGAGGGAGTAGGGTGAAGAGAAATTGTTTCGATTTTTTTTAATACTTCAATACATGCTGCGCGTGATGCAATCGGATCTTTGCGCTGAATACACAATGTACGAGGGGGCTTCATTTCAATCAGCTGCTCAAGGTGTTTAAGCATTCGATTGAGACGTGCCAGCAAGTGTCCTTGTGCTTGAAGTGTGATGGCATAAGACTGTTCGGATAAGTGTATAGATTGAATATAGGTGCTTCTGCTGTAATATTTAAATTCAATTAAATCAATGAGATGATTGAGAGATTCCGGGATAGGTCCAAATCGATCGGATAGATCAGATTTTATATCTTCTAATGCTTTAAGATCAGGTGCTGTTGTGAGCCTACAGTAAACCTCCATGCGTAAATTTTCATCTTGGATATATTCTAAAGGAATATGGCAAGCACAATCTGAGTGAATCGGTATTTGAGCAGCAACAGGGTCAGTTTGATGTTCAGCTAAATTTTGATTTAATAATTTAATATAGGTCGCTAAACCCACTTGTTGGATGGCTCCACTTTGTTTGGCTCCAAAGAGCTCACCTGCGCCCCTGAGCTCTAAATCCTCAATAGAGACCCTGAAGCCAGATCCTAATGATTGATGCGTGACTAAGGTATCAAGCCTGATGTGTGCTGCTTTGGATAGAGTATAATCTTTAGGCGTACCTAAATAAGCAAAGGCTTGTATGTTTGAACGACCTACACGGCCCCGTAATTGATGGAGTTGCGCCATGCCCATCAAGTCAGCGCGTTCAATGATCAGAGTGTTAGCATTGGGGACATCAAGGCCTGATTCAATTAATGTTGTGCAGAGTAATAATTGCGTTTGTTCTGTATAAAATGAATGCATAACAGATTGAATATGTTGAGCTGGCATTTGACCATGAGCAATGTCTATTTGAATTTCGGGATAACGTTTCTGAAGTTGCTGCTTGATCTGGGGTAAGCGATCAATATCATTGACGCAATAATAAATTTGTCCACCACGATGGACCTCTCTTAAAATGGCGTTGTGAATACAAGGATCCGTATTGTCACATACAATAGTTTTAACGGCCAGTCGTGCTTGCGGTGGGGTGCTCATGACTGAGAGAGATCGATATTGAGATAATGCTAGATTTAATGTTCTTGGAATGGGGGTTGCCGTGAGTGATAAAATATTAGTATAAGCTCGATAACGCTGCAAAAGCTCTTTATGTTTAACACCAAACTTGTGTTCTTCATCTACAATCAGTAGTCCTAATTTTTTGAAATGATATTTAGGATTCAAGCCTGCGTGCGTTGTAATGAAGATATCAATAGTCCCTCTCTCTAATTCTGATGCCAGGGTTGATTGTTGTTTGAGTGAAGTATGACGGCTGAGTTGCTGTATATTGAAAGGCCAGCCTTCAAATCTTGATTTTAAAGTATGATAATGTTGGGCTGCTAAAACAGTCGTTGGTGCCAATAGTAATATTTGATAACCTGAAAGGCCACAAATAAATGCTGCCTGCATTGCCACTTCTGTTTTACCAAAGCCAACATCAGCGCACACTAATCGATCCATATTAAAACTTGATGACAAATCAGATTGAATATCTTGAATCGTTTTCACTTGATCTTGAGTGAGCTGAAAAGGTAATTGTTCATTAAAACGGTTGAGCAATATTTCATCAACATGTAGCTCAATCCCTTTCGAAGCGTTTCGTTTTGCGTACATTTCAAGTAGTGGGCCCGTGAGTGATTCAATTTGCTTTTGTGCACGTTGCTTTGTTTTTTGCCATTGTTTTGAATTCAGTGAAGAAAGCTTTAAGGTTTGTGTGGATCCAATATATCGAGACAGTTGGGGCAAATCTTGAATAGGTAAATGAATTTGATCTGAATCAGCATATTCTAATGTCAAAAAATCAGATTGTTGTGATCTGATTGATAAAGATTGAATGCCTAAAAAACGACCGATTCCATACTGTTCATGTACAATATGATCTCCTTTTTTAATTGAATTAAAGTCAAAAATAGTATGTTCTGACTGAAAATCAGCATGTGTTTTGGGGATGTGCGATCGGGTGCTATGAGCCGGTCTCGTGTTTAAACAAGATTCTGGAATGAGGCTTAAGTTAAGATCAGGGCAATCAATTGTGTCGAGCAATGCTGATTCGGCTAAATAGACTCCAGGATTTTTAATGTCTTGAAAGGTTTGAACAATTTGATAAGTAATGTTCGAAGATTTCATTTGATTTGAAAGAGGTTCTAAACCTATATGATGATGAGCTGTTAGGACGCAGCGTCGCTTTAAGTTAAGGGCTTCTTTAATCTGTGTGAAGTTTGATTGAGCGGGGGCTGTATGGAGCTCAAAAGATAATGGCCTGCAGCGTAGTTTTGGAGCGTAGATAGTCTTCAATTGTTGTATAAGATGAGGGGCCCAAATTCGTTCAGGGGCTAAAAGGTATTGAGTATGCTGCTGTGCCTGATAGGCCATCTGGTTGCGCTCATCGATCGATTGGATGATTGACTCTGGGTGAGCCGCTTGATGTAGTAGCATCATGTCATCAGGCAAATAATCTGTGAGATAATCCATTTTTGAATGAAACAAATCTAAGAAATAATGTAATTGATCGTGCTGTTCTGATTGAAGTTGTTTGATGAAATGATTTTGTCGCGACTGTCTAATCGGGCCTATTGCCTGAATAGCATTTTGAATTGTCAAGGAATTCAGTAAATACTCATGTGTTGGAAAATGGTGAATCTGATCTATTTTTTGAGTGCTCAGTTGTGTCTCAGTGTTAAACCTGCGAATAGAGTCGATTTCATCATCAAACCAGTCAATTCGATAAGCTGTTGAGGCACCTAATGGGTAAACATCAATTAAAGCGCCTCGCTGAGCGAATTCGCCTGGTTGGGTTACAATATCTGTTGACTGATACCCTAAGGCACCAAGTTGCCTCGAAAAAGTTGTGAGTGGGATGAGGTCATGTGTTTTAAGAATTAACGTGTTTTGCATAATAAAGTCGGCAGGGGGGCAACGCTCGATCAAAGCTTCATAAGTTGTGATTACGCAATGAATGGGCTGAGTTAAAGTTTGGTACAACGCTTTGAGACGTTGACCAATCACAACAGGTGAAGGGGTGAGTCTGTCATATGGAAGTGTATCCCAAGCAGGGAAATAGATGGCAGTAAGCTTTGGTAACTGTCTTAAAATTTCGTGGTAGAGTTGTTTTGCGGATTTTTCAGATGTTGTAACCAGCATAATTGGGGTGGTATGATTCAGTACGTATTGTTGAATCTCGAAAAACATCTGAGTTGCAGTTAAATCTGAGGACATAAGAAGCTCAGTGAATTATAAGTATCTAATAATATCATGTTGTTGAGCTGATTTGAATAGACCCTGTATTTGATCTAAAAGGATTGATTGATCTTATAAATCAGATTAAGATATAAAATCATAATTGAATTTTTCAGTCAATGGAGTAGTTATGGCAATTGAAATGGATATTAAAAAATTGTCTTCGCGTTGGGATTCCAAGCCGTTCTTTTTCGAAGTAACCCCTCGCAGTGAAAAGTCATTCAATCTCAGAGCGCTCTATCGATCTCTCAATTGTCTAAGCGAGTACCGTATGCCTTGTCTTGCTTTAGTTGTATTGAGCCTGATCTTAAATTTTATTTTATTGAGTATCTGTTCTACCTTCCTAAATCAAAGTGATTCGATAGGCCTGTTTCAGTTAATATGGCACGGTGCTGTTTATTTCTTTGTTTTATATTGTGCGGTATTTTTGATTGTGAACGCTGTTTTTCATGTTCTCTCTAAAACAGACAATCTATTGCAAGCAACATTTTCAGCTATTAAAGGATATGGTCTGAGAGTGCTCTCACTTGCAGCGCTCATGTCCATCTTTTTTTCTATCAGTAGTTTTTTGGTCTTGCCTGCGCTTTACTTTGCTTTAATATCACTATATACAATGCCTATCTTAATATCCCAACCTGACTTATCAACTTATGCACTATTTAAGGCATCCACTCAATGCATAAAAAGGCATGTACTTGCTTGCGCTCAAGTTTTCGTGTTTCCATTGGTGGGGTATCTCTTTTTAGTTGGGTTGGGTTTTAAAATGTTATCATGGTCAGTTTTTTCAGGTTTAGAAAGTATACTCATCTTGATTTCATACCTCTTATCTGGATTCACCATAGTTTGGATTGCAATCTTGATTTGGCTTTCATATGCTGAACTTAAATCCGAGCATCATACTTCGCCTACGAAAACTTCAAGCCCCTCCTAATTTTATTGATTCAGCATGAGGTGCTCATAATATGTCTTCGATGATTAGATACCATTTTCATGAATCATTCATTTCACGAACACGTTTAATATTAAGATCAATTGGGCTATACCTTGTTGTTGTTAGACATTTATGGTTTGGCTCAACTCTATTTTTCATATTGGCGGCTATGGCTCCTGTGTTGCTTGCCGTGCCGTCCTTTCATCAGGGTGTGATTAAAAATCTTGAAGATTATCGAAGCTATTTGTATTTTTTAGAAGCTTCATTGATCCCGTATTACTGTTCCTATTTGTTGCTCAAAATTAAATATGTGTGTGATCATACCGCGCGTTTAAGTGGATTTAGTTTTTGCTTTCTTTGGTTGAAAAAATTAATTCCAGTTTTAATTGTTAATGTTTTATTGATGTCTTTATTTTCAATAATACAAACATTATTGATTACTGCTAACCCAGCGATGATGATCATCATGCTTTCGATGATGCTTTTATTCTTATTCCCAGCGTGTTTCATTTTGACACCATTGACGATATTGCTTGAAAGGTCATTAATTAAGTCTATATGCTATACTTTTAAAATCATTTGGGGGCACTTTTTTTATTTTTCATCACTCTTAGTTCCAATTATTTGTATTGTTTATTTGCTATCCTGTTTGCTCGATCCTTTCCTTAATGCATTGCTTCCTGAAAATTTAAAAATATATGGTTTGATCTTTCAGTCTGTTTATATTTTCATTCCATATGTTATGGGGGCATTATTGTTGATCATTCATCAACTTTTGCTCAAAAAATCCTTGCCCCCGTTGCCTCGTTTCAATCATCATTTATCTCACATGCAATTTTCTTTTAAAAAAATGTTTCAAAAGCTGAATGCTTATTTTGAACAGTGATCATAAGGATCTTTTGTTTTGAATCAATCCTGCCCTTGTCATTCTGGTCATGTTTTTGAGGAATGCTGTCAAATCTATTGTTCAAGAATTCAGATGCCCAGCACCCCAGAAGCTTTAATGCGATCGCGCTATACCGCATTTGTCTTAAAAGATTGGTCTTATATTAAATCCACATCTATGGGAAAAGCTCTAAAACAATTTAAACGATCTAAATCACTAGAATCTATTGAATGGTTAGGTCTTGAAGTCATTAAAACTCGACAGAAAAATGCTGTAGAAGGTTGGGTTGAATTTATTGCACACTACCAATTAAATGATAAAGAGTACACTCTACATGAACGGAGTTATTTCAAGTATCATATTGATCGCTGGTATTATACCCATGGACGTCAGTTGTCCTAATTTTATTGTTGTTGATTTTTAATTCCACCAAGAATCATGCTGCCTCCGAGGCAACATTTCGATTGATAAAAAACAATATATTGGCCTGGAGCGATTGCGCGCTGAGGTGATTCAAAATATACATTAAAGCTCTCATCAGTTTTAACTAAAGTGCAAGGTGTTAAGGGTTGTCCGTGCCGAACACGAGCATAACATTTTAAGGGCATTTCTGGAGGATCTCCTATCCAATGTGGATCCTTGCAATAGATCGTATCATCATATAAAGCGTGATGAGTAGAGGATTGAACGACAATGAGCTCGTTAGATAGTGCTTTTTTTTCAGCAACATACCAAGCATCAGTTTTTTTGAAGGCAAGCCCTCCAATACCTAAACCTTTTCGTTGCCCAATGGTATAATGATGTAGGCCTTGATGTTGACCCACTACTTCGCCTTTTAAAGTAACAATATCTCCAGGTTGATCGAGTAAATATTGTCGGATGAATGAAGAAAAATGATTGGCGCCAATAAAGCAAATACCCATGCTTTCTGCGCGTGAATGATTAGGCAAGCATAAATCATACGCAAGCTTTTTAACTTGCTTTTTATCAAGGTGAGCTAAAGGAAATTGAGTGTGTTTAAGTTGAGCGCGTGTTAATTGATGTAAAAAGTAAGTTTGATCCTTGCGTTGATCAACGGGTTGATAGAGTTCGAATGTTTCGGGGTGAATGTCTGCATAGTGTCCTGTTGCAATGTAATCAAATCCCGCCTTTTGAGCATATGTTAAGAAATGATTGAATTTAACTTGTTTATTACACAAAACATCAGGATTTGGAGTCAAATTTTGAGCCAGAGCATCTAAGAAGGGTTCGAAGACTTCTGAAAAATATTCAGATGCAAAATCAATTGAATGTAATGGGATGTCTAGATGATCGGCAACACGACAAGCTGATTCATAGTCTTGAGAAGATTCGCAATGAGCATAAGGGTCAGTATGCCAGTTGTGCATAAAGGCTGCTTCAACTTCATGACCTTCTTGCATGAGTAATGCAGCTGAAACAGCTGAATCAACACCACCCGATAATCCTACCAGGACTCGTTTCATAAATACACTCTATATGAAATAAATAGAATCATATCATACTTGTAATTTCATTGGTATCGGTGCATATTGAATGATTAATGATTTCAACGGAAGTGATTGTGACTGATTCTCATATTCAAATACCTATGCAGGGAACATATCTTTCTTACGACGATCATGGGCAATTACAGGTGCCTGATCATCTGATTATTCCTTACATTGAAGGGGATGGAATTGGCCGCGACATTACGCCTGTTATGCAACGCGTGGTTGATGCTGCCTTGGAGTACGCGTATCAGGGAACTCGTAAAATAAATTGGATGGAGATTTATGCGGGTGAAAAAGCGATCCAAGTGTATGGTGATCAGCAATGGTTGCCGGATGAAACGCTTGATTTGATTCGAAAAGCACATATTGCAATTAAAGGGCCACTGACGACACCGGTTGGAGGTGGAATTCGCTCCTTAAATGTTAAGATCCGACAAACTTTAGATCTTTACGTTTGTCATCGGCCTATTCGTTACTTCCCAGGCGCCCCTAGTCCTGTCAAAGAGCCTTGGAAAACTTCGATTGAGATTTTTAGAGAAAACTCAGAAGGCATTTATGTTGGAATTGAATGGCAATCAGATTCTCCAGGTGCAAAATCCTTAATTGATATGCTGATCAACCAAATGGATGTTAAAAGTATCCGTTTTCCAGAGCATTGTGGGATTGGTGTAAAAGTTATTTCGGAGGCTGGAACCAAACGTTTAGTTCGTCGTGCAATTGAGCAAGCAATTCGTACCCATTCAGATTCTGTTACGTTAGTGCATAAGGGTAATATTATGAAATATACCGAAGGTGCCTTTCGTGATTGGGGCTATGAATTGGCGCGGGAAGAATTTGGGGCACAGCTTTTAGAGGGGGGGCCCTATTGTGTCTTTAACCATCCAGAAACAGGAAAGCCTATCATCATTAAAGATGTCATTGCTGATGCTTTTATGCAACAGATGTTGTTACGTCCCGAGGACTTTGACATTGTTGCAACCATGAATTTAAATGGAGATTATATTTCAGATGCATTAGCTGCTCAAGTGGGTGGAATCGGTATTGCGCCTGGTGCAAATCTAGGGGAGCAGGTTGCGGTGTTTGAGCCGACCCATGGTACCGCTCCAGGTTATGCAGGATTAGATAAAGTCAACCCAGGTTCCTTGATCTTATCTGCTGAAATGATGCTGCGTCATTTGGGTTGGCATGAAGCTGCTGAGCTGATCAACAAAGGAATGCAGGGTGCAATTGCTTCTAAACGTGTCACCTATGATTTCGCGCGAATGATGGATTCAGCGCAGCAAGTAACCTGTTCTGAGTTTGGATCTGTTGTGATAAGTTGCATGAAGAGTTGAATAAATTACGTAATCTTAGCCTCTAATTGATTTAAAAGCTTTATAAATACAAACTTTTTAAATATTTTGTAACATATGAAATAACTTCTTAACTACGCTTAATAGGCAGCAAGGCGTGCTGCTTTTAAGTAAATAAGGAGATCAATATGTTTTGCCAAAATCTTGAAATGACTTTAAATCGAGCGTTTAATTTTGCGAAGGAATCTAATCACCAATTTATGACGGTAGAGCATTTGCTGTTTGCCTTGCTAGATAATCCTGAGGCATTATCTATTTTTAATACCTATCATGTTGATATCATCGGTTTAAAGAATCGTTTGCACACATATTTACTTGAAGAAAATGTATCATTAGAGGTTTCAAAAAATATTGAAATACAACCTACTTTAGCTTTTCAAAGGGTTTTGCAACGCGCTATTTTTCAGGTTCAAGCAATGTCTCAGCTTGAAGTGACAGGCGGTAATGTATTATCTGCTATTTTCAGTGAACAAGAAAGCCATGCTGTTTTCTTGCTTAATCAATCTAATTTAACTAGACGTCAAGTCATTGATTATTTTAGTCAGAAAAGCATTGACCTCACTCAGGATGATGAACCTTTTTCTTTGCAGAATTACCAAGATATGCAAGATAATGTCATGGGAGAAGACGTTGTAATGCCTGAATCCGATAGCATGATTGACAAATATGCTCAAAATTTAAATCATTTAGTTCAATCTTCCAATATGGATCCTTTGATTGGTCGCGCGCATGAATTAGAAAGAACCATTCAAACATTATGTCGTCGAAGAAAAAATAATCCTTTGATTGTGGGTGAATCAGGAGTTGGTAAAACAGCACTGGCTGAAGGGTTAGCTCAAGCGATTGTGAATCAGAAAGTTCCTGACCTTTTAAAAGATTCAACAATTTATTCACTTGATTTAGGTTTGCTGTTAGCTGGAACTAAATATCGAGGTGATTTTGAAAAACGCTTTAAAAGCTTATTGAAAGAATTATCTGAAATGAAAAATGTGATCGTTTTTATTGATGAAATTCATACAATCGTAGGGGCTGGAGCGGCTTCAGGTGGTGCCATCGATGCTGCAAATTTGCTCAAGCCTTTGTTAGGGCGGGGCAGTTTGAGGTGTTTAGGTGCTACAACTTACCAAGAATATCGAAATATTTTTGAGAAAGACAAAGCCCTTGCAAGGCGTTTCCATAAAATTGATCTGACAGAGCCTGATGAGTGCAGTGCTATACAAATTTTAAATGGCATTAAAGATAAATTTGAACAATACCATCATGTAACTTACACAGATGAAGCCATTAAACGTGCAGTTCAGTTATCGATTCGTCACATCCATGATCGCTTTTTACCAGATAAAGCAATTGATGTCATTGATGAAGCAGGTGCATCGAAAAAACATTTAGGTGCATCAAATCGCACTATTGATGCAGCTGAAATTGAATCAGTGGTTGCTGAAATGGCAAGAATTCCTGCAGCACAAATTTCAGAAAATGATCAAACAGTATTAAAAAACCTTGAATCTAATTTGGAGAAGAGGATTTTTGGTCAAGATGAAGCCATTGAATGCTTGGTTCATGCCATTAAAGTTTCGAGATCCTGTTTGTGTAAAAATGACCGCCCAATTGGAAACTTCTTGTTTACAGGACCTACAGGGGTGGGTAAAACAGAGGTCTGTATTCAGTTAGCAAAATCTCTGGGTGTTGAGTTGTTAAGATTTGATATGTCAGAGTATATGGAAAAGCACTCTGTTTCGCAGTTAATCGGTGCACCAGCAGGTTATGTTGGTTTTGATCAAGGCGGTCAATTAACTGAATCTGTCAAAAAACATCCATATTCTGTTTTATTATTAGATGAAATCGAAAAAGCTCATCCTGATTTGTTAAATATTTTACTCCAAGTGATGGATCACGGCGAGCTTACGGATAATGACGGTGTTCATGTTGATTTTAGAAATACAATCATCATCATGACCAGTAACACAGGTGCTGAAAGTTATGATCGTACTGCATTAGGTTTTACTGATTCAGATCATGAACCTGATGTCTTGGATTCAGTTAAACGAGCCTTTTCTCCTGAGTTTAGGAATCGTTTAGATGCAATTGTACCTTTTCATCCTTTAGATGAAGAGGTAGTGATTCAAATTGTTGAGAAATTTATAGCTGAGCTTAGCGATCAATTATCTAATAAATCTGTACGCTTAAAGGTTGCAGCTTCTGCCAAAAAATGGCTGGCCAAGAATGGATATCATACTGCACTTGGCGCTCGACCTTTATCTCGATTGATTGATCAAAAAATCAAATATGGCTTGGCCGATGACTTATTGTTCGGGAAATTGTCTCATGGAGGCACTGTTAAGATTCAAGCCACAGGGCAGTCTTTGAAAGTTACTACAGAAGAAAAATCAGCTGCATAATAATTAATTAGGTATCTGAGGAAGTTGTCTGATCTCCTGCAACTTCCTCTTTTTTTTGCTCGGTATTTTTTTGAGTGTGTCTTAGGACAATACGCCCCTTGTTCAAATCATAAGGTGATATTTCCAAAGTTACGCGATCACCTGTAATGATGCGAATATAATTTTTGCGCATTCTGCCTGAAATATGTGCTGTGATCATATGGCCATTATCAAGCTGGACACGAAACATTGCATTGGGCAATGCGTCAATGACCAACCCTTCCATTTCAATGTGGTCTTGTTTAGGCATTCGAAAACTCTATTCAAATAAAGTTGTATTATCTAATAATTTGATTTATTTTTCAAATAAATCCTCAAGGCTTTTTCCATTTTGATAAATACTTTTGTGTCTCGGGTTTTGCACGTTGTCGCGCTAAATGTCCAGTTGCTGTCTGATATAGAGAATCTTTCCCATGAATATGATCATTGAGTGTTTGTTTGAGGTGCTGATTGATTCCTTTAGGGTTATTTCGGAGAATCTCAATCAATTGATTTAATTCACCTTCAATGTAACTGTTTGATCCGTAGGCTGTGATCAAGCCTTCGTATTGTGCTTGCTGAGGCTCCCATACTTGATGGGTTAGTGCATGTTTAAAAGTATTTCTTGCGCCTATGGCTCGAGTTAAGTAAGGCAAAATAATATAAGGTAAAAGATTTAAAGCCACTTCAGGGAGTTTAAAGTAAGTGGATTGCTCAGCCAAAACAATGTCACAACAAGCGGCTAAACCAACCCCCCCTCCCATAACGGCGCCTTGTGTGATGCAAATGGTTGGGATAGGGAGGTTTGACAGTTGTTGGAAGCAATCACTGATGGCTTTTGCTGAAGCTAAATTATTGATTTCATCATGTGCTCCGGATTCAATCATCCAATTCAAATCAATGCCCGTACAAAAATGTTTTCCCTGAGCTTTAAGAATAAGGCAAGGCATTTCAGTGCAGGTGGTAGCTGCTTTAAAAGCTGTGCTCAGTGCATTGATGCTGTCTGAATCAAGGGCATTTCCCTTTTGAGGTCGATTCAGAGTCAAGACCCAACATTCATCGAGAGTGCTTTGAAGAACTACTTCAGACATATTCGTCTCATACTCTAAAAATCCCAAATTGACTGTGTTCAAGCGATTGATGTGCTGAAGCATGTAAGGCTTTGATCAGTGTTGCACGTGTATCTAATGGGTCAAGTATACCATCATCCCATAGGTGTGCGGTTGCATGCATGGCACTTGTTGATCGGCGATAATGGGTTTCAATTTTGCACTGATCATCTTCTGAGTGATGTGATCGAATGGTTTTAAGGACTAAGTTAGCTTGTGCGCTTCCCATAACAGCACACTTTGCATTAGGCCAAGACCATAAAAAATTCGGATCATAAGCGCGCCCACACATGGCATAATTGCCAGCTCCATAACTACCACCTATGATAATTGTAAATTTAGGCACATTCGCGCAGGCCACCGCCGATACCATTTTAGCGCCATGCTTTATAATGCCACTGGCCTCAGCAGCTTCACCCACCATAAAGCCTGTGATGTTTTGCAAAAAAATTAAGGGTGTTTGTCGCTGACACGCAAGTTGTATAAAATGAGTGGCTTTATTTGCTGCATCTGCCATTAAAATGCCATCATTGGCAATAATGGCAACTGGATAGCCCCCAATATACGCATAACCGGTGATTAATGTGGGGCCATATAAAGGTTTAAATTCATCAAAATTAGAATCATCAATAATCCTTGAAATGATTGCTTTGATTTCCATTGGCATTCTAGGGTCATGACTAATGAAGCGGTACAGTTCGGTCGGATCATGGCGAGGAGGTTGAGCATCACGTTGAGGTTGGCGCACCTTAGAGATGTCTCGTATGGGGAATTGAGCTACCAGCCGTCGACATAGTGATAAGGCTTCATTTTCATTATCTGCTAAATGATCAATGACTCCAGATCGCCTGCAGTGCATGTCTGCACCCCCTAAAGTTTGTATATCAATAGATTCACCTGTGGCTGCTTTAACCAAAGGTGGGCCGGCTAAAAATAAGCTGGAAATATCTTTAACCATGATGGTTTCATCTGCCATGCCTGGAACATAAGCACCGCCTGCAGTGCAAGCGCCTAACACAACAGCAATCTGAGGAATACCAGCTTTAGATAGTTGGGCTTGATTGTAAAAGATTCTTCCAAAATGATGTTCATCTGCAAAGCATTCGGCTTGCTTGGGCAAAAAGATTCCACCTGAGTCGACTAAATAGACACAAGGTAATTTGAGTTTCATTGCAATATTTTGAGCGCGCAAATGTTTTTTAATGGTGATTGGAAAGTAAGTGCCTGCTTTTACACAAGGATTATTTGCAATGACCATAACGAGGTGGCCTTCAATTTGACCAATGCCACATAAGATGCCTGCACTGGGAAGCTCATGATCATACAATTGATCTCCTGCGCATTCTGAAAGTGCTAACCAAGTGCTTGAAGGGTCTAATAGGGATTGAATACGATGATTGACCTTCTCTGAGTGAGGTGAATGTGCATGTTGATACTGAAGGGTTTTAAACGCATCAAGCGTCTCTTTGAATGTTTGTTCATTTTGAAGTGCTTCATGTGATGATAGGAATGAATCATAAGAAGGTAATGCCGTCATGAGATAACCATGGTCTTAAATTAATCATTATGATCATAACGAAAGATAAAGGATGACTCAATGCTTAAACTATTTCAATTTCCTTAAAAAAATAAGGCTTTTAATTAACAATTCATCAAAATCAAGTCTGTGTGATATTCGTTTTTATTGAGTTAGATGAAGAATGAGAGGGGATTGAGCGGATGATCAGGGTTAAATAAAGCTGTATCTTAGCATTCTCAAAGATATGTGTAGTGTGTTCTGTGCTGAATGTTAATCATTAGACAAGCAGTTAAGAATAGAATCGATACAACATTATATTACTATTTTAGTCAATCATTAAATCTTTGATTCAGATGCTTAGGCCTGAAGCAAGCATTTAAATCTTATTGAGGGATCACAAATTGTGTTGAGGATGTTTATGATATTTTTTAAGCGCACAGGGGGTGTGGATTTTTTATGAAAAAGGGGATTGAGTTCTAATTGCTTTAAACTGCGGAAATTTTAAGCATAATGATGTATTTCTTTTTGTGGTTGAGGTGAATGTTGAGTTGTCAAATTTAAAGTTACTGTTGTTAAGATAAATGCTAGCCATGCAGTTAATACAAAAAACATTAAGGCCTAAGTTTTTGATTATTTCATTAAATTTTTAAGATGTTTTGACTGGCTCTGTTTGAAAAATGAATGCGAGGTATCCTGCATTTATCTATTTAGAGATAAATGTTCGTCCAATGATACTGCGAAGTATTTCAGAAGTACCGCCCCCAATTTCATAAAGTTTTGCATCTCTCAAATACCGTTCAGCTGGATAAGCTGTTGTATAACCATTTCCACCGAGTAACTGAATGGTATCTAATGCAATACAAGTTGCAGACTCAGACGCTTGTAAAAAGCAAGATGCTGCCATTTTTGAAGACAACGAGCCTTGATCAGCTGCCATTGCAACGCCATAAACATGATATTGAGCTGATTGATAACGTGTATAAATATCAGCGAGTTTAAATTGTGTTGATTGAAATTGAACGATCGGTTGATCAAATTGAATGCGTTCATTGAGATAAGGTTTTAATGTGTTCAAGCAAGCTGTCATGATTCCAATAGGGCCCCCAGATAAGACAATACGTTCGTAATCCAAGCCTGACATCAGCACAGCACACGCTTGATCAGGCGTGCCTAGTACTCGATCTTTAGGGACTTCACAATCTTTAAATACAATTTCTGAGGTATTGGATCCTCTCATGCCCATTTTTTTGATCGGTTGTGTGGCATGCCAACCTTCGAGATTTTTATCAATAATAAATGCAGTGATGCCTGAGCCTTTTGAGTGATAAGCTGTGCGGGCATATACAATAATCAGATCTGCATCAGGCGCATTTGTGATCCACATTTTCCGACCATTTAAACGATATCCCTGCTCGCAAGGCGTTGCCTTTAATTGTAAATTTAAACAATCTGATCCGGCCTGTTCTTCAGAAATAGCTAGAGCGCCCACGTGTTCGCCTGAAATGAGTTTAGGTAAATATTTAAATTTTTGTTCAGAGGAGCCCCATCGAACCAATTGATTGAGACATAAATTTGAATGCGCAGCATAACTCAATCCAACAGCAGCACTGGCAGTGCTCAGTGCTTGCATGACTAAAGTGTGTGCAGTATACCCTAAATTGGAACCTCCAAATTCAACAGGAGCCGTAAGGCCCAAGTAACCCAATTGGCCTAATTTGGGCCACAAATGACGAGGGAATTCATCAGTTTCATCAATTTCTTGAGCCAGTGGAAGAATGTCTGTATGTGCGAAGTGTGCTGCAGCTTCGAACAACATTTGTTGAGTTTCAGATAAGAAACAGATAAATTCACGCATTAGAATGTGGGCCTCCAAACGACCAGCAACGGTTAAATTGAGTTCAGTCAGTGATTTGATTATAATGGATGCATGAATAAGTGTCTAACGAATTGGAGTTTCAATGTTTTACGGCGAAATGATGATGCATGCCTCAATACTCTATGCTTTAGTTGGCATGATATTAGGTTGTGTTGTGATCAGGCAAATTTGCCATATGATACAAGCTCGCTTTATTGTAGGCTTATCTCCAAGTGATTTATTAGCGTTAATTAATGAAGGGCGCGTGGATCTGTTTGACATCACACATTCAAATACACATCCTACGCTCGTGATGGCACATCGTATTCAAGCGACTCACCCAGTCATTCAAACAAGACTGAATGAATCTGATAAACTTGTTGTGTTGATTTGTCAAAATGGATTAAAATCTTTGAAATGATTTAAGGTCTTTCGATCGACTGAAGCGCATCTTACAATACTATCAGGTGGTCTCAAAGCGTGGCACGCTTCCGGATTACCTTTAAGCACCGATTTAACTGGTCAAGCTGCTAATCATTGATTAAACTATACAATATATCGCTTTCGTATAGTGCACATTTATTCACAACAGAGGGTTCTAATATGACTGATCAAACCACTTCGAATGAAACAACCGATTCAAATGCCGTTGATACGAATCAGCCACAATTTGCTATTGGCCATTTATATTTAAAAGATGCATCATTTGAAATGACTCACCCTATGCATATGCTTCCGGCTTGGGAACCTAATGCAAATATTCAAATGGATTTCAAGCATGCAGAAGTGGCTGAAGGTCAATATGAAGTTGTTTTAACAGTGACTGCAGCCGTTGATTCGAGTGATCAGAAAGTGTTTGTTGCTGAAATTCAACAAGCAGGTGCTTTCCTCATTAAAAACTTTTCATCGGAACAGGTTGAGCATTTATTAGAAAGCTACTGTCCAAGTGTTTTACTACCCTATGCTCGACAATCATTATCAACCTTAATCACTCAAGGTGGATTTCCGCCATTATTCTTAAGTCCTGTAGATTTTGAGTCTCAATATCAGGAAAAAAAGGCAGCACGCGCAACAGCTGACGCTTAATCTAATGCTAGCGCCTATCCGGGCCCAACATTTCACAGCCTATAAACGGCTACTAAATTATACTCGTTTGTATTGGAAGTGGGCCCTTGTTTCAATCATCTCTTTAATTACCCTGAGTGCATTAGAAAGCTTATTTGCATGGAGTATTCAACCTGCAGTAGATGCTATTACACATCCAAAAACTCAAACGTGGGTACATTATTTGCCCGTGTTGTTCCTAAGCTTGATTATTTTAAGAAGTACTTGTTTGTTTTTGTCTGAAGTAGCCTTAGTTCATTTTTCACAAAGTATTATTCAACATCTGCGTGAAGTGGTATACCAAAAACTGTTGACTCTCCCTAAAACTTATCATGATCAGCATCCACCTTCTACATCAATTGCACTGATGATTTACAATGTCACTCAAGTATCAAGTGCGATTTCAACAGCTGTATTACAGTTCTTACAAAACTTAACATTGGTCGTTGGTTTATTGATTGCAATGCTTTGGGTGCATTGGCAGTTGACTTTAATGTCGATCTTATTTATTGCTCCAACTATATGGGTAATGAAGAAATTCTCAAAAAAAATGCGATCAATTACCGCTCAAACACAATTGAATATGGCGCATACGACACAAGTGCTTAGTGATGGATTACGTGCATTAACCATTATTAAACTCAATAATGCATATGCCTATGCTTTTGATAAATTTAATTTGAAAGTTCAGTCGCTTAGAGTATGTGAAGTTAAATCTGCACGTACTGCGGCATTATGCTCAGTGAGCACACATTTGATCATTTCTTTGCCTGTAACGTTATTAATTTGGATAGCCGTTGATCATTTAGTTCCAGGTTTGTCAGCGGGTACATTTGCAGCTTTATTATTAGCTTCAATACGAATACAGCGACCTGCTAAACAATTAACAGCCATTAATGCTCAAATTCAAAGAGGTATTGCAGCAGCAGAAAGTATTTTTAAAGTCATTGACCATCCTTCTGAAGTAGATGATCTGGATCACTCAAAGCAATTTACTTTTGATATTCATTTGAACAGTTCAATTGAGTTTAAATCTGTTTCATTTTCTTATTCAGATCAGGTGAAACCTGTGTTAAATAAAGTTTCTTTCCGAATTGAACCAGGTATGCGTGTTGCTGTTGTCGGGGCTTCTGGTTCAGGTAAATCAACCTTGATTCAATTGTTGGTTCGTTTCTACCAGCCGGATGAGGGCAGCATCTACATTGATCATCGTTCAATTTCAAAGTACTCTTTGAATCATTTGAGAGATCAACTCTCACTTGTAACTCAAGATATTTGTTTATTTAATGCTTCAATCTCAGAGAATATCACTTTAAATCGAACACATACGCAAGATGAATTACATCAAGCAGCTATAGCTGCAGATGCGCATGACTTCATTCAAGCTTTGCCTCAAGGCTATGATACCCTCTTAGGTGATAATGGTTCAGGTTTATCGGGGGGGCAGAAACAGCGGCTAACAATTGCAAGGGCTTTGATGGAGAAAAAACCAATACTCTTAATGGATGAAGCCACTTCTGCTTTAGATACTATCACTGAATCTCGTATTATGAATCACTTAACACGTCTTCAGGATCAAACTTTAATTCTCATTGCACATCGTTTGGCCAATATTCAATCTATGGATAAAATCATTGTTATGCACCAAGGTTGTGTCGTAGCTGAAGGGACTCATGATGAGTTAATTCAAGCCTCTATGCATTATCAAACATTGTACGAACAGAGCTATGATTAACAAGATGCGTCAAATCATTTATTGTACGCTACACCAAAGTATTGAGTCATGGTGGTATCGACCTCGTCACTCACATCCCATCCTGTTATCTTTTTTTATGCATTTGTTAATGCCTTTAAGCTATCTATATTATTATGTTTTAAAATGTATTTGCTATTTCACCCATCCTTATCATCCTTCCGTGCCTGTTTGGGTGGTGGGGAATTTGACTGTCGGAGGAAGTGGTAAAAGTATTTTAGTGATGTGGCTTGTCCATCATCTTCAAAATCAAGGTTATCGTGTAGGTGTGATCAGTCGAGGGTATGGACGAAATAGCAAGCAACCTGTCATGGTCACCTCAACAAGTACTGCAGATGAAGTGGGTGATGAACCTTTAATGTTTTTTCAGCGTTATCAATGTCCGATTAGTATCGCTGCAAGTAAAGTTCAAGCCATTGAAGCGTTGACTGCGTCTTATCAATTGGATGTCATCATTTCCGATGATGGTTTTCAACATTTCAAACTCAAAGCGCAACGTTATATTGAAGTGCTTCATGAAGCCCGTCATTATGGTAATGGATATGTATTGCCTTTAGGTCCTTTAAGAGAGCCTCTAACAGCCAGACTGTCGCGTTCAGATATGCGGGTCATCATGTCTCAAGGCTCATCTACTTTAATGAATTTAAAGTCTAATGATTTTAAATGTGATTTGACTGCTGAGTATTGGGTGAATGTGTTAGATAACAAGATACATCGTCCCGTTGATGCTTTTATAACAGAAAAAAAACCGATTGTAGTGATGACAGGTATTGCGGGGGCAGATCGTTTTTTTTCACTGATCAAGTCTATGGGGCTCAATGCAACGTATCATGCTTATCCTGATCATCATCAATTTTCAGCACAAGATTGTGTATTAAGCCACCCGGACCAAATTACTTTAATAACTGAAAAAGATGCAGTTAAATGTACAGCATTTGCGAATCAAAATGTTTGGGCACTAAGGCTCAAAGCAATGCCAGATGATCGCTGTCTATCATGTCTTTCAAGTTGGATGAGCAGCCTCTAAAGCTAATTTGAGCCCTTTGATCAAATGCGCAGCCTCTGCGCCATAAACCACACGATGATCAAAAGTTAACGAAATAGGTAAATAAGGATGCATGGCCCAGCGTTGCTCATGATTTAATGTAGGTCCTGTGTAAACAGCTCCAAGCGCAAGTGTTGCAACAGCAGGAGGCGTTAGCATTGGCGTTGCAAAGCGGCCTATACCCAATGCGCCAATATTTGATAGTATAAAAGTTGGTTTTAGGGTTTGATTCAGATTGAGGTTTTGATGTTGTGCTTGAGTTTTCATGGATTGTAATTGCTGATTGAGGCTTTGAATACTAAGGCTCTCAACAGATTGAATCACTGGGACCAACAAACCGTGAGGTGTTTGAATTGCAATGCCTAAATGAATAGTCTGATCAAATCGGGTATATTCTTGATAAGGAATATAATGTGCATTTAAAGCAGGGTGCTGCATCAAAACTTTTGATAAGCAATTGATCACATAAGGAAATAAACGGTTTTTTTTATACCAAGCTGAAATATCAATGACCTCAGTGAGCGTAGTCGGTGCAGTTGAGTGATGTGTTTGTTCTAATTTGTAAGCCATTTGTTGGCGTACACCTGATAAATAAGGGTCAAGTGAAGGTTTTGGGGGTATTGTTTTTTGATGAGTCATCACAATATCTGATACTGTAATCAATTCATTAGGGCCAGAACCTTTGATTGAATCTAGGGGAATATTAAGTTGATGGGCCAAGTGTCGAGCAGCCGGTTGTGCAATGACTGTTGTGGTATCGGATTGTATAAGAGGGGGTAATGCCGGCATTTCTGATAAAACTGATTGATGATCTAACTGTCCCACAACAGTATTGGCTTCATCTGTTAAGTGCGTTTGAAGAGTGGCTAAAGGGGCGCCTGTTTGTACAATATCGCCTACAGCAGCACATTGCTGAATCAATTGACCTGTATAAGGTGAGGGGATTTCTACAAGGGCTTTAGCGGTTTCCACACTGACTAAAGATTGACCTTTTTTAATGGTTGCATTGAGAGGAGCATGCCATTCTCTCACAGTGGCTTGCGCTAAGCCTTCCCCTAAATCTGGTAAATTAAAGGATTTCATCCAGGATACTCCATCAGTGTTGTGATCGCATGATTAATATGTTTTGTTTGGGGCAAGTAATAAGACTCTAATTGAGCATAAGGCATCACCGTATCGTAGCCTGTAATTCGCATGATAGGCGCTAATAAGGATCCCCAAGCTGATTCTTGTAAACTTGCTGCTAATTCTGCCCCTAATCCAGCTGTTCGGGCTGCTTCATGGACAATAAGGCAACGGCCTGTTTGACGGACTGAATTTAATAGTGTTTTAAGATCTAAAGGTTTAATAGAAACTAAATCGATGAGTTCGACTGAAATGCCTTGTTGATGCGCCCATTGAGCCGATTGATACGCTAATGGTAGCATTGCCCCCCAAGCAATCAGAGTGAGGTGATGACCTTTTGAAATGCATTGAGCTTGATCTAACTTTGGCCAAGGTGCGTTTCGATCGATAGGTTCTTTTAAAGTATGATAAATTTTTTTAGGCTCTAAATAAACCACGGGGTCAGGTGATTCAATGGCTGAGCGCAGTAAGCCATAAGCTTGACTTGGGCGAGTGGGAATGACAACGCGTAAGCCTGGAATATGTGCAAATAAAGCTTCTGTGCTTTCAGAGTGATGCTCAGGGGCATGAATGCCGCCTGAATAAGGGGCTCTGATCACCAAAGGGCAAGATAAACGTCCCCGTGTTCGGTTGCGCATACGGCTTATATGGCTAATGATTTGCTCAATAGCTGGATAAATAAATCCCATAAATTGAAATTCTGCAATGGGTTTCAAACCATGTGTTGACAACCCCACTGAAAGGCCTGCAATGAGCGCTTCAGATAATGGGGTGTCTAATACTCGCATGTGTCCAAATTGATCTTGTAACCCTTCGGTTGCTCTAAATACTCCTCCATTTTTCCCAATGTCTTCTCCTAACAGCATCACATTTGGGTCTGCCTCAAGGGCATCGTGTAAGGCTAAGCGAATGGACTGTACTAAAGTATAATACTCACTCATGATGCTCAGCCTTTTGAATGCAATCTTGGCGCTGCCATTCAAGCGCATCGGGCAAGGTCGAATACAGATGATCAAACATTTCATGCGCTTGAGGTTTTGAATGATTTTGTGCGATTGAAGTTTCCGCTTCAATGAATTGACTTTCTTCTTGAATAATGGATTCGATGGCTGTTTGATTCAGTCTACCAATTGCCTTAAGATGGGCTTCCATTCTAGGTATGCCGGCAATAGATGCTGCATTTGAGCGTTCAGTTTCAGGCATATAGCGCCGAGCATCATCGACGGTGGTATGATTGCCCAGTCGATAATGTACAGCTTCAATTAAAATAGGGCCCTTGCCATCACGAGCAATGGCGATAGCTTGATCTAAAGTGAATTTTAATGCAATAGGATCATTCCCATCGACACGTAAAGCTTGGCATCCAACAGCCAGTGCTTTGTGCGCAAGTGTTTGGGAAGCCGTTTGTTGATCTAATGGAACTGAAATCGCCCATTGATTGTTACTGATAATAAATACAACAGGGAGTTGGTGTAGCGATGAAAAATTCAGCGCTTCATAAAAATCACCTTTTGAAGTTGCACCATCACCCAATGAACACATCACAATAGAAGAGGATTTTTGGTACTTTAAAGCGTAAGCAATGCCTGAGGCGTGAGTGCATTGTGTGGCAATTGGAATACACATGGGAAGATCTTGAGGGTAGCCTTGTGTGTTGGCACGTTCATCGCCTGACCAATATTGCAAAATGGTGCTGGGGGTCATGCCGCGTTGGAGTAAAACACCATGATCACGATAGTAGGGTACAAAAACATCATTCGAACTTAAAACCTTGCCTAAAGTGCTTGAAATAGCCTCATGGCCATGTGCTGGTGGGTAAGTCCCTAATTGTCCGATGCGCTGAAGTTGAGTGGCTTGTAAATCTAATGCTTCTATGCGGCGCATGTGACGGTAAATGTCCAAACACCAATTAACATCGATGCCTTCAGGATAAGGGCGAACTAATGTTCCATCTGGATTGAGATGTTGGATAATCTCAAGTGTGTGGTTGATGTGATCGTTGTAAAACATGATATGCGAACTCACGAGCGAGATATTCCATAGATTGATGTTGTTGCGCAGCTTGGCTTAGCAGCTGTTGCGTACGCGTGTAAATGTTCTTGATTTTATCATCAACCCAACTAGAATCCAAGTTTGCATATAAACCTGCAACATGAATCAATCCGCCGCCATTAGCTAGATAATCAGGTACATACGTAATCTCTTGAGCTTTAAAGAGTTGTTCAGTGTGATCGGATGTATCGCATGGATTATTGGCGCTGCCCACAATAGAATCAGCTTTTAGTAAAGGAATCGTACGCGCATTTAGAGTTCCGCCTAATGCGCAAGGGGCAAATATATTTGCTTGAATAGCATAGATATCTTCTGGTTCAACAATATTAATATTAAACGTTTTAGAAGCTTGTTCACAACGTAATGGATCAGTATCTGTTGCAATGATGTGTGCGCCTAAATCTAATAATATTTCACATAGATACAAGCCAACAGCGCCTAACCCTTGAAGCGCAATGGTGACATTGGAAAATGAACCATAACCCTTATGTTCAATTAAGGCTTCCATCGCATAACGAACACCTTGTGCAGTATAGTAAGAGGGGTTACACGTGGACTTAAGGTGTGTATCTGCCAACACATAAGGTGTTTGTGTTGCAATTACATCCATATCCTGAGGCTGTGTTCCACTATCAACTGCTGTAATATAGGTGCCGTTTAATTCATTTAAAAAGTTTCCAAAAGACTTTAAAATTAAATCACGTTGTTTAGAATCACAATGTTCTGGAATCATTAATACAGATTTCCCTCCACCGTGAGGCAGCTCATGCATGGCTGCTTTTAAAGTCATTGCATGACCCAATTGTAAAGCATCGTTGAGGGCTGTATCGAAATGATCATACTGAATGCAGCGACATCCTCCAATGGCGGGGCCTAATGCTGTGCTATGTAAGGCAACAATTGCGGTGAAATCCAACTCAGGGTCACGATGAACATAGATCTTTCCGTATCCTAATGCTTTTAAATATTTTGAAGGATCTTGAGTCATGAGTATGAGCCAACCTTGAATTAACGCTCAGTGGTGCGAATATTAATGCTGCCATCTTTTTGAAACGAAATGCACTGTTGTCCAATGTAATATCGATCGAGTAGTTCAATAAGGTCTTGTTTAAGCTGCTCAATATTGACTTCTGGGACTTGAGATAATAAACCTTGTAGTCGGGTTAGAGCAATTCGGCTAGATGTTTGTGATGTTCTATTCTTTTGAAAAAAAGTGGCCAAGCCTGTTAACATGGTCATGCTCCTGCTTTTTCATACCATGCAAACATTTTAGAAAATAATTCGCTATACATGGATTTAGAGGGATTAGATTCAGTGATGCCTAATAAATGATTCACTGCTTTTTGATAAGCTTTGCCTGCATAAGATGTCGAATTGTAAATAACAGGGATGCCTATGTTAGAAGCCCTTAGAATGGATTGGGATTCTGGAATAATACCTAATAATGGAACTGATAAAATCTCGACAATATCGTCTACACTGAGCATTTCACCTTTTCGAACACGTTTAGGATCATGTCGAGTAATGAGTAAATGTTCTTTAATGGGTGAGGCTTGTGTTTCTGCACGGTATGTTTTGCTGCTTAATAAGCCTAGGATTCGATCGGAATCACGAACTGAAGAAATTTCGGGATTGGTTACAATAATTGCTTGGTCTGCGTGATACATGGCAATCATCGCTCCATGCTCAATGCCTGCAGGAGAGTCACAAATAATGTAGTCAAATTCTTGTTTGAGCTGAGCAATGATTTGAGCAACACCTTCATGGCTCAGGGCATCTTTGTCACGTGTTTGTGATGCAGGTAAAACCCACAAGTTATCACATCGTTTATCTTTGACTAGAGCTTGATTCAGTTGCGCATCACCTTGTATGACATTAACTATGTCATAGACTACTCTGCGCTCACAGCCTAAGACTAAGTCTAAATTTCTCAAACCAATATCAAAATCAATGACAACAGTTTTGTGTCCCAATAGTGCAATTCCTGATGCAATTGCAGCTGAGCTGGTTGTCTTGCCTACGCCTCCTTTCCCAGAGGTCACCACGATGACTTCTGCCACATTTTCTCCTTAATCAATGGTCGAAACAATGCAAAGGATTGTATAACAAATTGAGCTCGATTTAAAACAAAAATCAAAACT
>PBNF01000004.1 GCA_002722995.1 Legionellales bacterium | reverse complement strand
TATTAGCGAGGACTGGAGCACTTGCAGCATCTTCGCCTGCGCTTGATGAGACTGAACTATCAACTATCTCACCTACTACATCTCGTGCCGCTGATTCATCAGCGAGGACTCGAGGACTTGCAACGTGTTCAACACTCTGAGAGACGATTTGAGAAGTGCCCCGCACTTCTTCAATAATCCGACTACACTCTAGTAAACTTTCTTCATATGAAAGAGGCTTACTAATTGTTTGTAACCGATTGCAACAATCGAGCATTAATTTAGGATAGGGCTTATAATCCTGGTCAGATAAGCTAAACGTTCGTGCGGAAAGAAAAAATTTACTGATGAGCACGCTCATAGGCTGCCATGCCTCTTGACTGTTGGAACTCTCTTTTACACAATATGCCACCAAATGTAATGATAAAGCCTTTATGGGGGCTTGATCCCAAACAGCCTCTATATCTCGATCAGCGCCTAAACACATATGGTCTAAAATCATCTGAGCTTTTTTATCTTGCTTGACTTGATAATCACTCAAATAGCCAGAAACAAGGCCTTTCATTTTAAGAAAATCAGCCGACTGTAGTGTAATTGTTTCCTTTTTTGTCTCTATTGTCTTTAATTTAATCGATTTACTTAATCTCGAAAAACCCGATTTCTTTTGGGAAGTTATTTCTTTTATACTTTTAATACTGTTCTTCCCTCGATTCAAATCAATCTTTAATGTAACCCCTTCACGAAGAGCCATCCGAAAAAAACCCTTCTCTGTATCCGCAAAAAAATAACCTAAAACATCAGTGTTTGATGACTTTTTAACATACCCTAACTGTTCCAGTTTAGATGACAATTGTTCAAAGGTTATAGGGGCCCCTTTAACTAGCCGACAAGGTCTACGAGGATAATCTAAGAGAGCCTGTTGAAGCTCTTTTGTTGTCTGCAACAACTTATCTCCATTGAATATTTTTTTGAATATGCTTAACAGGCCTTCTATACAATTCAAGTTATATCTAGCCATCTCAACAATCAATGCAGCATGAACGCACTGTCCATCATCCTTTTCTACCCGAGATAATTCTTCATGGCAATTTAATCCTAAAAGCTGTTCTGTCACCTTTGTTAAAGCTTGGAGTGATTCATTTAGAGAATAAAACAATGACTCTGCTTTTTGTTGCAGAGTCGACGATGACTCAGTCGATAGTTCTTTTAAACTTTCAAGAAATTGTATTACGTGAATACCTGCATGCTCTGCTTCTTTTGATATTTCATCTAGAGTTGTATGATCCTCAGATTCAAAACTCTTACGATACTTTGACCGTGATATTTCTCTTAAAATCCAAAGTGAAGCATCAGAGATAGTGTCATATAAATCTTGATGTTGTTTCATTATTGTAGCCCCTTAAGGTTATCTTAATTATTGAAGCAGACTCAATTTTTAACATTTTGACAAGCCTTTGTCTACACAATATCACAAAAAAAAGAAAGAACCTTAAGCAAGCCATTGATTAATTTAATTTTAATTTAATTTTAATCAAACCAGACGAACAAGATGCTCTGCACCTGAATGCACCCAATCAAAACTAAAGTCTATGTAAGCAGCCTCCCAGTGTTGGGCTGTTGTGTACACTTTTGAAAAGATATCATTAAAAGGCATTGCCTTTAACGCAATTAAGCTCAACAACAACATCAAAATACTCCAAGATCGAACATTCACTAAAATAGATTGAATCTCTCTAATGACCCAAGGTTGTGATGGAGCCGGCAAATAAGGCAAAACCTCTGATTGAATTAAACCCTGAATATTTAAAGGAATTCCCTTAGACAATTCAGTCACTCGTTGAACAACTGTTTCAGGAATATAAATTCCTAAACGTTCAACACCTGCTGCTTTCAAACAAGCGTGGATGTAAGCCCTGACCTCATGAGCATTCAAGGGCATGATCGGCATTGCACGCACGCGGACACATTCCATGCTCTGAGAAATCATTGACTCAACACGTTCAACCAAGTTAACAGAACCCAATAACGTTACAGATAAAATGACATCTGATTTTTGAATCGACATCAGATGAATCAAAGCCGCCAAAGTTGGCAATGGAATGCTATCTGCTCGATCAACTAAAATATTGAGTGACACCTCTTGATGCTTCATACTTTCAATTAACGTGCGTAAACGTCCCTCCAAATTGACTTCAGGCTCAGGCATTTCAATCCCGACAGCTGATACAATATACTTAATTAAATTAGTGACGGTCGTTCCAGCAGCGCCTGTTAAAATAACCGTTTTGTCTTCATGGTTAGCTCGACGTACATAACTGGCTAAAGCTGTTTTACCTGAGCCTTCAGGACCGATAATAATAGGTAAAGTTTGGACGGCTGTTTGTATTGAGTTGAGCTGCAAGACAAGACGACGAACACTTGGCAATAAACAATAATGATTAGGCGCCAATCGAGCCCAGTCAATTGATTGAGTACGGCTGTTTTTAATGACTAAATCATTATTCAATGGCCCGACATCATCCTTTTCAGAAGAGATTTGAGTTAAATGCTCATCAACAATACCTTCACCTCGCAAGGCCCACAACCTTGATTGTGCAGCTTGAGCACTACGCTGAGATTGATTTGGAGCCTTCCGAACAAACACACTTCTCTCCTTTAAAGCGTCAACAAAATACTCTAACGAATTTTATCAAAAAAACCAACGGAGATGACACACAAAGCCCATCAAGTCTCAACACAAAATCATATATGTAATCAAACATTAAAAAATAAAAAGATGACAGTGCTTAAGAGATGGCTTACACATCAAATATCATAAAGATTACAGATCAAGCGCTATAACCTCATCAAGATCAATTTCAGTAAGATTTTTCTTACATGATAAAGCATTATATTAGATTCAAAATCTTCATGAAATCAAACATACTAAGGACTCACAATACCGCTCACATCAAAATGAACATCTAATAGGGATGACCTACCCCTAAAACCTAAGATTCTACTGAAACATTGAAGGCGAATAACATTTCATGAATTTAATAACCGCCTTAAAATAGCTTCAAGGTCTGACGAATCATTGAAATGAATCTTAAGGTAACCCGCACCAGAACGGTAAGTTTTAAAAAAGATCATACGTTTAAGTCGAGCCCGCAACTGATCCAATAGAGGCTGTTTAGGTTGAGCTTCAGCTTCAACTTTGAGGGCACTTTTTGATTGATGTATACGCTTCACCAATCGCTCTGTTGACCTGACTGATAAATCACTTTGAATGATCTTATGAGCGGCCTTGACTTGCTCGACCAAAGGCAATGACAACAGCGCTCGCGCATGCCCCATGCTCAATTTTTGATCAACTACGGCGCCCCGAACCACCTCATCAGCTTCTAAAATCCTTAAAGTATTCGAAATGCTTGAACGTGATTTCCCCACCCATTTCGATAACGCCTCATGGGTTAAATTGAACTGTTCTGATAACCGATGCAACGCTTGCGCTTCATCAACAACATTTAAATCTTCTCGTTGGATATTTTCAATTAAAGAAACAGCGGCGGCCCCTTCATCTGAAAAAGATGAGATTAAAACAGGCACTTGATCTAAGTTTGCAAGCTTAGCAGCACGCCAACGACGCTCTCCTGCAATGATTTCATAGCGCTGATCATCTCGTGCACGCACGACAATAGGCTGGATAACACCATGTGACTGAATCGACGCCGCCAACTCCAAGAGCTGATCATCATCAAAAACTGTTCTGGGTTGATAGCGCCCCGGCACTAAACGAGTCATTGAAACATAGACTAATCCTGTACGACTTGGGTTTAATGGTGTTCGCTCAGCTTTAATATTCACAGATGAATTCATACCTGCGATCAATTCATGTAAGCCAAGCGCTTCGGCACCTCGACCTAATCCACGATGCTTTTCACTCATGTTGTAACTCCATCTGAAGCACTTGATCTGAAACTTGCTTTTGAATCAGTTCAGCCGCCAATGCTAGATACGCCTTTGCCCCCTGAGCACTCGCATCATATTGACGTGCAGGACGTCCATGACTTGGCGCTTCGGCTAAGCGCACATTTCTTGGAATCACAGTGTGGTACACTCGATCTTCGAAATGATTTAATAGTTGATCTGACACTTCTAAAGTAAGGCGATTTCGGCCATCGTACATGGTAC
The DNA here is from genome assembly GCA_002722995.1 of Legionellales bacterium. GTDB lineage: Bacteria > Pseudomonadota > Gammaproteobacteria > Comchoanobacterales > Comchoanobacteraceae > UBA729. Next base: position 50,073 of record PBNF01000004.1, on the reverse strand, counting down.
GTAGCAACCCTTCAATCACTAAACGAGGATTAGCCGTATGACGACAATGATGAATTGTTTTGAGCAACCCGGCTAACCCTTCTAGCGCATAATATTCACACTGAACTGGAATCAACACTGAATCTGCAGCGACCAATGCATTCATGGTGAGTAAATTCGTAGCAGGTGGACAATCAATTAAAACATAATCATAACGATCTTGAACACTTAAAAGTAACCCTTCTAAAACATGCTCATGGTCTTCTTGTGTCATTAATTGCGCTTCAACACTCGCCAATCGCTGATCTGCCGGCAAAATGCTGAATCCATAAGGCAGGTGAACAATGGCCGATATCATGGGGATTGATTGAAGCAACACCCCCTCCATGGATGCACTTTGAGGTTGAATACCGCACCCCATGCTTGCATTGCCCTGGGGGTCAAGATCAACTAATAATACCCTGCGTCTCAACGCGGCTAATGATGCTGCCAAATTAACTGCTGTGGTGGTTTTCCCCACGCCGCCTTTTTGATTTGTGATGGCTATGGTCTTGACCATGATTACAAGCCTTCAGCTTCGGTCAACGAATTTAATTTTGATGAAATAGGGCAACGATCCAACACCACAATATGTCGTGTAACATCTTCTTCGGGCAAAATCACCTCATGGACAGTATAAGATTGCTGGATTTCATCTAACTCTGCATTAGGATACATGCCTTTCATCGCAACAATAATCCCTTGGTCTGAACTCAGATGCTGCGACACTTCTAACAAGTTTGCCAAAGATGAGAAAGCACGTGCGACAATCACGTCATATCGATTTTTAGGTTGAAACAATTCAACTCGGCACTGCTCTACATGCACTCGAGGTAAGTTTAAATCTGAAATCACTTGCTTTAAAAAACAAGCCTTCTTCCCGTTGCTATCAAGCAGCGTCACCTTGAGATCTGGTCGCATCAAGGCCGCTGGCAAACCGGGCAACCCTGCACCCGTTCCAATATCCAGCACCGAAGAACCTTCGGGCAAATGAGGCAAAATCGTAAAACTATCAATAATATGCCGTGTCACAAGTGCTTCGACATTTCGAACAGCTGTTAAATTATAAGTTCGATTCCATCGATGCATTAAATAAACATATTCAATCAGTTGATAAGCAACCTCAGAAGGAACTGAAATGCCTAAGGCTTTTGAACGATTCAGCAGTAATGTATAACATTGATCGAATAATTGATCTTTCATAATAAGCCTCTACAGTGGATCATAACGCAACACGTGACATTGCGCTTGGCTAAGACGCCTTTTGTTAATGATTTTAAATGATTTGGGAAAATTTTCAAATGTTGTTGATGCTTCTTCAACAATAACACAACTCCCGGCTGCAATATAATGCAATTCAACCAAAGCATTCAGAAGTGTCTGGGTGTGCTGCATCGAATAAGGCGGGTCTAAAAAAACAATATCAAAAGGATCATGTGACAAGTGCTTTAAGCAATCAGGAACCACACCACAATGTATCTCATAGCTTGCAGGATCTGCATTAAACTTCAACAAATGCTCTCCAATTGATTGGATCATACGCGGATCTTGATCTATAAAAACACTCAAACCAGCCCCTCGAGAAAGCGCCTCTAAACCTAAACTACCACTGCCAGCAAAAAGATCTAAACATCGTGCGTTTCGAATATCGTACTGCAACCAAGAAAAAATAGTTTCCTTCAAACTTCCCATGGTGGGACGCACTGAAGTGTTAGGGGGAACTGTAATGGCTCGACGACGCCAACATCCACCAATAATACGAATAGAATGCTGACTCATTATGATGCTCGAATCGTTGTAGCAGGGCGTACTTGTCCCACCTGAATCACCACAGGCTGAGGGGCTTGAATATATCTTGAAAAAACTTGTAGTGTTGAGCTCAAACTGGCTTGCTGAATATCTTTCAAGACATCACTTAAATCATGTAAAGGACGCTCATAAAAAGCTTGATTCATCAACCAATTCAATAACCCTTCGTTCGTTGATACTGAACGATACAGCTGTGTGATCAGCTGCTTACGCGCTCGTTCAAATATAGGTTTTGAAACACCTTGTTGAATAAAACGGTCTAATGTAGATTGAACGGCTTTGATCACTTGTTCTGGCTGTGTGTGCTGTGTTTGAAACATAATGAGAAAAGGCCCCTGAGCACGCAAAAAAGCATTTTGACTATAAATACTGTAGACCCAACCTTGATCTGCTCGAATGGTTTGAAATAAAACAGAATTCATACCGCCACCCAAAATATGATTAGCCAACATGAATTGACCACGATGTACCCTATTTGCATTCAATCCCAATTGACCTAATATCGAAGTGGTTTGATGTGAATCAAAAGGCACTTGCATCATTGCACTTGAATGAGTTGCATGCACTTGAGGCAATGGATTTGCTTGATGCCCTGGAGCAATTGAAGCCGTCACAGCCTCAGAAAAAGCTCGAGCCTGAAGAGGCTGTAATGCGCCTACCATGACCATATGTGCATGAGGCTGAATATAATAACGCCTGAAAAAATCCACCACTTGTTTACGCTTTAATGCCCGAATGGTTTGAGGGGTGCCCAGGGTTGGATGTGCGTAAGGATGTTTGCCATACAGTTCTTTAAAAAATGCTTGTTGAGCAAGAACGGTCGGCTGTTCTTGTTGCTGTTTTAATAAGGCTAAGCGCTCTGTTTGCTTTAATTGTAATCGTCACATCGGGAAGATAGGCTCTGAAAACAGTTTGGCCATGATCGATTGAGTCACTTTTAAAGATTCAGAATCAATGCGAGTTCGCAATGACACGCGACTTTGATCCCGACTCAATTGCATCTTCAATTGCGCCCCTACATCCGCCAATTGCTCTCGAATCACCTGTGCAGACATCCCTTTAAAACCTTGATCTAAAAGAGATTGAGTGATTGAGGCAAGCCCCCACTGCTTACCTTCTCGTGAAGCACCTGCATCAAACACCACTCCCACATCTAACATAGGAATTTCAGACCGAAATACATATAACACCGGCACACCGGCTGACGTTGTCCAGGTTCGAATCACCGGCTGCAAAGGCTTCAAATCAAACACAGGGGATCTAGAGGCTGCGTATGATCCGGTACTTGCTTCAGTGATCACAATAAAAAGCCCCATGATCAAGAACGCGCTGATCAACCTATACTTAACTGATTTAACCATGTTTGTAATCTCCTAGGCTGAACAAGATGGCGTGAACCTTTAGGGTTTACCCACATCCAAGTAGATCGATCTGCGTTTAAATAATGCGCTGCCACCTGTTTCACCTGTTCAGGCTGTATTGCTTGTATTTGATCAGCCCATTTATCAAAGTGATACAAAGGCAATTGCAGCACTGACAACAAGCCCAATCGATAAGCCTGATCTTCCATTGAATCTTGCTCAAAAACATGCTGAGCAATTAAAATTGATTTGATACGATTCAGCTGTTTTGGCGTCACAGCATGGGTTGCCAGTTGGCTTAAGATAGCTTTGATTTTGGATTCAATTTGCTTTTGAAAACGAACCGACTTTGATTTTACAGCAATCATCAACTGAGTATCATGTGCAGCATAAGGCTGATAACGCACTGATACAGCATGAGCCCAACGGTGATGCTCTTGCAAAGCCTCAACCAGCAATCCACCTTCACCCCAATCTAAAAGCCCTGATAGCAATATTAATGCATTAGGCTCCCAATGATGCGATGCTTTTAATGTTCCAAAACTTGGCACTTGATACCCCACATATAACTGAGGATGAGCAATAGGCAAGTTCAATGATAATCGCTTATGCACAATAGGTTTCTGTTGAGCATATTGAATCGCAGGTGCTTGAGGCTTTGAAACCACTGAACCTAAAGTTGACTGCACCTGCTGAACAACAACCTCAGGCTTGACATCTCCGACCACAATCACACTAGCATGATCAGGACGATACCCTTTTTGATACCATGCTTTTAATTGCGAGACATTCAACCGTTGGATATCCTGCGCCCAACCAATGACTGGATTTTGATAAGGCAAACCTGCAAAAGCCACTGTATTAAACTGTTCAAGGGCCCGTGCAAGCGGTTGATCGTCTACTCGCATACGACGCTCTTCCATGACCGCTTTCATTTCACGACCGAATACTTCAGGCTGGAGGACTAAATGCTGCATGCGATCAGCTTCTAATTTCAAAACGCTGGAAATGTGCGCCGAAGGCACTGACTGTACATATGCAGTAAAATCATAGCTGGTAAATGCATTATCACTGCCACCCATTGCTGCAATAAGGCGACTATAGTCACCTGGTTGGGTGGTCTGTGTGCCTTGAAACATCATATGTTCTAAAGCATGAGAAATGCCGGTCAACCCTAGAGGCTCTTGATGTGAACCCACACGATACCAAACTTGAACTTCAGCCAATGGAGCACGATGGTCTTCTAACACAACCACTTTTAAGCCGTTTGGTAATGTGTGAGTACTCAAGGGTGCTGCAAAAAGATTCATGGCCGCACAATACATCACAATCATCCATATCCGATACATCGTGTCACTCCAATCATTGAACCTTCAGCATAACAAGCAAAACCGATAGGTCAAGTCTTTATCATGCTTTCACTCTATTTTGCTAAAATTGTTTTTATCTATTGACTCATGTTAACCTCTTAAGTTTTTAACTGTCTAAAAAAAGGCTCTACACTTATGTTTAATTGGTTTAAATCTAAAAAACCTGAAACCTCTACCCCCTGCGCTCAATCAACACAACCGATTTCACCTCAAGAGCGACTTGTTCAGGGCCTCAACCGCACTCGGAAAGCTTTATTCTCAACAACAGGGTCTGATCAAGCGTCACGCGCTTCACAGCTTGAATACTGGCGCACTGCACTGATTCAGGCTGATGTAGGTCTCACCCTGACTCAAGCCCTTATCACTGAAGCTGAAAAAGCACTCCCCAAACAACCTGACCCCAAGGCCACACTTGAAGCCCTCAAACAAGCCCTGTATACGCAGTGTCTTTCCAACACTCCAACCCACTTCACTTTAGAGCTTGAGGCACTTACTTCAATTTTAGTGGTTGGGATTAATGGCGCAGGCAAAACGACCACCATTGCAAAACTGGCTCATCATTTTAAACATGAGGGTCATTCAGTCTTATTGGCTGCAGGAGATACGTATCGTGCAGCCGCCATTGAGCAATTAAAACACTGGGGTCAACGCAGCGGTGTGCCGGTTATTGCTCAAAGACCTGGTGCAGACAGTGCCAGTGTTATTTTTGATGCATTGAAAGCGGCTCAAGCACGTCAATCAACTGTGATGATTGCGGATACAGCAGGTCGACTGCATACCCAACATAACTTAATGGAAGAACTGAGCAAGATTAAACGGGTCATGGGCAAAGCAGATCACAAAGCCCCTCAGCATACCTGGTTAGTACTAGATGGGACACTAGGTCAAAATGCATTGACTCAAGTCAAAACATTTCATGATACTTTAGGATTAACAGGTCTAATCATGACCAAACTAGATGGTTCAGCACAAGGCGGCATGCTACTCAACATTCAAAAAACATTTGATTTACCTATACTCTTCATTGGAGTCGGTGAGCAAGCTGAAGATCTACAGCCCTTTGATACTCATGCCTTCATTGAAGCATTATTAACCCCCCTCAATCAGGCTCAAATCATTGATCAAAATGATTAAAGCTTACATATTATCGTTTTTCAATGATGGAGAGCCCCGCTCAACACAGGTTCTCTGTCTTGATACTGGACGCTCACCTGCAACCCTGCCTCTTAACACAAAACCATACATCGACTTAGGCTCAAGCCCCTGAAGCATCACAGATCAGTCAGGCTCAAGTGATCAATTTGATCGATCAACACGATTATTCAGATTCAATCGTATCGAATGCCTCAAAGTCCGTTAATGGTGGACAATGATTCAACATATGACAAAATAATTCGGCGGTTTTTTGTGTGTCGTACAATGCACCATGTGCCTGTTGAGGGTCAAAGCTTAATCCTGCAGCCCACATTAAGCGCGCTAATACAGTTTCTCCATATAGCACCCCGCCTAAGGTTGCTGTATCAAAACAGGTAAATCGATGCAATGGAAATTGTTTAATGGCATGACGTGAAACCGCATTCATAATGAAGTTCAAATCAAAATGAGCATTATGGCCCACCAAAACTGCTCGACGACAACCCGTTATTTTTTTCCAACGATTGACATAAGTGGCCAATGCATTGAGCGCTGCAGATTCTTCAATCGCAAAACGTAAGGGATGATCTGGCACAATATGATTTAAGGCTAAAGCTTCTGGACAGCAGTGCGCCCCCTTAAATGGGATGATGTGTTCATGCCAAACAGCATCTGGGGCCTCATGACACCAACCTTGCTCTGGATGAAATGAAACAGCGACTGCAGCAACTTCAAGCAAGGCATCTGTGCGACAGTCAACCCCCCCCGTTTCTACGTCAATCACGATGGGTAGCAACCCCCTAAACCTTCGAGATAAATAACGCTGCATATCATTCATATATGACACTCCAACACTTCGTCAACGACTGATTGACTCAACTAAAACAAGCATAACTTTAACCCCATCCATAGGCAAACCCAATGATTTAAAATCATTTAGATTGATCACCTCCGTATGAAATATGTTATTTTTAATCATTCATGCTTTTAAAAAACAAAAAATACTGATACTATTTAAGATCAATGCTCGACATATTGGGGTGTCGCCAAGTGGTAAGGCACTGGGTTTTGATCCCAGCATTCCCAGGTTCGAATCCTGGCACCCCATCCATATCAATGAATGAGAGCAGCGGGGATCATCTTAAACATGAAAATTTTTTCTGGAACTGCAAACACTGCACTGGCACAAGCTGTTGCTCATCAACTAGGTTTAACACTGGGTAACGCCATGGTGGATCGATTCAGTGATGGCGAAATTCGCGTTGAAATTTTAGAAAATGTACGCGGCCATGACGCATTCATTGTTCAACCGACTTGTGCACCTTGCGACACTAATTTAATGGAATTGATTATCATGGCTGATGCACTCAGGCGGGCTTCAGCACGTAATATTACAGCCGTCATGCCTTATTTTGGTTATGCCCGACAAGATCGACGCATTCGATCTGCACGAGTGCCGATTACGGCTAAAGTGGTCGCGGATATACTTGCGTCTGTAGGCTTTTCTCGTGTGATCACGGTTGACCTGCATGCCGATCAAATTCAAGGCTTCTTTCATATGCCTGTTGACAATATCTATGCTTCATCTTTATTTATTAAAGACATTCAATCTTGTATTGGTCATGATGTCACAGTGGTTTCACCTGATGTAGGCGGTGTTGTTCGAGCACGTGCCGTGGCTAAACAACTCAATGACACCAATTTAGCCATCATTGATAAACGCAGGCCAGACAATAATGAAGTTCAAATCATGAATGTTATCGGACCTGTCAAAGATCAACACTGCATCATTGTTGATGATATGGTCGACACCGCAGGCACATTGTGTAAAGCTGCAGCAGAACTGATGAATGAGGGGGCCTTATCTGTGACAGCCTATGCTACACACGCAGTACTGTCAGGTCCAGCCATTCAAACCATCGAACAATCAGCCCTTAATGCTCTAGTGGTCACGGATACCATTCCACTCTCCACAGTTGCTCAACAGTCTAAGAAAATCAGACAACTCAGCTTAGGCGCTTTATTGGCTAAAACCATTACACGCATCAGTCGACAGGAATCTGTCAGCTCCCTTTTCAATGACCATGCTTCAGGAGATTAAATCATGTCAGAACAGTTTAAACTTAACGCAACAGCACGTACGGAAACAGGCACACAACATTCAAGACAATTAAGAAAATCGGGTCAAGTGCCTGCCATTGTCTATGGCGCACATACTGCACCTCAAATGATTACATTGAATCATCAGGATGTTTTCTTGTCACTCCAAAAACCTGGATTTACTTCACATGTTGTTCAACTGAGTATTGACGGCCAAGCCCCCCTTCAAACCATTATCAAAAATTACACAAAACACAGCACGAAGAATCAAGTATTACATTTAGATTTTCAAGCCGTCAACGCAAAAGAATCCATGATCATTTCAGTACCACTTCATTTTATAGGTGAGGCACACTGTGCGGCCATTCAAGATCAAGGGGGACAATTAAACATCCTCACATCTACACTTGAAATACGATGCTTACCTCAAAATATTCCAGAATCTATTGCCGTAGACATTAGCCACTTAGAAATGGATTCAACAGTTCACTTATCTGATGTTACTTTACCTTCAAAAGTTGAATGTGTTGCTACAATTGATGAGACACATAATCCTGCATTGGCCTCGATTCACTTAGCAAAGGCAGCACCCGACATCGAAGCTGAAGAACCCACAACACAAGAGACCTCAGCTTCTGAAGATAATGTAGCGACCTAAACTGAATGTCATCACCCTTAACACTATTGGTTGGATTAGGCAATCCTGGATCTGAATATGATCGCACCCGCCACAATGCAGGAGTCTGGTGGATTGATGCCCTGTCAAACCGTGGGGGCATACATTTCAAAGTAGATTCGCGCCATCATGCATCGCATGGTTTGTTCAGTATAGGTACGCTCAACTGCCGCCTGGCGATACCCTTAACCTATATGAATGAAAGTGGCCAAGCTGTTCAAGCGTTACAACAATATTACAAAATCAGCCCACAACAGATCTTAATCATTCATGATGATATTGACTTACCTACTGGCCATATCCGTTTCAAACAAGGCGGTGGAACGGGTGGCCACAATGGATTAAAAAGCATTGAGAAACATTTAAACACCCGTTCATTTAATCGATTACGGATTGGCGTAGGGCACCCGGGGGACCGTGATGCAGTGAAGCGCTATGTTTTAAAACCTCCAAATCTTTCTGATCAAAATGCCATTGATGAATGTATTCAATATAGTTTAAATTATATCGAACCCTTATTATCAGGACAATTTGAATACGTGATGCAACAATTACACAAAAAGGCCCCCCTATGAGCACACTACAATGCGGTATTGTTGGACTTCCCAATGTTGGAAAATCAACCCTATTCAATGCGTTATCCAATGCAGGTATTGAAGCGGCCAATTATCCTTTTTGTACCATTGAACCCAATGTGGGCATGGTTAATGTGCCTGACGTACGTATGGATCAATTAGTTGAACTGGTTCAACCTGAACGCAACATTCCAACGCATGTACGTTTCACAGATATTGCAGGACTTGTTTCAGGGGCCTCCACCGGCGAAGGCCTTGGCAATAAGTTTTTAGGCCATATCCGAGAAACACAAGCCATTTTACATGTTGTGCGATGTCACCAAGATGATGATGTCATTCATGTTCAAGGTCGTGTCAATCCTTTAGATGATATTCAAACCATTGAGACAGAACTGGCTTTAGCGGATTTAGAGTGTATTGAAAAACAACTCACCAAACTGAAAAAACAAACGAAAACCGGAGACCCTAACGCTCAAGCATTACTCAATCAGCTCTCAATGCTACACACAACCCTCCAAACGCAACCCTTGCGTCGTGCATCACTCGATTCAGAATTAATTGAGTATGCGCATCAACTCAATTTGATCACCATCAAACCAGTACTCTATGTCGCCAACATCGACGAACAACCCTCTCAACTGGCACAACAACACTTACTCGAAATTGAGCACTATGCTCATGCTGAATCTTCTGAAGTCATTTCGATTTGCGCTAAAATTGAATCTGAAATAAGCACATTAGATCCTGAAGATAAGGCCTTATTTTTAGCTGACTTAGGCTTAGAAGAACCGGGACTCAATCGGGTGATTCGATCGGCTTATCAATTATTAAAATTACGTACTTTTTTCACAGCAGGCCCTCAGGAAGTTCGAGCTTGGACCATTCAAGCAGGCCAACCTGCAGATCAAGCTGCAGGCGTCATTCATACTGATTTTCAAAAAGGGTTTATCCGCGCAGAAGTCATCAGTTATGATGACTTTATTACACATGAGGGCGAGCGTGGTGCAAAAGAAGCGGGGCTTTGGCGACTAGAAGGCCGCGACTATATTGTCCAAGATGGTGATATTATCTATTTTAGATTTAATGTTTAAACTTTCAACAACAATCCTTTCAAACTTATTTAATGCTTGTCATATTGATAGCACCACTGACCATGAGCTCGAGTGGATTGAGCATTGCGGTATTCATTCAGTCTGGCGTTACGCTCACCCAACACACCCATTGATCATTAAGCGTTATCACCCTGGCTGGCTGGCAGCCTTTCCTTGGCATGCTCAAAACTTAATAGCCGCTGAAACCATTACCTATGCTGATCCTACTTTACCCGTCATTCGACCCTATTCTCCAAGCCCATTGATGTTAGATGGAGCTTTATGGGCTCTATACCCATTTCATCAGAGTGAATCTCCACCTCAACAATATTGGCTTGATATTCAAAACCTTCGGGCAGTATTGAAAGCCCCCCTCTCATCCTGCACAAAAGTAGTACCTCCTCCCAAACTCACATCCGATCAAAAACGACTGCTTGAGCCACTGCAACAGGCTCAAGCAGCACTCAAGCATAGCCCTCACCCTGCCTTCACACACACAGCACATCGAGATTTAAGGCCCAGCAATGTTATCTGGATTCGTCAAAAACCTTACGCCATTGACCTTGAGCATTCAGGTCCTCGTGCAGAATTAACCGACCAGCTTGCACTGGCGATCGACTGGAATCAACCTTGGCCTCAGGTTCAATCTACCGAACAGATGAAGCATGCATGTGCTGCTTTATTGGACGAATGGAGCCTATGGTTAGAACAGTTATTGTACCTATCTCCTCAAAACCCCGACATTGAAGCTCGATTTCATCATCAAAAAACACTGACCTTTCAAGCGCTAAAAAACATGGCCCTCCATGATCGCTTCAATTAAGACCGATCAATAGATTCACAACGCTTTAGCCCTATAGGTCCCTAAGCTGATCATCGAGATGCCTCAAGGAATGCATCTTCTTTTCCTATGATTGAAACCTGATTGATTGTCGATGTTAAACACTCACTCAAATCTATTTACAATATTTGAATCTTATTAAAGATCAGCCTTCACTGCTCTTGTATCAATACATCAGTTCAATAAGTCCCCTAATATTAAACAATCAATCAAACATTGATGAGCGATAGGATCATTAACAGCACAATCGAATCATTTAAACATCTAATATAAAAACCATCTGCCTTATGAGAACAATCATTAAAGATCCAACACTTTTTCACACATAACAAGCATCACTCATACGTAATGCCGATCATCAATACTGTGATCACACAGTCAACACCTTGATTAAAACACTGACAATATTTAATGCAACAGGAATACTGATTATCCTTAATATACTCAATACTGTGAGTTTGATCTTATGATCAAATAGCTCACATCATGGCCAATGATAACCTTTTATAAACCCATCATCCTGAATCATTAAAATGAAGTATTTGCATCGATTGTGATCAAGGTTTAAATTTTGTATTCTATTGAAGATGAACTGAATGTAGTCAAGAGGTTACCGCTGATGGATCCAAAACTATTACGCATTTTAGTATGCCCAGTGAGCAAAGCATCCTTAAAGTTATCCGAAGATCAACATTGGTTATTATGTAAAGCTTCAGGACTTGCTTATCCCATTCGGGACGGTATTCCCGTGCTCATGGAATCTGAAGCTCGCTCGTTGACAACCGATGAACAATTAGGGCCCTCATGATGTCTGAAACACTCTTTACACGTATTATAGATCGCACACTTCCAGCAAAAATACTGTATGAAGATGAGCATTGCCTTGCCTTTGAAGACATTCATCCTCAAGCTCCCTTTCATTGCCTACTCATTCCCAAAAAGCCACTGGCTCAACTCAATCAATCTACACCCGAAGATAAGATGCTCTTGGGACATTTACTTCAGATAGCTCCACATGTTGCAGCGCAAGCTGGCCATCCAGATGACTTTAGGCTGGTCATTAACAATGGTGCGGGTGCAGGGCAAACTGTATTTCATCTACACTTACATATTTTGGCAGGACGCTCGTTCACATGGCCCCCTGGATAACCTTCTGATGCAATTCCCCCCTATTGAGCCTTATCAATCTGGATATCTTTCTGTTGATTCACAACATACCCTCTATTATGAACAGTGTGGAAATCCTCGGGGAATCCCTGTTTTATTTGTTCATGGCGGACCTGGATCAGGATGTACGACAGCACATCGTCGTTTATTCCACCCAAATCACTATCGAATCATTTTGGTGGATCAACGTGGTTGTGGACGAAGCCAACCTCACACCAGCCTCATTGAAAATACCACGGATCATCTTGTCAATGATTTTGAACGCCTGAGAGATCACTTAAAAATCGAAAAATGGTTATTACTGGGCGGTTCTTGGGGCAGCACATTAAGCTTAATCTATAGCATACGACATCCAAATGCTGTATTGGGATTAATTTTAAGGGGTATTTTTTTAGCACGACCCGATGAAATCACCTGGCTGACTCAAGCAGGTGCACACCATATGGCTCCTGAAGCTTGGGCCACTTTTATTGCTCATTTAACACATTCAGAACAAACCGCCATTTTAAGTAGCTATTATCATCGACTGACACATAAAAATCCAATCGTACAACAACAAGCCGCGAAGCATTTTGTGAACTGGGAACATGCAATCAGCACCTTAACCCCCAAGCCTCGAACGCCTGATACTGATCAAGATTTAGCCTTAGCTCGTATTGAAGCACACTATTTACACCATAGTTGTTTTATCAAACACACCCCTATTTTAGATCATATTAAAGCATTACAGCATCTTCCAATTGATATTATTCAAGGGCGCTATGATTTAGTCTGTCCACCTCGCAGTGCGTTTGAATTGTTCAAAGCCCTCCCGCAATCAACGCTCACCTTGACCCATGCAGGCCATGCCTTTGATGAAACTGAAACACAACAAGCACTCATCCAAGCAACAGAAGACTTCAGACAACGTGACTTAACGTTAAGTGGCTATGATAAATAGACTAAACATATAATTTAACAGGTTAAAGCATTTTAAAAGATGACAAAGATCACAAGCACTCTTCAAGATTCAAAGCCTTCAGAGCTGCGCTCAAAACAGCCTACTGACAGCAAGAAATATCTCATGCCTGAATGGCTTGATCAGTGAAAATCATACGATGATGATAGGCCATTACTTATCTTAAGCGCTTTACTTTGTACAGGACACACCCTTCGATCGATATTTTTTGTCAGTTCATTATACAACTTAGGCAGTGCATTTGGCTTAGACCTCACTTGCCTCTTCACAACCACTCCAGCTCCCATCACTTTAGAGGCATTTCAAGCGATCTATTCAAACTTTATAACAGGACTCACCTCGCCCACTCACACAAACCTATCACGGTCCCTTTTAGACCTATAGATCAGCTCAAGCTTTTTCTAATGGTGTATTAATATTATAACCATGCATTACATCATAGATTTCATTTAAGAGAGGATGATCACCTTACAAAGCCTGGACACTTACACGCTCATTCGTCTCTGGGCACCAGGCGACTAGATGCCCCCCCCACACATACCCACCATCTAAGGCCTTCAAGTAAGGTCGATCAATACTTGCCTTGAGTGCAGCCCAATGACCAAATGCAACTGTAATCGTAGGATCCCATTGAGCACGTGGATGATCAAACCAAGGCATCCATTGCGTTTCAGATAATGGAGGGGCTTCAGTTTGCTGAAAGTCCAAGACACAGTTTTCATTTAAATATCGCATTCGAACACAGGCATTGGTGATAAAACGCAATCGATCCCATCCACTTAACGTCTCTGACCATACTGCTGGCTCATCTCCATACATGCTCTCGAGAAAGTCATCTCGAGCTTGACTGTTCAAAGCATCACTCACTTCCTGAGCATAGTTTAAGGCTTGAGTCACACTCCATTGAGGGTATAATCCAGCATGAACCATTAATACACCCTGTTCAAGATACATCAATGGCTGTTGAATCAACCACGCCATGAGCGAAGAGGCTTCAGGGTGATTCACCACTGAAGACAAGCTACTTGCATGACGTTTTGATTGTGTATGAAATAAAGCCAAACAATGCAGATCATGATTCCCCAAAACAACACGTGCCTGAGGCAAAGCTTTAATATACTGTAAAACACCCACTGAGTCCGGCCCTCGATTCACCAAATCGCCGGCAAACCATAGATCATCTCGACCAGGCACATAACCCACTTCAGATAAGAGTGTCTGCAAACCCTCTAAACAGCCTTGTATATCTCCAATCACATATCGTGCCATGATGGTTCCTTTAATACCATAAACTGGGTTGACGATCGCACGCATCAAAACAAGACATAGAGGCGTGCTTTGAGAGCCCTAACACCTGGAATGCTTGCCCCATTTCAGTGGGTAATGTCAATTGTTTAATCTGTAATGCAGCTTCAAGAGATAAGGGTGCTTCCCTTTGCATTAACTCGCGTTCTAAACCATTTTTCATTAAAAATGAGGCTTGATCAGTATACCCCGATAAGGTCCAACCTGATGCTAAAGCGGCTCGAGCCACAGCGGTCCAATTCACTTTAGCGGTAATATCTTGGGTTCCAGGTTGAAACAATGGATCATCATGCACACGGTGTCCTGAGTGACACCGAAGGGTGCCTTGCATCCGCCCAGGGTCATAATACATCCGCTCTGTGAGCCCATAATCAATTAATAAAACACCCCCTTGCTTAATTTGGGCACTGGTGTCTCTGAACCACTGATTTAAGTCAAGCTGTATTTCTGAATAAAAACCATTCACCCGCTCCAGTGATAAGGACTCAACCGCTTGATAGCATGGATCACTTGAATCTAATGGCTGAAGCCTCCAAGTCAATGCGCCTTCATCATTTAAATCAACACACCGCATTTGAATATCAGGCATCAATGCAAATTGATCAATCGGCCAAGCATCAATAAATTCATTTGCAATGACCACCCCTGACATTTCAGGACACGCATCAACCCATTCAATTCGCGATTTCAAATGTGCAGGAAGGGTTTCACAGGTATGAGCTTGAAGCGCCCTGAGTGAAGGACTGATTTCAACTAAATAATAGCGATCTGGCAAAGTATGACTGCGATCACAAGCCATTAAAAAATCATAACATAATTGGCCACTACCTGGGCCAAATTCAACCACGCAAGCTTCTGCTGGACAGGCTTTCAGAAGGGGTTGGCTGGCTTGAGCAAGTGACGCCGCAAACCAAGGGCCCAATTGAGGGGATGTAATAAAGTCTTGCCCTAAAGTTAAACCTGACTGCATATAATAGCCCAGTTCAGGGGTATACAGTGCTTTATCCATAAAGGTTTTAAAAGAGATGGGGCCTTTTGATCGAATGAGCTCACAAATCTGATCGAATAAAGCCATTGAACGTTGTAACGATTGATCAACCTTGGTCATAGTGCCGTTCAATCACGATTCCACAAGCTTGGGCACATTCAATCACAGATGTTTTAGCCAATGACAATTTGAACCATAATACTGGGAAATGCATCTCTATCTCAGATATCAAACGATGTCCAAGTGATTCAATCAACTGATACTCTGTTGATTCAGCAATGCGCTTTAAATGATTCACCATGGCCTCATAATTCACAGTGTCTTCAATCTGATCGGTCTCTACAACGCGTGTACTTTCCACTTCATACTCAATATCCATGACAACCGGCTGTGCTTTAACACGCTCCCAATCATGTAGCCCCACTAAAATATTAAGTTCAATCCCTTTAACAAAACCTTTATATTTCATCTTACACTCACACCCACTCTTCGGTTAATTCTTATGGAACATAATAAGCCGATGAGCAGAATCATCAAGATTAATGTCAAAAAGAATACAGCTGAGACAGCGCCTGAAGTATAACTGAGCCGCATACTTTGAATCAGGTAAACCAGGGGATTATAGTAACTGACCGCTTGCCAAAAATCAGGCAATCGACTGACAGGATAAAACACCCCCCCCAAGAAAATCAAAGGAGACAATACCAAGGACGGAATGAAATTAATATCATCGAAATGATTCGCATACAAACCGTTAAGCAACCCCAAGACACCAAAGAGCGCACTGCTTAAAAAAACAACACTTAAAGCAATCCAATAGTGCTGAACAACTGCACCAACACACAGCCAACCTACTGCAGCAATCGCTACGGCAACCATCATGCCTCGCATGATGGACCCTAAAACAATTGCAATGACAACGTAAGGTGCTGGAATAGGCGACACCAAGACTTCTTGAAAAGACCCCTGAAATTTATCAATAAAAACTGAGCTGCTTGAATTCATATACGCATTTGACAACATGCCTAACATGACCAAACCCGGTGCAATGAATCCCCCATAAGTTAACCCATGTAGGTCGCCAATGTACTGTCCCAACACACGGCCAAAAATAAAAAAGTATAAAGTCATAGTAATCACAGGTGGCAATAATGTTTGGGTCCATAACCTTAAAACACGATGACATTCTTTACACAAAAGGGTATATATGGCGATAAAAATGGGGCGATTCATGAGGATTTCATCCATTGTTTCATTAGATGAGCTAAACGGGTGGTTTCAGACCAAATGCGGGTGACTCCAATTGAGTGTGTTGACAGCTCTAATACAACCTGGTCAATTCGACGCTGTGGGTCGGTCATAATCGTTAAAATATGATCGTTTTCATCATATCCAGATTGTCCTGCGATGACTAAACCCTCCGGCAAAGGTTGGTTCAATTGAATATGAATCAACTCTCTCACTAAGTCTTTGAATAAATCTGACAATGGCCCTGATTGAATCAAAGTTCCTTGATTCAAAATACCCACGGTTTGGCATAATCGTTCAATTTCCTCAAGATAGTGAGAGGTTAAAACCACAGTGACCCCTTCTGACTCATTTAAATACTCGAGAAAACGCCAGGTTTCTTCACGCATTGTGACATCAATCCCTACAGTGGGTTCATCTAGCAAGATAAGACGTGGGGCATGCATCAAAGCCCTGACAATCATTAAACGCCGCTTTAAGCCGCCAGATAACTGATGAATCTTCATATCTTTTCGGTCTAATAACCCCAAAGATTCTAATAAAAAAGTCATACGTTTACGTGCTTGTCTACGTGAAATACCAAAATATCCTGCATTATTGAGTAGCATATATTCTAGTGTTTGAAATCCATTAAAATTAAATTCTTGTGGCACCCAACCCATCTGAGCTTTAGCGGATAATGCATCATGTTTTAGAGAACACCCCTCAACAAGAATATCGCCCACTTGTAAGGTATGTATTGAAGTAATCAACTGAATTAATGTTGTTTTGCCTGCACCATTCTCACCCAATAGCCCAAAAAACTCACCTGATTCAACTGAAAGATTAATGCGATCCAAAGCCAAACGATTCGAATGCTTTGAAGGATAACTGAATGTACAATCTTTAATTTCGAGCATGCCAACTCCGACAACTTCAATTAAATAAACTAAAACATTTCATTGTAACATTGCAGAAGCAGCATGACCACACCCTCAAAATAAAACATTTACCACTTGAACCAATATTCATTGAACAGTAGAATACACACGTTCATTTATGTGACATGGATATCAGGTCATTAATCACTAAGGAGCATCATGAACACGACTGAATCAAATCAAACATTTGTGGGAACCCCCTTATACGAATTAAAAGAAGGTGAAGAATACCTTTCTCAAGCACAGAGGACACATTTAGAGCAGATCCTTCGTGCCTGGCGTACACAGCTGATGGAGCAGGTCAATACAACGGTCACACATCTGCAAATGGATGAACGTGTTCATGTGCCCGATCCAATTGATGCAGCTCAACGTGAAGAAGAAGTCGCCATTGAGTTAAGAACGCGCGATCGTGAACGCAAGCTGATCAAAAAAATTGATGACACACTTGAATTTGTGTTGGATCCAAATTATGGTTATTGTGAAAGTTGTGGTGCAGAGATTGGACTTAGACGCCTGGAAATACGCCCCACAGCTACTCAATGCATTGACTGCAAAACAGTTAATGAGATTAAAGAACAACGAACGCAATCTTAAAGTGTTCGTCAATTAAAACATATGGAGATTAGGTTATGTGCGTGAACTCAAATGCTTATCGTTACACAATTGTGGGTATTGCTTTAGTTGTGTCTTTATTGGCTTCAATTTTATCGTCAACATCCCCATCTGGATCACAAGCACATTCCTTGCAGATGCTTGGAATGGTCAGTCGTTTTTTTGAGATCATGATTCCATTTCTTGCTGTTGGCTCGTTAATCAAATACTTATTCTCAAATCCTCAGTCTTAATTATCCTCGAGGTCCACGCATTCAATGCGCCATCCATTGCCCTGTGTAAACAGGGCACGCGGGACCTTCCTGGTAGACCACACGCTGGGTTGAATCCCAATAGACCTTCAGATCACCACCTCGCATGCTGACTTGGACCCTCTCTTGAGAGAGCCCCAAGGCCTGCGCAGCGACCACAGCGCAGCAAGCTGCGCTGGCGCAACTATACGTCTCACCCACACCACGTTCATATACACGCAAACGCATCCGATCTGGACGGATCACCTCGATACAACTCACATTAACCGCTTGATTTAAAGCATCACAGCACTTTTCGTTTAACTGAGTTAATTCACAATGATCGACAGAAGCCACCGGAATAATCACATGAGGATTTCCAACGAACCAACAACTGCCCTTAAATAACTGCCCCAGAAGATTCAGCTCAAGCGTATTAACGGGGTGAACCTCATTTAAAGAAAGCCCTGGCCGAACAGCCCCCATATTCACGCGGTATTGATTGCTTTTAACCACCTCAACCTCCATCACGCCTTGGGTGGTTTTCAATGCCAACGACCTTATTGGATGGCGTGTTTGGCGCATGATCCAATCAGCGACACATCGAGCACCATTACCACATTGGGCCACCCACTGACCATCTGCATTCACAACAGCATACCCAACCACAACATCAAAACCCTCTACACTCAGGTCATTCTGAATACACTCTGGATCTAAGATTAATAGCGCTTGATCAAAGCCCACTCCGCAACGCCGATTGGCTTGGCGCTGAAACCAATCCGCAGGAGGACAGGTTGATTGCCCTCTTAAATCCATCAACATAAAATCATTAGATAGCCCATGATATTTAACAAATGAAAGCGCTGATTCAGGCCCTTCAGTGCATCGCAAATTGATTTGCGCAACGGGTTGCTCCCTCATGATAGCTCCTTAAAATGAGATGAGGTTAATCTGGAATCCCATGATGAATCCATTTATCATAATAATCAATTAAATTGGAGTGTAGTGATGTCTCAACGATTATGTTGGGTGCTGTTGGCGCTCAGCTTGTCTCATTGTGGACAATCAGGCCCTCTCACGCTTGAAGCTTCAGACACGCAAGGACGCATGCATGATCCCCAACAACTTCGTTCAATCTTGTAAAGTATTAGATCAACCTACTCAAATCGCACTGACACAATACTGTCATCGGTATGCCTTATTACCTGAAATGTTAATGTTATGCTGTTGGTATGCGCAGCACCACCATCAGCTCATCACAGCACATCGTATTCGACAGCACCTTTACCTTCATCATGCTTGGGTACGTTGCACTCAAGCTGCACATCAGTTAGCCTCCACCGCTCAACACGTGGCCCACACTTTACATCAAGATCATTTCATCCGATTGAGCCAATCTATTCATGAGGGGTTTCGTGCAGCACTTCCGCCTATCTATTGGCCATTTAAACAGGTTAAGAAATCTTCAAAACAATACATTCAACATGCTTGCCAAAATATTTGGCTCTATTGCCATACAGCCCATGTGACATTTGACCCAAAAGACCTTTGTTTAATCACTCAACTGATTCATGACTGCTGGCCACATATGAGCGTTCATCAAATTGATCCAATTGTCGCTGGCACTTGGGCCAAAAGTGACACCCGACATTTAAATCAATTACGCCTTAACCTCACCTCTAATGGAACCCTTAAAGAGGTATGATTCTATTCCCTCATCCTGATCTATAAAAGAGACTCATTCCATCACTGTGTCGATTGAGACCTATCATGATTTAGCCCCCTCGATTATACTCTACTGATCACTTAAAGATATGCTGCCGTATGAATACGCCAGCTTGTCTTTAGGCATTAGGGCGATTATACTATGGATTCATCGATTGAGATTTGTGATGATGTCAGCACCTTATGTAATTGCCGCTCTATATGAATTTAAAACAGTTGAACAGGTTCAATCTGTGCGTTCTGTTTTACATCAATGCTGCCAATCGAATGGCCTTAAAGGGACGTTATTGGTCGCACATGAAGGCCTTAATGGTACTGTTGCAGGCAGCCGAACGGGGATTGATCAACTCCGAAAAACACTCTCTCAACTTAACTTTAACAACCTCAACTATAAAGAATCCTTCTCAGCTCACTGCCCATTTCTAAGACTTAAAGTCAAACTCAAACAAGAGATTGTTACCCTTGGAGAACCCAAAGCAAAACCGAGCGAAATAGTTGGGACCTATGTTGAACCTAAAGATTGGAATGCCTTGCTCAATGACCCTGATGTATTGGTGATTGATACTCGTAATCAATACGAAACACGCATTGGCCAATTTAAAGATGCGATGATCCCTAAGACTCAAAATTTTAGAGATTTTCCAGAATATGTTCGAACCCAACTCAAATCACACAAAAAAACAAAAATTGCCATGTATTGCACAGGTGGAATTCGATGTGAGAAAGCTTCATCCTTTATGCTGAATGAAGGGTTTAAAACAGTCTACCATCTTAAGGGGGGCATTCTGAAATATATTGAAGACACCGCCTCTAAAAATAGCTTGTGGGAGGGGGATTGTTTTGTATTTGATGAACGTGTTGCTGTCGATCAACACCTCAAACCCAGCGCTTACACCCAGTGTTATGGCTGTAGAGAACCCCTCACACCTGAAGAAGCTTCTCATCCTGTGACGGTTCAAGGAGTTTGTTGTCCATATTGTCATCAAAAAACATCCTCAGTTCAAAAGGGACGCTTTGCAGAACGACACAAGCAGATCCAATTAGCTCGCGCTCGAGGCAAAACACATTTAGCGCATGAATAATCATCTGATTTTATACTCTTTTCGCCGTTGCCCTTATGCCATGCGTGCTCGTATTGCTTTAGCACTTTCAGGCCTGACATATATCCTCAGAGAAATTGATCTAAAAAACAAAGCTCCAATTTTTTTAGACACATCCCCCAAAGGCACTGTTCCCGTTCTACAGCTACCTTCGGGTGATATTATTGATGAAAGTTTATTGATTGTTGAGTGGGCCATTGAGCATGCTTTAACGCCCACATTAAAACCGAGTCAACTCACCTCACATCTAACTTTACAACACTTACACACCCATTACATACCCGCTTTAAATCGATTCAAATACCCTGACCGAACCCCTGGTGGCACTCAACCCACAGACATTCAAACCTTAACAACCTCATTAATTGAATGGAATCAAGCATTGACACAACACCCCTTCCTAGAGAGTGATGCGCCTTCAGCACTTGATTGCGCGCTTTTTCCCATGATCCGACAAACCCGAATTGCTGACCCTCAGTGGTTTGAAACATTGTCACTTCCTTCATTAAAGTGTTGGCTTCAACATTGGGACACACTTTTAGAACGGTCTAACATCATGAATAAATACCCAGTATGGACTCCAAAACAACCCGATCAAATCATTGAGCCTAAATTGAGTTAAACCTTACACATTTATTCTATCATTAAACCCATGAACTGAGTGATTAAGGTCAAATCTTAAACGTTACGATTGTATGACTCAAAAGACTTAACTACACCGTCATTCAGATATCTCTCATCATCAATAAAAAACTTTTAAACACATGATGCTCAAACCTATACCATCATTTAAGTTGAGTTTTTCGCAGAATGAGAGGATTCAGGCACCCTAGATGAATGAACAGATTCGGGTCGTCTAGGTAACCTCAGTGATAAAGTATCAAGCTCTTGAGAAGTGATGGGGGGGGCGGCTTCAGAAGGTGACATTTCATCAGGCTCAGGCTCAGGCTCAGGCTCAGGTTCAAGAGCAATCGATTGAGAAGTGATGGGGGGGACGGATTCAGCACATTCAGGCTCAGGGGTTAAATCACACTCAGAGTCTTGAATCCATGAAAATAGACCTTCTTCAACAAAACGCTGAAACGTTTCATAAAAATTACAAGCATCATTCCTTAGCATTCGAATTTTGAATCTTTTGTTTAACGCTTTTTTAGCTTGTTTCATAGCTGTTTTATCGACCGCATGATAGGCAACTCCTAAGCTATAAGTGCCTCGTTCATTTAAAACAGCATCTTGACTCCAGGTTTGAAGTAATGTCTCAGGGTACAAAGCCTTTAAAAAGAAACGCACACACACTAATGGCTCTAAGCATTTAACTGCTTCAATCAAAGAAGATATTTCAATCAAAGGATCTAGTTCACTCTCTGAACCTAAATGAGGGGCCATCTTGCTTGCACCTGAGCGCCAACGACAATGTTCTGGTATAGCAGGTGCATTCGAAGCAGCATTGTAATCTATCAGTGCAAGAAAAGTACCATGAGTAGGAAAAAATTTTTTAGTAGAGGCACGACAATGAATGGTATGCTTATTCGCCTTCAAAAACATTGCATCTATATTTCCTGAAAAAACTGATCTAACCTGACTTTTCCATATCTCCATCAACTGATCTACAGCATGGGCACCCTTCTCTGTTTGTTCAAACTTAACTTGGAAAGTAATACCTGTTGTAATATCACCTGAAGTATGACGTATTACGGCTGCAGAATGGAGTAACGAAGGGTCAATTTCATCCAATGAAGCTTGTTTCATTTTATCTCTCCTTGAATTCAGATCCATAACAATCATTGAACTTAATCAAATCTAAAAAATGAGTTTATAATATAGCACCCTCCCATTAAAATACAATATATTTCACTTTATACTTGTGAGAGATTGACTGTATTTTTTAAGCACAAAAAAACTATGTGCTTATAATTTAAATAAAAAAAAGCCTCAGAAAGACTGAATATAAAAATTGATTATTGAGCTTAATACACATCATTTGATAGGATAATTCGTCGAAACTATTTATCAGGGATTGTCTCATGGATTGAGACGTAACACGGACGTTTCCATTTCTTTTCTACAGGATCAAGCTTAATATAAATAGACATACAAAAATATCACGCTCATGAATACATATGATTTTAATTTAAAAATATAAACTATAAATCATCAAAAATAGAAAACTTGATAACTCATTTCGAATCAACACTTTGAGCAAACTAAACCACTCTCTCTTTCATCAAAAGTAGGCTTTGAAGCAAGTGATGTTTTATACAACACGAATAGATCGCTCAATCAGCTGATAGAGTCGATATTGTCTAAAATGAAGCACCAGCTGCTCCATCAATAGCCTTAAAACACATACATGCATCACCAGCCCCCACAACTGTATCCATGCTGGTCGAGCCAACAATCCTGATGGGACTTCCTTCATACCAAGAAGACTTAACCAAACTTCGCTGACTTTTAAACTTAACCAAGCAAGCATATGAAGCGGACTGAACTGCTCATGACCTAAGGAAAATACTTCACGATGCGTCTTAGGATCTATCGTTAGAAGAGGTAAATGATGATAATGAATCACGTCCATAAGCATCACGCCTACTGCATAATAAAAAAACACAACAATCACAAGCGGCACTAACCACATATGACAGGATGAGACCCATAATTCGAGACCCTTTTTAATTGAATTAGGACATTTAACCTTGAGTTGATTCCGCAAAGCAAGGTCTGATAAGTGCCCACACCGCATGGCAATAGAATAGGTTACTTCATAGCGCTTGAACTTGATTAGGCTTAACTCAACCAGCACCCTTAAAATGATCACAACACCAGAGAGCCTCAACACCGCTTCAACACCACTTTTAGAATAAACAGTCATTTCAGGGTGAAATGAAAATAAAACAGCATCATATAAAAAAATTAAGGTAGTCAACCAAAAACTGGCTTGTAATAGGTAAGGTCCTAAAAACCGTCTAAATAAAAAACAATCCCAACAGCGCGTTAAATAATCACTTAACATCTAATCATCTAACCGACTGAGGATTGATTTAAGGGCATCATATTGTTTGAACTGAATGATGAGCACTTCAAACACTATTCTAAACACCAATAAAAAGAGTATAGGCTGTACGATCGCATCTAAAAACGCGTGATGGTATATTTTAAATATCGAAAAACCTACAGCAATCAAAATTGACACATAAAATAAAAATTTAATTAAGGGCGGCACAGCCATTTTTTCAAAACTGAGCCATGCTTTAAGTGATTTGAACATCAAAAGCCTCTATTTAAAAACATTATTCAATTTAAAACAAATGTGCGCTCAAATCAATAGATTTAAAGCTCCACAGCAGCACATAATAGGCTGCAATCGACAATATTGCACTCATGGGCAATGTAATCACCCAGGAGATCAAAATACTTTTAACAACCCTCAGGTTGATTGAAGCAATCCCTCGAGCAAGCCCAACGCCCAGCAAAGCACCAATTAAAATTTGCGTGGTTGAGACAGGCAAGCCCAAGCCTGAACACACCACGACAGTGGTCGCCGTTGACAGTTGTGCAGCAAAACCTCGACTTGGGGTTAATTCAGTGATGCGTTCTCCCACGGTCGCAATCACACGATACCCATAAATAGCAAGCCCTAACACAACCCCTACAGCCCCTAAGATCACCAAACCAAACGGCAAGTGAATGGCATCATGTAGCTGCCCACCTTTCGCCAATAAATGATACACTGTTGCCATGGGTCCGATTGCATTGGCGGTATCATTTGAACCATGCGCAAAAGCCATTGCGCATGCCGTAAAAACAGCTAAGACACCGAAAGCTTGTTCAAGCACCTTAAAATTCACCAAAGTCGTCTCTAAATCAAGCTGAGCTTTACCCAATATTCGCTTCATCCAATACAGTCCAATGCAAGAAAACAATACGCTCAGAGTCACACTGATTAAAAAGGTACTTTTTAAATTAAAATTTAATCCAATGGGCTTCAACCCTTGAGATAAAGTGACCCAAATAACGACCATGCCAACTAAAAAAATGTATATCGGCATATACCTCAAGACAGCACGATAGGGCTTAACCGCAGATAAAATGCCTTTTTGAACTGAAATAAATAGCAAGTATGCCCCTAATGCTGCAATAGCAGGTGTTAAAACCCAGCTGAGCACAATATGAACGACCACATTCCAGTGGACATGCTCGACACCAATACACACTGCTGCAAAACCAATCAAAGCCCCTACAATCGCGTGTGTTGTTGAAACAGGCCATCCAAAAACTGTTGCAATCACCAGCCATCCACCCGCTGCGATTAATGCTGCAATCATCCCTAGAACCAATAAACCTGGCATGGAAACAAACTGCGTGACATCGATGATTCCGTGAGATAATGTCTGACTCACTTGACCACTGGCCAATAAGGCGCCTAAAGCTTCAAATATACCAGCGATCACAACAGCTTGACGCAATGTTAGAACATTAGCACCCACGGAGGTACCCATTGCATTGGCAACATCATTTGCCCCAACAGCACCGGCCATAATCAAGCCGAAAAAGAGGGTGATCCCCATGAGCAATAGATGATGATCGATGATCATATAAGCCCCTAAGCCTTGCATTGTTTAAAAAAACAAGCTGAGTTCATTCCTTCCCCTTCACAAAAGCTGTGAGCAATTGTAAAAGTTGCTTTGAACCTTTTTGGACACCTGCTAAGGTAACATCATGACCCAAGGTTTGTTGAGAAAGACCTGCTGCTGGATTGGACACAATGGATAGCCCTAAAACTCGCAACTCAAAGTAACGTGCTGTCAGCACTTCAGGAATCATCGACATAGCGACCAAATCAGCTCCCATTGATTTAAAGGCTTGAATTTCTGCAGGCGTTTCAAAGCTGGGTCCCAAAACACCACAATAAACGCCTTTTTTAAGTGGTAACTGTTCTGCCTGTGCTAATTGAATAAACTGTTCTCGTAACTCAACATCATAAGCACTATCCATACTGATAAAGGGTGGAGGTGTTAAACCCACTAGAGGATGACGCCCTTGAAGGTTAATATGATCTTCAATTAACACCACATCCCCTACAGTTAAGTCTGAACGAATACCTCCAACGGCGTTGGTTACAACTAAAGTCTTCACTCCGCAAGCTTTAACTGCAGCAATTAAAGCAATATATACTTCCGCTGTTACCCCTTCATACCAATGAGGTCGCCCTTGTAAGCACACAATGGGCTGCCCTTGAAACAACCCCACACATAAGCGACCCGCATGTCCTTGTACGGTTGTTTTTTTAAAAAAGGGAATATCTGAATAATTCAAATAATCTGATTCAGTGATCTGATCGACAAAATCACCTAAACCAGAACCCAATACAACAGCACACTCTGCTTCAAATGCTCCAAATTTTGCTTGAACAGCCTCTGTTACAGCGTTATAGATTTGATCTACGTTCATCATCATTAATCATGGGCTAATATTAGTAATAATCGATCACTGATCGATTCGGCGGCATCGGCAAGTGCACTCACTAGCCGGACGATTTCGTATAAAAATATCACATGTATTGCTGAAAGCGTAGGCTCTAGTTTAAATAACTCACGCCGTACACTGACCGCTCCAGTATCCGCAACATGCTCCATCTGTGCAACTTTTGAAAGCATATTTTCTAACAAATCAGAAACATTTCCACTAAATCCACTGTCAAAAAAAACAGAAAGTTCTTCAATGGCTTCATGCGCATAACGACAAGTTTGAACGGCCTGCACAACAAATACCTTAAAAGATTCATGTACAGTTTGAGGCAAGACCAATTTGCGCTCTACAACCATAATAGTAAAATCTTGGATTAAATTAGGGATGCGATCTTGCTCTTTAATGAGTCCTAAGATTTCAACTCGGGGCACTGGCAAGAAAAGACCTTTATGTAGGCTTAAACGAATATTACGCTTAAGATCATCGGCTTGAGCTTCTAATTGACGAATCGTGTCACACATGCGGTCTATGTCAGTCCATTGCTCGGCAAGCATTGCATCGACAAAAGAAGGCAATGTATTTGTGCACTGAAGGGCAAGCTGCATATGCTGCCGAAGGGCATCAAATGGAGAAGCGCCAATCAAATCAAAAAAAACCGGCTGTGCCATAGTTCATTCAAGCTCGTATATCGATTCACCCACATCCTACCCATCGAAGCAAGAAGTCGCAAGTTTTTTCATCCGTTGCGTAACACAATCACAACAAGCCCTATAAAAGCGATCAACGCTAATGCTAAGACAGCCAATACATTTGAACTTTTAATTAAATTTTCAGAAGAAAACAATTCAGGGTGTTGCTTAATCTGTCGGTACATCAACCAACCCGCCAGCCCCATACCACACAGATAAAGCACTGTGACCCAATCAGACATAATCACCTCTTTTGCTGTCACTCAACTTTTATCTTACACAAGGTTTAAATCAATGCCTAATTGAATCTTTGATCAATTGATTTAAGTTGGAGCACAGCATGGCTTCATCATTTATCTCAAAGGATTCAGCTCAAAAGCTATGATTAAAGCATCCTGAGTTGTTAGGCCCTAGACTAGATAGTTTATTGAAAGCTTGTCACCTTTTTTAAACATTTAAAGCGAGGGCACAATCATCATACAGGCAACACCCAGTCAGCATTAGATGATGAAATAGGCAGGCCTCATCAACCAATGTTTGTTATGAAGAAGATCCATCAACGCTCAAATGAATTTGAATGAACTGAGTATTGAATAATGGATCTGTCTACATACTTTAAATATTGAGCCACTCAGACCTAGAACTGACTTCTTTTATCAAAGATAGGCTCCATACACTCCATTGAGCCCAGAATGATCAGAACTAAAACTCAACCCCTCTCTCCATACACTCGATCAGTTCGTCTGAAGGGTTAAACCAAACCATTGATCAAATTGGCGTTGTGCTTGAGGCGAATCATGCCGATGCTCGATGAATGCTCGTTGAACCATTGAGGATTCTAGCTCTTTTAATTTAAGAGGGCCCGAAGCACACGTTAGTCTAGGATCCTCATGAGACACCACAGCGAGTGAAGCTTGATTCAAGATTGATTGAATGCCTGGATCTTGTATATCATTTAATTTTAAAACCCACCATAATTCACCTTGATACCAAACACAAAATGTTGGATCTGTATAACATTGCTGCTTTTTAAGCATCATTTGATTAGATAACAAGTAATTCTGTAAATTGCTTAAACTTGAGCATGATGATTTAAAGTCTAAGAGCAATGAATCTTTATTATACTCCTGATTCATAAAACATTTCCGGCCATTACTGAGTCGAGTTAGAAAAGCTACATTAGATTGAATATTATCACTGCCTCGCACGCTGGCTGCTCGGTGCTGTAAACAAAATTCATCTATCTTTTGGGGTGAAGGCATCACCCCAGCAATGGCACAATAATGTACTACATCCAAAGATTCTTTCTTTGAAAGATCGAATAATAATTGAGTACAAGGCTCTAACAGTAAACACTGACAAGCTTCCTCAGAGGTCAGAGTGATAGACTGATCTTGTTTGATCATTTCTTCTAAATAGGAGCGTTCATCTTGTCTTTGATTGGGCCTACAAGCTTCATAAAGTGCATGGGTGAATAAAAGCATCCATTTCGATTTCAATGCCTGAATCGCTCTCATTATTCTTGTTTCAATATCAGAATTGACTTTAAACTGTAAAATGACCTGAGTTAAAGCCCATCGTTTCTTCGAGCCGATCACTCCTCTATCAACCCTTAAAAATAAACGTGCAATTAAGGTTGAATTGTCTCTAAAGTTTTCAATGTGACGAATTCGACATGGGGTTAAAGATTCATCTTGCATTAAAGTTAATACATGTTTTTCAACACGCACCATATACTCCAACAATATTGAATCATCCATTGGTGTAGGTGATTTTGACAACTTCAATAGTAATCGTTTGTAATCAATCTTCTGCTTGAGCCACGCTAAGTTAGAATCATATAATCCAACAATGCACTCTACCGGGATCCCTTGTTTCATCTGATGAGCGACTTCTTCTTCAGCCGCCTGGATCATATGCGCGAGACACTGACTTGGAGACAAATCCAACAAATGAATCAGGAGTGTATCAAAATCTGGGGATAGCTGACTCATGTCATCAGAGTATGACAATGAAAATGCTTGCAAAGATTCGACTAATGAAAAGACAGTCATTAAAGACAGATAAGCCCCTGGAGCGCTTGCATGGCTCAATACTTTATCAAAAACCTCCTGATGATTTGATGACATACCTTGAATAGATAGTATAACACGAGCAATGATGTCTTCTCTGTTGCTAGAATAACTCTGAGCACTTGTGCTGCTAATGCATCGTTCAATATAATTTTTCATTTCGTACTATTAAATATAAAAACAAAAGATTTTAAACTAAAACTTAAGCAACATCAAGCACTTTCATGGTATTTGACCCCCCACTTTCACCTAAATGATCCCCCTGAGTTAAAATAACTCGATGCCCCACATGTAGCCAACCCTGCGCTTTAAGCGCTTCAATAACCTGTTCTCCTAAAACGTGCACGTTAAGTGGCATGACATCAAAATAAATAGGATGAACACCACGATATAAAGCCAATTGCCCTAAAGTTCGGTCATGACGGCTTAAAGCATAAATGGGCATTTTAGTTTGAATGCTCGACATCCATAATGCCGTACGCCCAGATTCTGTTAAAGCAACAATGGCTTGAATATCGAGTCGATTCGCTGTAAAAATTGCAGCTGTTGCCACTGCCTCATCTGTTCTAGATAACTCTTTGTCCATTAATAATTTTGAACGTGTGGGTTGATGTGATTCAGCCGCCAAACACACTCGAACCATAGCATTGACGGCACCCACTGGGTGAGCCCCTGTTGCACTTTCCGCTGAGAGCATCACCGCATCAGCACCCTCTAGAACAGCATTGGCTACATCAGAAACTTCAGCCCGTGTGGGAGTTGAAGCATGAATCATCGACTCCATCATCTGAGTTGCAACAATGACAGGCTTTGCTGCCGCTTTTGCTTGATGAATTAACTGTTTTTGTATTGCAGGCACTTCAGCATCACCCACTTCAACCGCTAAATCACCTCGAGCGACCATTAATCCATCTGAAACATTTAGAATGCTCTCAATATGTGATAGCGCTTCAAGCCGCTCTATTTTTGCAATTACATGCGCTTCGCTGCGTGATGATTGAATCAATGCTTTAGCCTGGAGGATATCCTGTGCATCTTTAACAAAAGATAACGCAATATAATCAACACATAACTCACAAGCTATGGATAAATCTGAACGATCTTTATCGGTTAAAGCCCCTGAAGCAAGCCCTCCACCAACCAGATTAATCCCTTGATGATCCTTTAACTCTCCACCTGTAATCACAATAGTATCAACCACTCCGGGAGAACAGGCCGTCACCGACAAGATAATTTTTCCATCAGATAATGATAACTGCTGATGGATGTTCACTTGGTCAGCCAGTGCTGAATAATCTAAGAAAACACCAGATTCATCTCCCTGGGCCTTTTCACACCGTGAATCGAGCCTGAAGGCTTGACCTTCAGTTAACATCACAGATCCTGATTGAAAAGCCCCAATTCTAATTTTAGGGCCTTGCAAGTCAGCTAAAATACCTATGACCCGATTCTGTGATTGAGCACACATTCGAACATTCTGAACACGACGCCGATGTGAAGCAACATCTCCATGTGAGAAATTTAAACGAACAACATCCACCCCTGATGCAATTAAATCGGAGAGCACACCTGGATCATCTGTTGAAGGACCTAATGTTGCAATGATTTTAGTTCGTTTTTCCATACATCAATCCTTACTGTTTAAAAACCAACTGCCCAGCCAAACCCGCTAAAAAAGCACCACCTCCAGTACTGATCCAATTCACGGAATTTAAAGCATTTTGAAAACAATGATTGAAACAAGCTACGGTATCTCCACCCCCTAAAACAGTGAAGGCAGAAGTGTCTATCATGGCTTGTGCAATGCTTTGAGAACCTTGATCAAAAGGTGGTTGCTCATACCAGCCTAATGGTCCCATCCAAATGACAGTTTGAGCGTTTAAAATGAGTGATCGATAAGTTGATTGCGTCTTGTTCCCAATATCAAATATAGCCTCATCCGATAATAGTGAATGTACAGGTTTGATGAGATCAGATTTTACCATAACATCATCAGGCAAATAGACTTTAACTTGCCGAGATTTCAACTGAGAGAATAGGTTTTGAGCTGAATCAAGATGCCCTTCATCCATCAAGGAAGCGCCCACTTGGAAGCCTTGAGCCGCCAGACAAGTATTTGCAACGCCCCCACCAAACAAAACTGCATCAATATGGGGTGATAATGATTCTATCACCGATAGTTTAGAAGCAATCTTAGCTCCGCCAACCACTAATAGCGTCGGTCGATGCTGCCCTTCTTTCAAACGATCTAACATCGTATATTCTTTTTGCATCAAAGGCCCCAAACACACGTGATTGAGTGATTGAGCAATGCCTGCTACCGAAGCGTGTTGGCGATGTGCACAACCAAAAGCATCCATCACATAATAATCTTGTAACTGAGCCATTTGAGCAGATAGTTTAGTATCACCTGTGGTTTCACCTTTTAAAAAACGACAATTTTCAACTAAAGCAATTGAGGTTTCTTTAAAATTAGGCTGTGAATAAGGCCAATGCGGGCACCACTCAACTTCACATTCTAACGCTTTCATCAAAACTGGCCTCAATGGCGCCATACTTAAATCTGGATTGAATTGACCTGCCGTCGGTCGCCCCCGATGTGACACTAAAGTGATCAACCCTCCAGAGGCTAAAATAGTTTTGAGCGTTGGGAGTATCGCAATGAGTCGGGTCTGATCTAAAATATCACCCGAAGGGCTCATAGGAACATTCAGGTCTGCCCGAACTAAAACACGGCGTCCAGACCAATCGATTGTATTAAAATCAAGATATTGCATCAGGCATCATCATATAATGTGCCGTATCGAGCATACGACATGAAAAACCCCATTCATTATCATACCAAGCCATAACTTTCACTGTATGTCCAATCACTGTTGTTTGCGTTAAATCTGCAATCGAAGAGGCCGGATGATGATTAAAGTCAACTGAAACCAGTGGCAATGAGTTGATATCTAATACGCCTTTTAAAGGGCCTTCAGCTTCAGATTGTAAAGAGGCATTGATCTCATCCACCGTCACTTCTTTGGACAAGGATAGTGTCAAATCAACCAAGGACACATTAGCAAGAGGAACACGAATCGCCCCCCCCATTAATCGCCCTTCTAATTCAGGAATGATTTGTCCAATGGCACTTGCTGCACCTGTCCGCGTTGGAATCATAGATTGCCCTGCAGCCCGTGCACGTCTAAAATCTTTGTGCCGCGTGTCTAATAAACGTTGATCATTGGTGTAAGCATGTATTGTAGTCATCAAGCCACTTTCAATCTTAAATGCTCTGTGCAAAGGCAGAATCAAAGGCGCTAAACAATTTGTTGTACACGACGCATTCGAAACAATTTGGTGATTCGGTTGAATCACTTCATGGTTCACACCAAACACGACCATGGCTTCGGCATCCGATGAAGGTCCTGAAATTAAAACTTTTTTAGCCCCTGCTGTAATATGCCCCATTGCACCCATGCGATCGGTATATCGACCGGTACATTCGAAGACAACATCCACATCATATTCTGACCAAAGACAAGTTTTAGGCGCTAAATTAGAGGTTACATGTATCGTTTTTTCATCCACATGAATACATCCATTAGCCTCATCTGCACTCACAGAAGCATTAAAACGACCATGGACTGAATCATAACTTAATAAATGCGCCAAGGCGGTCACAATATCTTCATCTTCTCCCCCATTTGAATTAATACACACCACCTCAAATGTATCGTGTAATTCATATTCAAAAATAGCCCTTAAGACAGCACGTCCAATACGTCCAAAACCATTGATTCCAATTTTAATCGGCATGACCTTCACTCCTGATTTGTTTGCGATCGATTGAGTTGAATCTTCACTGCATCAATCACCGCTTGAGTAGTTATTTGACAGGCTTCCAAAACCATTTGAGCCGGCGCACTATGCCCATACCCTTCAATAGAAACCACAGAACCTTCAAGTCCCACAAAACGATACCAAGGCTGTGCAACACCTGCTTCAACCGCAACACGCTGTTGCAGCGTTGGTGGCAACACGCTGTTTTGCCACTCAATCGGCTGCTCTAAAAATAGCTCAACACAGGGCATTGACACCACACGCACGCCAACCCCCTTCGATTCAAAATGTAAAGCAGCTTCGTAAGCTAACAACACTTCTGAACCTGTTGCCATTACAATCACCTCAGCATTAAAATGAGGTTCATATGCAATATACCCCCCTTTTGAACACTCTTGAGCGCGAGTATTTGCCTCAGGCAATGTTGGTAAACTTTGGCGAGTTAATAGTAAAGCGCTGGGTTGAGCTGCTTTCAAAATAGATGCCCAAGCCACTGATGTTTCAACCGCATCACAAGGGCGCCATACTGATAACCCAGGCATGGCTCGTAAACTAGCAATCTGCTCAATAGGCTGGTGTGTGGGTCCATCTTCGCCTAAAGCAACAGAATCATGTGTTAAAATAAATGTAACCGGTAAAGACATCATTGCAGCTAAACGAATCGCATTACGACCATAATCAGAAAAGGTGAGAAAAGTCCCTCCAAATGGACGAAACCCTCCATATAAAGCTAAGCCGTTCATGATGGCAAACATGCCAAATTCGCGCACACCAAAATGAATATATTGCCCGACGGTATGAGGCCCAACGACCTGAGCTTGTGGCATTGCTGTACAGTTAGATTCAGTTAAATCAGCTGAACCACCAATCCATTCAGGCAAATAGGGTGCATACGATTGAATGATCTTGCCCGATGATTGTCGCGTTGCCTCACAAGGTGCCGATTCAATTGATTGATCAATCACTGTTTGCGCAATCGATTCAAACCTATCAGGTAAAGCTCCATCGATCACCTGTTTTAAGTCCTGTGCAAGTTCAGGATATTCTGCTTGATAGGTTTTCCATAGGCTTTGCCATTGATCATATCGATCTCCAGAAGGATTTGCTGCACGCCAAGCACTTAAACATTCATCAGGAATTTCAAAAGGTATTGCACTAGGCCACCGCAGCGCTTTTCGTGCCGCTTGAACTTCATCAGGGCCTAAGGGGGCACCATGCACTTTAGCTGTTCCAGCGTAAGCAGGTGATCCATAACCAATCTGTGTTTGACAACATAATAAAGTCGGTTGATCCGTGTGTGCTCGAGCTTGAGCAAAAGCAGATCGAATGGCATCAGGATCATGTCCATCAATGTCTTGAATTACCTGCCAACCATATGATTCAAATCGTTTAACAGTATCATCTTGACTCCATCCTGAAACAGGCCCATCAATTGAAATACCGTTATCATCCCAAATGGCCACTAAACGCCCTAAACCCCAATGTCCAGCCAGTGAAGCCACTTCATGAGAAATGCCTTCCATTAAGCAGCCATCCCCCAACATGACATACGTCCAATGATCAATGAGCTCAAAATCAGGTCGATTGAAGCGTTCAGCTAACATACGCTCAGCTAAAGCCATCCCAACTGCATTTGCAAAACCTTGGCCTAAAGGGCCTGTTGTGGTTTCAATTCCGTATGCCGGTGCGTACTCAGGGTGTCCTGGTGTTAAAGACCCCATTTGACGAAATGCCTTTAGATCATCTAGCGTAAGTGGATAGCCTCTCAAATACAAAGCAGCATATAACAACATGGAACCATGCCCATTTGATAATACAAAACGATCTCGATTTAACCACATAGGATCCTGAGGCGCATGATTTAAAACATTGCACCAGAGCACTTGAGCAATATCAGCCATTCCCATAGGCATACCGGGGTGTCCAGATCGTGCAGCTTCCACTGCATCCATTGAAAGAATACGAATTGCATTTGCCAATTGGATCATATTGATGTCACCTGTCATGCAGATTGAGTTATCGTTCAGTCAAGAGAATAGCCTATTAAACCTTAGTCTAATAAAGCCATTTTGGGAAGTTTAACAATTTCTTGCCTTAAATCAAATGAATCTTGGGTATAACGCCAATATTGAACGCTTGCTTCACCCCACTGCCAACACCAAACAATGGGTTTCTCTTTAAAAGCTGCAGGCCATGTAAAAATACCACGATCTAAGTCTTCTGGCGTGACATGCTGAGCCACAATTTCATCAATTAATCGCTGAATCACCGGTTGAATGACACAAATTTCAGACAAAACAAGTATAAGGTTTTGATCTGTTGCCGAGTTTAGTTGTTTAATCGGATCAATGCCGAGCTCAATATCTTCTTGTTTAAGTCGATCTAAATAACCTTTCAAAAGGATATTCAACTGCATAATAATCCCAGCACGCTCTCTTATTTTTGGAAGTGATGCATTGGCTTCTAGCTGTGAAAACTGTCTAACCGTATCAACGCAAGGTTGCACATTACCCCCTTTGTGTGCACCATGAGATGCTGCTATCATGCGCGAAGCATCTTAGAAGGTCAACCAAATAAAGTAAATTATGCTTAATATAGAAAGATGAGGTTTATATTAACTGTCATACACGGATTGGTTAGAACACAATAATCCTAGGCAAACATTCAGATATTTCTATTAAGCAGTGATCGATGATGGCTCACAGCAGCGCTTAAGCCCCATGCTGACTGAGCGATCTTATCACCGCTCGCAATGTTGAATCAAAATTAAGCATCCAATCACTTGGCGGACTAAAATCTTCTAACGGTTTATAAAAAACACTTCTCAAGAGGCATCTAACACTTAAAACTTGCGGGCTCACATTGTAGCGTCATTTTGTTTCATGCCAATCATAAGAAAGACATCAATTTAGAGCTTTCGCATAACGCTTAATTCAAACGACTCTAAAATCTTATTTAAAAAACAATCGTAATTATTTTAAGAAATTAAATCGTTAGTCAGTGGTATTTTTGTTTTAAGTGTTACATAAAAAGTTGTGCCTTTACCTTCGATACTGTGAGCATCTAACTCACCATCTAAATCTGAAACAAATTGCTTCACAACACGCAAGCCTAACCCTGTACCACGGTATTCAGATGCATGAGGTTGATTCAATCTCGAAAATTCTTGGTAAATATACGTCATTTTATCACTTGGAATTCCGATACCTGTATCCTCAATAATAAAACGAATCAAAGCATAACGTTCATCTATGATTTTAATGCACTTTAAACTTAAAACAACTGAACCTTTTTTAGTGAATTTTAAAGCATTACTCACTAAATTAATCAGAATACGCTCAACTCGATAACAGTCTGCTAAAATAACCTCAGGCACTTGGTCATCATAATGAGCGGTTAGAGTCAATTGCTTGTCAGAGGCAATAGCGCTTTCTATAGCCACAATTCGATCCATTAAATGTCTAACATTGAGCTTTTTCAGCTGTACAGGAATGAGTCCAGATTCTGTCCGTGAATAATCTAAAACATCATCCATATAACATAGTAATTGTTTAGCGCTTTCTCGCACTGTTTTTAAAGCATTTTTCTTATCAGGGTCAGTTTCT
Organism: Legionellales bacterium; assembly: GCA_002722995.1. Classification (GTDB taxonomy): domain Bacteria; phylum Pseudomonadota; class Gammaproteobacteria; order Comchoanobacterales; family Comchoanobacteraceae; genus UBA729. Next base: position 13,182 of record PBNF01000004.1, on the reverse strand, counting down.
TGAGCAAATAAACGATCAGACATACCTAAAAGCCCAGAAAAAGGTGTTCGAATATCATGCTCCATGTGTCGAATAAACTCTGTTTTAACTTGATCTGCTTGCTCAGCTTGTTCTTTAGCTTGAATCAGTGTTTTCTCTTGAGTTTTACGATTGCTGATATCAACATAATTTCCTAAAATACCAATAATATTGCCTGCACGATCTCTTAAAGGCACTTTATTCGCAAGGACTATTTTAGTCTGTCCATCAGATTGTAATTGAGGCTCTTCAAAATTTATTTTTTCAAAGCCTGATAACACCTGTTTGTCACCTTCTCGAAATAAATCAGCTTCAGTTTCACCCCATGCTAAATCGTAATCTGTTTTTCCAATAATTTCTTCAGGTGAATTTAGGCCCGCTGCTTTTGAAAAGTTTTTATTGCACATTAAATATCTAAAATCAATGCCCTTTAGATACATAAAGCCAGGTGAGAATTGAACAACATTTTCTAAGTAATCTCGTTCAATATTATAAGAATTTTTGAGCAAAACAGTTAAATCTTGAAATAAAAAAGTATATTCATGCTTTCTATCAATTTCAGTCTGATAAGCTTTAACTTGCATTGTATCCCCTATCCAATGCGCTTCATGATGATGTTGTAAATCATTTAAAATTTCACCGACTTGTGCGGGAGCAAGCACTGTCCCTAAAAAAAAATGAATCGATTTCCCAAACCACTGTGAAACATTCAGAGGGTCATCTTTAAGCTCTGAAATCCATTGAATAATGAATTGCTGATTTGTTTTAACTAAGCAAGTAAGCATGATACTTCTTCTATCTCTAACTGAAGGGCCTCGAAAGAATCAAAATGAGGGTTATTCTGCATCCAGTCATTTAAAACTTTCTGCTGGATAGACACCTTCACTCCCATCACTGAATCTGTTGCTTTCACCGATGACTCAACTAAGTCAACACACGTATAAATCATAGTTGAAAAAATAGGGTCTAAATAAATTAAGCGAGTGGGAACATTCAACATAAAATTAAAAGGCTTTTTAGCATTGAGAATAGAACGTTTTGTAAATGCCTCTCCCCATTCATCATAGGTGCCCATATTCGCTAAATATTTCACTGCATTAAAATCAGATGAGTCAAAATAATGGGTGATTGCGCCTTGAATACCTGTTGCAGTGATCGCCCAATCAGCTGTTTTTAAAATCAACTGGACCTGTTTAAAGTGCCTCTCGAGGCCGAATGCATTGAATCCTAAATGTTCAATTTGTTTGATTTTTATTTCAGATAATTCGACTATATAAATGCTTGATTTTGAAACACCCGCTTTAGTCAGGGCATAAGCAATGCCTCGGCCTACTTTACCAAAACCAAAAATCACATAGGATTGTTGAGTCATTTCTTCATTTTTTTCTAACAATAATTTTTTGACAGCAGAACCAAAACCTGAACCGGTCCCTAGTATCGTTTCAATGTGTTTAATTTGACTTTTATCAATTGAAATCACTGGACACCGCGTATTTTTATAAATTGAATCACTGACATGTGTCAACTCAACCAATCCGAGCTTAGGTTGAATTAAATCAACCAAGTAACCACCACAATCTAAAGCTAAATCGAACATATCAGCTTGGTGATATTTTAAAATCTCACTAAATTCCACATAATCCATAACTAATTCAAGTTTTTTACGTATTTTCTGATGCTGCACAAGACCCGGTGCACTGGTCAACACAACCGTCGCACCTATCGCTAATAACCCATCTAGCAATGCAACAGTCGCTAAAGTAATGTGTGTGTTCAACAGTATACGTACACCTTTAAGAGGCTGTCTCTCAACAAGATGTTGCTTTAAATGAATCAAACATTGAATTTCACTTTCGGGAATAATCTCTAAAAACTCTCGTATAACCGCTATTCTCCACTTAAGCAAAATAATAAAACAATCTAATAACATTTAGACTCAACTTCCGTTAGGGTTAAAAGAATCACCATCAACAGGTACAGATGCGGGTGCGGGTGCGGGTGCGGGTACGGGTGCGGGCATCACATCAGAGGGGGGTACAGGTGCGGGTGCGGGCATCACATCAGAGGGGGGTACAGGTGCGGGTGCGGGCATCACAGCAAAATCACGTACAGCAGTACGTTTAGAGGTAGATGATAAGCAATCAATCAATTGATATAAGACATCAAACGCTTGTGGATCATCACGGCTTACGACTGTTTCTTGTCTATTTCCTTTGTATTGATCACCCTCCATGTTGACTGTATAAGCAAAAGCCCTGAATGTGTTAAATTGATTCAAATTGATGTCTTGCATAATAGACCTGAGAATATCAGCTATCCAGTTAAGGAGTTGGTCTTGGACTTGATCTACTGGCTCAGAGCTCTTATCTTGAATTTGAGCTAAATCTGAGCGTGAATAGACTGTGTTAACATCCAATATAGAAGAAGCAAACACAACTAACCCTAATCGTTTTTCATCGAAAAGCACTTGCTGTTGTGGTGTTAAAGATTGTTCGTCCAACAACTTCAATAAAGATTCGGCACGATCTTTTAATAGCGCCTTGTTTGCTTCAAGAGTCAATCTGAGCATGTCCACTTTTGGGTGAGGCTTCCACTCGAAAATACCTTCCTTAAAAGTAGCATGTTCCGGACAGGTTTCATCATTCATGTATTGATCTGCTGTATACAACGCTGAATAAACACACAGGACACCCTGTTCATCCACTTTGACACTAGGCCCAAATATCACTTCTAAAACAGCTCCATCGCTCGTGAATCCTGGATTATATACGAGCTCAGGAGTATCTTCTGCAAGCGATCTTTGTATACTAAACTCCCAAAAACCAGGTAATCCATTTTGAATCCCAGGGTAATATTTTTGAAAAGCAGCAACAAGCTTCTTTATAATAGCCTCGCGTTCTTTAATACTTTTAGCACTTATCTTAAGATGAACACAATGCTTTCTTGCTTCTAGCATATCTAAACACCTATATCCCTATAAAAACCTATACGATTAACACATAACTTTTTTCATTTTAAACAACTATCTCCAATCATCATACTGTAATAATCAATTAAACACTAATTACTTTTCATTGCATCAAAAAATTTGGCATTGGTTTTATGTTGTTTAAATCGATCAATCAAGAATTCTGTTGAAGCAGAGTCTTCCATGGTTTGTAAATACTTTCGTAAAACCCATAACCGTTTTAACTCTTCTTCAGTGGTGATTAAATCCTCACGACGTGTTCCTGATGTTAACACGTTAATTGCAGGAAAAATATGCCGCTGCGCCATTGATCGTTGCAAATGAATTTCTAAATTACCAGTGCCTTTGAATTCTTCATAAATAACATCGTCCATTTTCGAGCCAGTATCAATCAAAGCTGTTCCGATGATCGTTAAACTCCCTCCTTCTTCAATATTTCGAGCTGCACCAAAAAAGCGCTTAGGTCGATGCAAAGCATTCGCATCAATTCCCCCGCTCAAAACACGCCCAGATGAAGGTGTTGCTGTGTTATAGGCACGAGCCAATCGTGTAATTGAATCGAGCAACACAACAACATCTTGCCCAGATTCAACTAAACGCTTAGCTTTTGCAATGACCATTTCTGCAACTTGAATATGCCGATTGGTGGCTTCATCAAAAGTACTGGCCACCACTTCACCTTTCACTGAACGCTGCATCTCAGTGACTTCTTCAGGTCGCTCATCAATGAGCAATACAATTAATTTACACTCAGGATGATTTGCGGTAATCGATTCAGCAATATTTTGGAGCATCATGGTTTTACCTGCTTTAGGTTGGGACACAATGAGTGCTCGCTGACCTTTACCCATCGGCGCAACTAAATCGATAATTCTAGGTGTAATGTCATGGGTTGAACCATCTTGTCGCTCTAGACGCAGGCGATCATGAGGAAACAATGGTGTAAGTGTTTCAAAATCTACTCGACGTTTATTGGGCTGTGCTTTGGCACCATTTAATTTTAAAAGCTCTAACATTGCAAAGTAACGCTCACCTTCTTTAGGTGGCCGAATTTTACCTTCAATAGAGTCGCCTGTTTTAAGGTGGTAACGTCTGATTTGGCTGGGTGAAATATAAATGTCTCCAGGCCCTGCCAAATATGAATCAACATCAGACCTTAAAAACCCATAACCATCTTGCATGATTTCTAAAACCCCATCACCAAATAGTGCAGTGCCTTGATCTGCAGAACGTTTTAAAATAGCAAACAAAATGTCTTGCTTACGGCGAGGCACTTGCTCAATACCGACCTCAGAAGCAACTGCAACTAAATTTGGAACACTCAGCGTTCTAAGCTCTCTTAAACTCTTTTCACTCATATGAAAACTCACTCATTTGCTAATGCTAAATATTTAGAAGATTTCAAGTCAATGAGAATACTCCAACTGAGTTGGAACTCACTTGAAAATAAGGTTTTAAATTAATGGTCTCAAAGCAAATTCATGATATTTGCATCGAAAACTGATGATCCATGAGTCTATACAAAAAAAGATACTTTTTCAAGCTTTCAAAGCATTTTAAATCACTTTGCATTTAATCTTCAGATAAAGACTCATTGACAAAGTCAATAATTTGTTGTTTAGACAAAGAACCTACTTTGTTTTCAACCAGCTGTCCATCACGAAATAACAATAAAGCAGGAATGCCTCTCACACCGTATTTAACCGCTAATGCTTGCTCTTCATCTACATTAACCTTCACAATGCGCGCAACCTTGGACAACGCCTCACTGGCTTCTTCTAAAATAGGCATGATCATACGGCATGGACCGCACCATGGCGCCCAAAAATCAACTAAAACTGGTGTTTCAGATTGTAGCACTTCTGCTTCAAACGCATCTGTAGTCACTTCGAGTAACTGCCCCATTATAAATACTCCTTAAGGTTTAAGATCTCTATACACTAATGCAGTTCACGTGATCGATCAACCACTGCCTTGAGCACTGCATCAAATAACCCATCCACATCATGACGGTTAAACACATCAATGCCTCGTTCAGTTGTACCGCCTTTCACACAAACGGCTTGGCATAGTTCAGACAGCGGCTCAGCGTGTGCCAAAGCAAGATGAGCTGAACCTAAGAAAGTACTGACAACTAACATTCGGGCTTGAGCCTCCGGCACCCCTAACTTAACTGCAGCCTGAGTCATTGCATCCATCAAACGAAAAACATAACCTGGGCCACTACCCGAGACGCCCGTGATTTCATGTAACTGATCTTCAATATTAATCCAAAAAACACTGCCTACAGAACGCATCAGATTTTCAGCAATCACTCGATCTTGATCCAATACGTCGTCATCAGCATATAAAGCCGTAATGCCTGACTGAACACTGGCTGGCAGATTTGGCATTGCCCGAATAATAGTGTGTTGCTGAGGGTTGAGCCAAGCTTGGAGTTGCTCACAAGTTAAACCTGAAGCACATGAAATAATCCTTCGCGAGGGGCCTTCAAGTTGAGCAATATCCATTAATAAGGGCTTAACATCATTCGGCCGAACAACAATGATCAGGGTTGTTGCACCATTTAAAACTGTCTTAAGGTCATGCGTTGCTCCAACTGAATATTCAGACCTGAATAAAGCACATTTATCTGCATTACGGTCTAAAACATGTATCTGCTGTGGCTGCACTCCTCCCAAAACAAGACCTTTAATTAAGGCTTGGGCCATATGCCCCCCACCTAAAAAAGCAAAACGTTCTAGCTGCAAACTCATGAGTCTATCTTCCTGTTTGAACTGTTTAAATAATCAAAGCATTTCATATCAACAACTCACTGAGTGGGGCCTGATTTAATAATTGCATCACTGACTGAAAAACGCTTAAAATTTGACTGAAATGCCTCGATAAGTGAGTGCGCAGAAGCCCAATAAGCGCTTTCATCTGACCATTGACGCCGAGGGTCTAATAACGCTGATTCAACACCTTTCAAAAGACTTGGAATTTTGAAATTAAACTTTGGAAACACCTGAGTCTGAGCAACATCCACACCCGCTGTAATTGCGTGAATAATCGCACGTGTTGTTGTAATTGAGTATCGCTGCCCACCGGATGCATATCCTCCACAATGCCAGCCTGTATTCACTAGAAAGACTTGTGCTTGGGTTTCATTTAATCGCTGCATCAAAAGATCAGCATACACTTGGGGAGGCCTTGAAAAGAACGGCGCACCAAAACAAGTACTGAATGTCGGTTTAATTTCGGCAGACTGCCCCATTTCAGTACTACCCACCAATGCAGTATAACCACTTAGGAAATAATAAGCTGCTTGCTCTATAGACAATAGCGACACTGGAGGCAACACGCCATATAAATCACATGCAAGAAAAATCACAGCATTAGGAGGTGCCGCTTGAGATTCAAGCACGCGACGTTTCACGTGAAACAACGGGTAGCTCACACGTGTATTTTGAGTTTTAGATACATCGGTAAAATCAGGATATCCATTTGAATCGAGGATAACATTTTCCATGATAGCGCCAGGTCGAATCGCATCCCAAATTACAGGTTCATTGGCTTGAGATAGGTTGATACATTTAGCATAGCACCCACCTTCAAAGTTAAATACGCCTGAATCACTCCAACCATGCTCATCATCTCCAACCAGTTGACGCGCTGGATCTGAAGAAAGTGTTGTTTTTCCTGTTCCTGAAAGACCAAAAAACAAAGCACTGCTTCCATCTTCTCCAACATTTGCAGCACAATGCATCGGCAACACTTGTTGATCAGGCAAGTGGTAATTTAATGCAGTGAACATTGCTTTTTTCATTTCCCCAGCATAACGTATACCGCAGATTAAAATACGTCGTTCAACACAATCTAAAATGACAACACCATCGCTATTCACACCATCTTGAGCGCCGGACAACGTTAAACCGGGCACGCTCATTAAAGACCAATGCTGATCATGATCTGCTTGAACCCAAGGTGAATCTATAAACATATTTAAAGCAAAGGCTGCATGCCAAGCATATTCTGCAGTGACTTTAACAGGCACACCATACTGACCTGAAGCCCCGACTCTCAAATGATTAATAAAATGAGTACGCTCTTCTAAATAACTTAACGCACGTGCCCACAGTTGAGTCAATACACTACGATCAATTGGCTGGTTTGTTCCGCCCCAATCGATGGTATGCCTTGTCAGCTCATCTTGAACAATGAATCGATCTTGAGGTGAACGCCCTGTGCGCGTGCCTGTTTCAACTGTTAAAACGCCTTCGGCGCTATGAACACCTTCATGATGTTTAAAACTATAATTCAAAAGAGTGGTTCGATCACAATCCACATGGCAGTGAGCGGTAACCTGCTGCATAACAAACTCCTTCGTTTATTCATCTGAATACTTTAAAAATAGGGTCAATATATCATTTTTTAGAACTTCATGGAACCCTTGAAAAATAATCTAATCAGAATCATTTCGATCAACAGATATTTTAATACACAGATGCTGTACTTCATAATGCCTCAAACATTTATATTGACCAGACCTAATTCAAGCGCTCAACAAAACCTTATTGAACTCAAATGAATAACGCTCAACATAAAGGCGTTAAAGCCAATGACACAGGCGGTGCTGTCTGCCACAAAGAAATTTGACAACACGCTCCACCTGCACCAGTTAACTTAACAGCTGCCGCACCTGCATCGTACAAGCTTTGAATGGAAGACTCTACTTCACGAGGCACTAACCCCCAACGCTCGAAACACCTTTGCCCGAGACGCATGGCTTGTGCCAATTGATCAAAAGTGTCTTGAGAAGCATGACCTTGCAAAGCCTTCATGGCCTGGTCAACCGCTTCACGCATCATGTCATCAACTTGCTGCCCATCTAAAGGTGAGGCATGCCGCCAATCACTCACTTTTTGAACACAATCAATCGTGCATGTCCGCCCTTTCGGTTCACTAAGATACCACTGAGGCCGCCAACTCATCTCAAGATCATGGTGCATTTGAATACTTTCAAAATATTGAGGCATCTGACTTGCAACACCTACAATATCAATCCCTGAACTTTGACCATGAAAACGGTGCTCTAAACGATGCGCTAACTCCAATACAGATAAAGAAGGGTTCGAAACTTGATCACAGGCCCACTGAGCCACTAAAACACACAATGCTGCAGAAAAACCGAGCCCCTGACCGGGCGGCAACTTTCCTGATAAGCTGATAGCCTGTTCAATACCATTCATTTCAGGCAAACCTAACAAACGCTGGCTTTCATAATACAATTCAAGCGTAACGCTTGATAAGGATGGATCTAAATTTGGTTCAATCAAAATACTATGTTCATAATGATTTGATTGAACTGATAAAGTTAGTGGATACTGTTTAGTGGGAAACACTAAAGCAGGACAGCCTCTTAATACCGCATGCTCTCCCAATAAAATCCATTTACCGCAACTTGAATATACCTGCATGCTAAATCACTTGAAAGTGTTTAGAAAAGTGATGAAAGAACTCTGATTGTAGCACTGATTGATCGGGCCGGTATAAACAATGCACATTAGCACCTGCATCTAATGTAACCCAAGGCCCATCCCCTGTTTTAAACCAATGCGCCTGAATTCGATTCAACACAGATAACGTATCAATTGTCATATACTGAAAGCAAGGCTGAGCCGTATGAAATAGAGTATGCATGTCCCAAAATTCTTGCCAAACGAGCTCGTAACCTAACCTCCAATCATTCACTTTAAATGCTTGCTGAAGCGCCGTATAACAATCGATCGCACGCACTGCACGACCCTTAAACATTGGGCTGCTTAAAACCTGTTGGTGCGCTTGAGAAGAACTGACAGCCTTAGGTTGATCTGAAACCACAATACATTGATGATGACACTCAGGCCCTTCAACGGCTTCAATTTGATCATCAGACCAATGAACCCAAGGACCCAAAAATGAACGGCACGATGAACCTGAACCACGTCGACTCAAAGATGCCACTTCGTTTAAATCATTAAACACACGATGATGGACAGATTCCACCCAACCCACAATTGCAGCCGTCAAGGCCGCAAAACTTGCAGCTGAGCTGGCCAACCCACACATCGGCGCAAAATTTGTTGCAGAGCGAATACAGTACTGCTCGTTAATTCCTAAATGCATCATCATCCAGCGAGCATGATCCATAAAACGTATTTGCTGCGACTCTGTCAACAGTTGATAACAGCCCCATGATTTAAGCGGGGCCCAAGACCAATGATCAGATGGCTCTAATTCAACCCGCGCTCGATGCGCAGGCAGTGTCAAAGACAATGAAGGATTAGCAGGGAGCTTATCTACTTGCGAGCGTTGACCCATATATTTAATTAAGGCGATGTTTGAAGGTGCCTCGGCCCATACTAAACCTGAATTAAAACCCACCTGAATAGGACAACCTTGTTGTGAAAAGATCGACATTCAAACCCTCCGAGTTCCACGATGAAGTGGCTGAACAAAAGCCCCTGATGTTTGCTTGGAATCAATTCCAATCGGCAACAAACCTAGCGACAAAGAAGCTTGCATCAATTTAAATTCAAACTGGGGGTTATAAAACAAGATCATGACATCTGAGCCTAATGCACCACACCCTTTAACACCATACACCCCTTCTAGCGCTGATATTTGATCAATCCAATTCAAAGCATCCGGGGTGATTAGAGAGGCAAGGGCTTGAGCATGCACAAATGATTCAATTGCTGATAAAAATTTTGATTGGCTCTTATCCTTAATAGCCTGAATACCTTGATGTGTTGAGTCCGATAATTCCTGGGGAATCTTGGTTAAAGTAGCGACATGCTCAGCCGTTGAGCAATGCGTTTGTGTATGCATTAACATTATTTTCATTGAATCAAAAGGCCATTCCAGTGGATGGACTTGAATATTTTTAAAAGAAGGAGATGATTTAACTTGTGCTGACAATAGACCTCCACCGACACATTGAGTCAACACATCAACTCCACTAGGTTGGAATTGGCCTGAAGTTTTTGAACAGTTGAGGTAGTCCATATAAAGCTGTTTAAGCTCTATGGATTCACTCAAATCATTTAACTGGTGAAGTGCCCACCATACCCCAATAAATTCTGCAGATGAACGCCCTAATCCTCCAATGCCACCTAAAGGATCACTTAAATCCAAACATAACCCTTGAAAAGCATCACGATGCTCAGTAACCCAACGTCCTGCAGGTGATTCTGGGTGAAAAGAAGAGTGTACTGGCGCATCTGAATGGATTCGATTGACCGTCACACTGAAAAAAGGCTCATGCGCTAACATCAAAGCGGGCTGCCCTAATAAAACCGCATACTCACCTAAAACGAATGTTTTGGTTGGAATGTTAATTTGTAGTGGTATCCGATGCTGCATGCCATTCATTCCTTTTTCATTTAGAGTCACTTTCACTCGAATCGGATCTTAGTGTTGATAAAATCGTTTGAACATCACTTAAAGTGACTTTGCCAGTGGTGCTTAAGGTTGTTTTCAATTGAGCCTCTATTGTTGAACGTTCATGCCCCTCAACACCCGCCGCCATCATAAGGTTACTGAGGTGCAAAGACATATGCCCTTGAACAATACCTGTTGTTGATAATGTTTGAATCGCTGCAAAGTTTTGCATCAACCCCACCGCGGCAATGATACGTGCTAGCTTTTGAGCAGAGTTGACCTTAAGTAGCTTCAACGCAATCTGTGCCATAGGATGTGTTGTAGTCATCCCCCCCACAATACCCACAGCAATAGGCGCTTCCAAGATGCCTACTAAAGTATCTCCTTCATGATACCACTGTGTTAGACTTCGATACTGACCATCACGTGCAGCATATGCATGCATCCCTGCCTCAACCGCTCGCCAATCATTTCCAGTGGCAATAAGTACGGCATCGATTGCATTCATAATACCCTTATTATGGGTTGTTGCTCGATAAGGGTCAATTTCTGCAAACTCAGCTGTGGTCAAAATAGCTGAGCGTACTGATTCAGATAAGCCTTCTAATCTGAGTGTTGCTCGAGTTAATTGCGTATCTGATAAGTTAGACACAATACACGTTGAAATGGATTCTGACGTGAGGATTTCTACTTTAGGCTTTAAATACTCAAGCGCCATATTAATAAGATTGGCACCCATCGCATCACATACATCACAATGCAAATGAATTACAGCGCGTAACTGGCCTGTTTTAGAGGGCTCTAACACCCTTACAATCAATTTTTTAGCGCCTCCCCCTCGCTTTGATAACCCTTTAAGCACAACCTGGTTTAATTCATTTAATAGCTGATCTTCATGTAAAGTCAATTGTTGAGTCAATCGCTCAAGGGCTTTGACATGAGGCATATACAACTGACCAATAGAAACATGGCCTTTTTGCTGTGTGGTCAATTGCCCAAATGTTCGAACTTGCTTAGAGACACGATTTAATGCCGCAACAATTGAGGTTTCTTCCACCACCATGGGGACACTGAGTTCAGTTTGATCAATCACAGCACTGGGTACGATCGCAAAAGGCATCGGAAAGCAACCGATTACATTTTCAATCAATTGATCTGCCTGTTCACAATAGCTCTCTTCAACGGCTTGAAGCAATATTGTATATTCATTTTGATCAATCAAATTCAACTGCAACAAATGAGCTAAACGCTCTAAACGAGAACGTCGATGAAAACCACTATGAAGATCTGCTGAAGACATCTTAATGCTAATTGCTTTTGATCCAATTCAAACATGTAAATTTTAAACGAATAACGCCTTATCTGCAATCTTAAAGCATATAGATCATGCGATGCATCTCTTATCTGTGAAGACTCTAGTGCTCATTGTTCCTTAATTTTTATTAATTATAATAATATAAACAGTGTAAAAAATACTATAATTAAAGAAAACAAAATGAGAAAAACAATTATGAGGCACATTGAAGTTGATTTTATCAAAATTATGAAAGCCCTAGACTATACGCCGAATGAAACAGGGATGTGCTATGGCATTGCCATGATGGCTATTCAAGCACATGTTCGAGGAGATTTTCAAAGCTTTATCGAGCGTATGGGGCGTATGCAAAATGATGTTTTATTTTTGAAGTTTATGATGAGTGACACAGAACATCCTTCTATCAAAGAACGTTTTAAGATGGACGGTATAGTAGGAGTTTTATTGAAAAGTACAGAGCAATATTTAAATGAATGTATTCAGGATAAAGCTTTTTTTGAAGAGTTAATACTATACTTTGGTGATTCAGCTATGCCTGAGTCATTGATCGAAGCACTCAATGGCCCCCTAGAGGAATTCAGAGGAGTGATTACGTCGCAGGGTGCTCACATGTCATTAGGGATTCAAAAAGCTCAAGAAGATAGCATATTTGCCCATCCAGTCATAACAAATCAGACACAACTTAATCTTGATCAACTTGATCAGATTTTTACTGAAACGAACATGCGTCACAAGTCTTTTCAAATATCATTTAAGAATTATCACAGTCTTGCAGTCGTGTGTGAAGAGGCTCAATGGCATATCATCGATCATAATCATATATACACGTTCAATGATTTTAGAGCATTTATGGAATGTCTCAAAGAAATTCTAAACGATCATAAAGAGGAACAGCGAAAAAAAACTTCATCATTGATCCTACTGAATGAGTTTCAACCTTCATTTCAAGACAAACCAACAACCGTTCATGAGGGCCATCTAAATCCTGATTTTAAAAGCTGGATGATATGTGCTGCACTTAATAATAATATCAGTGAATTAAGAAATGGATTATCCTCTGTCGATACTCAACAGTTTCCTCATTTAGTTGATGAAATGGGCACTCTTTTAAATTCAATACTGACGCAAACTCCAACTGCATTTCATTTAGAATTAATGGCCGTATTTCAATCCCATGGATTTTATCTTAAGGCCTCTGAGGTCGCTCATGAAAATGCTGCATTGACACAGACTCTCTCTGCTTTTAGTTCAATACAGAGGGATCTTAAATCGAGCACTGACAAACCAAATCTACTATTTTTATACGCAAGTGATAATTCAAGCCAGATCATCAAAACATTGCCTGTTGAATTAATATTAACCTGGATCCAAGAAAAAAATTCAAATCATCAAACCCCATTGCACCTTGCTGCATTCGAAGATCATTCACAGAGCCTCTCTGCTCTTCTAGAAAAGCTCACAACTGATCAAACACTTG
>PBNF01000003.1 GCA_002722995.1 Legionellales bacterium | reverse complement strand
TTTCGCAAACACGGTTGCCCGATAACAATAGTCCACTGGTACCACCTAATTCCATCTCGAACTTAGAAGTGAAACGGTGAGACGCCGATGGTAGTGCGTAAGTGCGAGAGTAGGTATCATCGGGCTTTTTTTTGTTCTTTTTTAATCATTTGTATCTTTTTTCAATTAATACAATACACTTAGGGAATGCGATTTCCATCACGTCTATTTGTTGCACTATCTTTAGTAATTCTTTATTCATGTGGTGGAGGCGGAGGCGGCAGTTCTGCCCCTGCACCAGCACCAACACCAACACCAGCTCCGACACCAGCACCAACACCAACACCAACACCAGAGCCAACACCGGAACCAACACCAGCTCCAAATACTGATCCAACTGCAATGGATGTAACGGTATTAAATGATGGGGATGTTGGTGACATATGGGGTGGCAACAATTACTTATCTTTTTTTGATGAGTTAAATGGGTATTCAGATTGTACTGATGAAACAGCTGGCACAGAAAGTTGTGCAAGTGTCGATTGGGAAGTGGTAATAGATGATGATCGTGGTGAAGTTCTTGAAGTTACATATTTAGCAGATGCAGGACATGCTGGTCTTGTAGTCGGCCCATCCCCTGCAGTAAATTTAAGTGATTACTCAGATGGGTCCTTATCGTTTGATATAAAAATTTTAGATGATGGTGCTTCAAATTTATCTGGTGGTTTTTATGTAAAAGTTGAAAGCGGTTCTCAGATATCTGGCGAGTTACCAATCAGTGGTATTGAAGCAACAGGCGAATGGGAGTCTATTAATTTTCCAGTATCTTCATTAACAGCTAGCGGTGAACTTAATCTTGGCAGCATAACGGCACCAATGGTCTTTTTTCCTGCATTCCAAACAGGTGCAGGCCTAATTTATCAAATAGATAATGTTCGATTTACCGGAATTGCAGACGGAGCCATGCCGCCAACAGGACCAAATGACGGCGGGGCAGGATCAACAGTTAATTACAATCTTCTCGAGTTTGGCGCTGGCAATGTTTCTGATGTTATTAATCCTGACAGTTATCGTTGTGCAGTAGATTTTGGTAATTGGATCTATAATGCTGGTGTTGTTGAGCCAGCTATTCCAGGTTGTGATGCTTCAACCAATATCCCATCAGGAACACCAACAAAACTTCAACCTCAAATAATGCCATCTTTAGATAAGAGGGTTCCTACTCACAGATGGTGGGGTTCTATTCCTTTCCTAGGAGAAATGACAGTTGGCGATTTTAATGATCCAGCTCATGTGACAGCAGATCCGATTAGAGCACGAGTAAGTAATAAAGGAGCAAGGCTTATGGGATTGCCCAGCGGTTATCAGTTGCGAGGAAATTTCCCACAATACGATGGTCCAGAACCATTTGCCGAAGTATTTGATGGAATTGCTATTGCTAACTCTAAATATTCCGAGCTTAATGCGTATTTAGTTGATTATAGCGATGGATCAGTAACGGTTGGATGGACCACAAGCAATATGACAAATATTATGTGGGCAACTTTTGTTCATGGTTCTCCGTATGTTTACTTCACTGTTTTTGATGGCGACCCAATTATCGTAACCAAAGCAGCTGATAGCGGAGAAAAAGGTACTTTCTATGAGTTTGATAATAATCTTGGAGTTTGGACAGACGTTGCTGGAATTAGAAATAATTTTCTTATAACCGGTGAACCAGGAACAACTTATTCCAACATTGCTGGCAATAACATTACTATTACAAAACCTAATGATGGTACTGCATATACGGCCTTTACTGTCAGCTACCTTCCTGCTCTTGAAGGCATTCCTGGAAATGACATGGTTGATTATTTTGCCAGTCGGGCAAGAAACCAAGTCAGCGAAGTCGACATAAATTATTCAGTTGACAGATCTACTAATACTGTAACTGTAAGCCATGATTATTTAGATTTTGAAGGCAACCCGATCGATACTATTGTGGGCATGCATCCAATGCATTGGAAATTTTCAGATCAAACAACTTCTAATTACAAAATACGAAGTGCTAGAGGAGTCATAAAATTTGCTGAATTATCCTCGTTTGAATATCAGATTCCATTTGTTGGAGTTTTGCCTTTAATGCCATCACTACCAAACACTTACGATCAAAACACTCTTGAACAATATGTGCAGGATTATATTTCAGGTGGAGAGGATGGTTGGATCAATAGCACTGATACTTATTGGTCTGGAAAAGCCTATGGTAAAGCTGCTGAAATGGCAGGTATAGCTAGATCAATTGGAATGGATCAGGAGGCAGATCAAGTTGTAAGCTGGTTGAAAGAGCACCTTTCTGATTGGTTCACTGCCGAAACTAATGGTGAGCTCGATGAACTTCGCTATTTTGTTTATGACGAAGAGTGGGACACTTTGCTTGGCATCGAAGAAGCTTATGGCTCTCATCAAAGACTTGCTGATCATCATTTCCATTATGGTTATTTTGTTCGAGCAGCAGCAGAAATATGCCGACAAGATAGAAGCTGGTGTTCGGATGATCAATATGGTCCTATGGTTGAGCTGCTAATTCGCGATTACGCTGGAGATCCAGGAGATGATATGTTTCCGCCACTCAGAAATTTTGACCCAGCCAATGGTTTTTCATGGGCTGATGGTAAAGCAGATGCCTTGCAAGGCAATAATAACGAATCAACCTCAG
Organism: Legionellales bacterium; assembly: GCA_002722995.1. Taxonomy (GTDB): domain Bacteria; phylum Pseudomonadota; class Gammaproteobacteria; order Comchoanobacterales; family Comchoanobacteraceae; genus UBA729. The sequence continues at coordinate 16,924 of PBNF01000003.1, read as the reverse complement.
AAGCAGCTAATTCATATGGTGCAATCATACTTTATGGACTAATTACCGATAACCAAGATCTTGTGAACAAAGGCATATATTTGCATGCATCGACTTCAGCAGCCTATTGGCAATACTGGAACAACATAGATGGGTACAATAATCTTGGTGCTGACTACGATAATTTTATTCCTGGCTACGATAAGATTACAACTTCTATTATTTGGTCAGCAGGAGCAGATTTTTCAACATGGTTCAGCCCTGCCTATGCGCACATTCTAGGAATCCAAGGCCTGCCATCAAACCCGCTTATTTTTCATGTGAGTCAGTACAAAGATTACATGGAGGATTATGTGACATTGGGCTTATCTGAATCTTCTAATGGCAAGCCTTCTGGATTACCAGAGGATCAATGGCGTGATTTATGGTGGAATCTATGGGCAATGGTCGATCCAGAGAGTGCCATTGCAGACTATGAAACCATGGCACCAAATTACAATACCGAAGCAGGTGAAACCAAAGCGCACACTTACCATTGGTTGCAAACTTTCAATGCACTTGGTCACATTCAAACTGGCACAGGTGATCTCACAGCCAACCACCCAGCTGCGGTTGCTTTCAAAAAGAATGATGAAATGAATTATGTGGCTTATAACTTTAGCGATGCACCTCTTGAGGTTAGCTATAGTGATGGTAAGACCTTAACTGTGCCAGCCAACAGCTTCAAAGTTGAAGGTTCAACCTCAAATGAAGATACAACTGGACCGCTAATCTCGGAACTAGATGTTGTATCTGAGAATGTATCAGATAACACCTTAGTCTTTGACGGTGAGTCAGTTGAAACCATTAAGCTCAGATGGCGTTTACAAGACCCATCTGGCATTACTTTTGTAACGCCTTTTGGTAATTCTAGAATACTACTAGCACGAACCGATGGCGGCTCAGGTGGGACTAAGTCATGGGATCTCGACAGCCTTCAATCTGAAAGAGTCTCAGGCGATAGTACGGATGGGTATTATGAAAAAGAACTTGATATGTCTGCTGACCAACACCCTAGTGGTGAATTCTCAATCTCTCTCAGACAAGTAGCTGATCTCGAGGGCAACATAACCACTATGGAGATTGAAGAGGGCTACCCTCTTACCATTGTTAACAATTCCCAATAACTTTAAATGATTTATAATTGGTGCTATGAAAAATTTAGCTCTAACCCTTATTCCACTTTTAATTATTTCAAGCTGCAATACAGCTTCAGATTTTGATAAATACAAAAAACACGTTATCACTCTTGCTTCAGATGAATTTGAGGGCAGAGCACCAGGCACACCAGGTGGCATCAAAACCAAAAATTATATTGCCGATCATTACACTAGCCTTGGTTTAAGTTCATTTGGCGATTCTTATTTAATGCCTGTGAACTTAACTGGAGTTAATTTAGTAGTTGATCAATCAAGCTTTGATCTATCGGTCAATGGTGAAAGGTTAGAGCTAGCTTACCCAAGCGATGTTGTTTATGGCACAACTAGACAAGTTGATGCTGTTTCTTTTCAGGATAGTGACTTAGTTTTTGTGGGCTATGGCGTGAATGCACCAGAATACGATTGGAACGATTATAAGATTGATGTTAAAGGCAAAACTGTAGTCATGCTCATCAACGACCCTGGTTTTGAGCTTAAGGGCACAGAGTTTAATGGTAAAGCCATGACTTATTATGGTCGTTGGACTTATAAGTTTGAAGAAGCAGCACGCCAAGGAGCAGCGGGAGCAATTATTATTCATGAGACTGCTCCAGCATCATACCCATGGGGTGTTGTCGAAGGTGGTTGGTCAGGCGAACAGCTTAATTTAACTTTTGAAGACAACAACATTGGCAGATCTGCACTTGAAGGCTGGATTCAACTTGATGTCGCTGAACAATTGTTTGCAACAATGGGGACTAATTATGCAGAGATGAAAGCAAAAGCTTTATCCAAGGATTTTCAACCTGTGCCAATGAAAGGTATGCAATTAAGCGCAACCATGGTTAATGAACTAAGAACCTCTGAATCACACAATGTTGTTGGTTATGTTGAAGGTTCTGAAATGCCGAATGAATATGTCCTTATTATGGGTCACTGGGATCACATGGGTATAAATCCAACATTAGAAGGCGATCAAATTTTTAATGGCGCTGTCGATAATGCCACTGGTACAGCAGCTGTGATGCATATGGCTGAAACTTTCTCCAAAAGACAGCCAAAAAGATCTGTTGTTTTCATAGGTTTGACAGCTGAAGAATCTGGATTGCTTGGCTCCGCATATTTAGTGGAGAATGCTCCATTTGAATATGGTAATGTTATTGGTGGGTTAAATCTTGATGCGTTCCCAGCAATTGGTAAATCCAAAGATATCACCATCATAGGTTTTGGCGCTTCAGAGCTTGAGCCAATTCTAAGTAAGCACGCATCTGAGGAAGGGAAATACCTCGCCCCAGATAAATCTCCAGAAGCTGGATTCTTTTACCGATCAGACCATATCAATTTTGCCAAAAGAGGTATCCCAATGATCTATGCCGACCCAGGCATTGATTTAGTTGATGGTGGCTTAGAAAAGGGTATCGCGGCAGCAAGAAACTACACAACAAATGATTACCATAAGCCTTCCGATGAGGTTAGAGATGACTGGGATTGGAGTGGAATAGAACAAGATTTAGGTATTTTTACTAATTTTATTGATGATTTGGCTAACTCAGGTGAATATCCAAACTGGTATGAAGGCAATGAGTTCAAAGCACTGCGTGATGCATCACGCGACTAGATAACCAAAAGGGGGAAAGAAATTAATACAACAGAAAAATCCAAAAAAGCTTTTTTAGCATGGCGCAGATTGCCAGCGCCTGCTAGAGGTGAGTACATTCGAAAATTTGGCGAAGCATTGCGAGCTAGAAAGGAAGAGGTTGCTCAACAAATTACAACAGAAGCCAAGAAAATTATTTCTGAAGGTGAAGGCGAAGTCCAAGAAGTTATTGATATGTGTGACTTTGCTACAGGCTTAAGTAGGCAACTGTATGGCCTCACTATGCCGAGCGAAAGACCAAACCACCGACTGCAAGAAATATGGCAACCATTAGGAGTTGTAGGATGTGTAACTGCATTTAATTTCCCTGTAGCTGTATTTGGTTGGAATTTTTGTCTAGCTGCAGTATGCGGCAATAGCATTATTTGGAAGCCCAGCCCCCACAGTGAGGGTTGCGCCAATTTAGTTAAAGAAATTTGGGACAGCATTGCCGATGATCATAAAGATTTAGTCTTAGTTAGCTTAGGTGGTAATGATGCAGCAATATCATTAGCTGAAGATGAAGGTATCGCACTATTTTCAGCGACTGGCAGTTGTGAAATGGGCAAAGCGCTAGCTCCAATAGTCGCAAAAAGACTTGGAAGAAATCTGTTAGAGCTGGGTGGTAACAATGCTGCAATTGTTTGTCCTTCAGCAGATTTAGACCTGACAACCAAAGCCATTACTTTCTCTGCAGCAGGAACAACTGGCCAAAGATGCACCACCCTAAGAAGATTATTTGTGCACGAGGATGTATATGATGAAGTGACATCAAGAGTAAAAAGTGCATTTGAGGGTTTAGTAATTGGAGACCCAATGGACAGGGCAACACAAGTTGGTCCACTTATTTCTGAACAAAGTTACGATGCCATGCAAACCAAGCTTGAATCATGCAAATCAAAATCTTTGAAAGTAACTGGTGGGGAAAGGCTACCAAATGATAATGGTGTCTTTGTTACACCAGCTATGGTTGAAACTAATGAGCATATTGAAGAGATGAATGATGAAACATTCGCACCAATTCTCTATGTCATGCCATATAAGAACCTAACAGATGCTATAGCTTTGCAGAATTCTGTGAAACAAGGACTAAGTAGTTCTATTTTTACCAATGATGTTCGCGAGTCAGAGCTTTTCTTAAGCGCTGAAGGTTCAGACTGTGGCATTGCCAATGTAAATATAGGTACGAGTGGAGCTGAAATTGGTGGTGCTTTTGGTGGTGAAAAAGATACTGGCGGTGGTAGAGAATCAGGTTCTGATTCTTGGAAAGCTTATATGAGAAGAACTACAGCCACCATCAATTATGGAAGTGATTTGCCATTGGCTCAGGGTGTTGAGTTTGATGATAAATAAATCTCACCCCATGTCGTAGAATATAAATATGTTTATTTTAGGTTTAACAGGTGGAATAGCATCTGGAAAAACAACTGCTACTGATTTTTTTTCAAATAAAGGCATTCAAATTGTTGATGCTGATGAGATTTCTAGAAATCTTCAAAAAAATGGGGAAGCTGGCTATGTTGAAATCCTTCAGCGATATGGCGATGGTATTTTGGGGCCTGATAAAGAAATTGATAGAAAAAAACTAAGAGAAAAAGCTTTCAGCAAGCCAGATGAAAAAGAATGGTTAGAAAGCTTAATGCATCCGTTGATTCGTGAAGCAACTATGAATACATTTAATGATGTTAAATCTGATTGGGCCATATATAGTGCTCCTCTCTGGAGTAATCGTAATCAATTTGAGCGCGTGCTTGTAATAGATGCTCCAAAACATATCCAATTGGAAAGAATAAAAAACAGAGACAATACGAATATTCAGATTGCAGAAGGCATTTTAAATGCGCAGATAAGCTCAAACGAGCGCATTAATTTTGCCACCGATCTAATCATTAACGACGGCAGCATAGATGAGCTCAGTAATAAGCTTGAGTTTTATTTCAATTTATACACTAGGATCGCCAATGACAAAAAAAGTTAATATTACCTGCCCGAATTGCAAAAAAATTGTAGAGATAGATTCTAGGTTTAAACCTTTTTGCTCCAAGGCTTGTAAAAGCATAGATTTTTTAAGATGGGCTAACGAGGAAGTAGCTATCGAGACATTTGAACAGCCACCAGAAGAACAAGAAGATTATTGAGACGATCTAGCTTTCTTTTGGCGTTCGAATTCTTCTTTACTCATTTTTGTAATTTTAATATTCACAAGAATCTTTATGACATCATCTTTAAATGATTCAATCATGGCATCAAACATATGAAACGATTCTTTCTTGAATTCATTGATTGGATTTCTCTGGGCATAGGCTCGTAAGCCGATATTGCTTCTTAGAGAATCTATGTTTTGCAAGTGCCTTTTCCATTGCGCATCCAGTACTTGCACAGCTATTTGTCTTTCAAGTTCTGTTCTTCTTTCTTTTAGGCTTTCAAATTTCTCGTAATAAAATTTTTGATAGAAATTATTCAGAAAATCGATAACAGCGCCAAAACTTAGTTTATCTCTGCTAAGAAAGTTAAAGTCTGGAGATACTCCTAGATTCTGAGTAAGTGTTTTATCAAGAGCATCAAATTTCCAAGATGACATTTGATCTTCTGGCAAATGTTTATCGGCAACCTTCTCTAAATAGTTATCTAAATACTCCATCATTAACTTATCAGTTTCATTTTCATCAAGGAAAAAATCTCTAAGCTTGTAAACAGTGAGCCTCTGATCATTTGAAACATCATCGTATTCTAGAATTTGCTTTCTGACTTCAAAGTTTCTGTTTTCTATCTTTTTTTGAGCATTGGCAATAGCACCATTAAGCAGTGGGTGCTCAATACTAGAATCATCCATACCATCACTAAGTCTTGAAAAGAGCTGCTTTCTATTTTCATCAATAAATAGCCTCAAAACTGTGTCATCTAAAGATAAGAAAAATTTTGAATAACCCGGATCACCTTGTCGCCCTGATCTTCCTCTTAGCTGATTATCAATTCTTCGAGATTCATGCCTTTCTGTCCCAATAACATGAAGCCCACCAGCATCAAGGACTTGTTGGTGTTTAGTTGCCCAGTCTTGATCGCCTTCTTCTTGCTTTCCGCCGAGCACAATATCTGTCCCTCGTCCTGCCATATTAGTAGCTATTGTTATGGCGCCTGGTCTGCCAGCTTCGGCAATAATTTTTGCCTCTTTCTCATGGTATTTGGCGTTAAGCACCTGATGTCTTATGCCCTCACGTTTTAGTCTATTTGATAATTTCTCAGAACTTTCTATCGAAGCTGTACCAACTAATATTGGTGCAGTTTTTTCATGAATATCTTTGATTTCTGCAACAAGTGCATTGAATTTGTCCTCTTCATTTACATAAACGACGTCATTCACATCTTCTCTTACCATTGCTTTATTCGTTGGTAACACAACAACATCCATACCATATATTTGTTTGAACTCAGCAGCTTCAGTATCAGCTGTTCCTGTCATCCCTGAAATCTTGTCAAAAAGTCTAAAGAAGTTTTGATAGGTTGTTGAAGCTAATGTTTGAGTTTCTTGCTGTATTGGTACTCTCTCTTTACATTCTAAGGCCTGCATTACACCCTCTGAAACTCTTCTCCCAGGCAGTTTTCTTCCTGTATTGTCGTCAATTAGCACGACCTTATTTGACTCCACCATGTAGTGGACATTTTTTTCAAACAGCAAATTTGCTTTTAATGTAGCTTGGATGTACTTAAGAAATTTTAGGTTGTTTGTTGTGTATAAACTTTCATCCTCTTTAATAAGTCCTCTTTGAAGCAAGAATGATTCAACTTTTTCGAACCCATCATCGGTTAACTCAACAGTTCTTAATTTTTCATCAATAAGAAAATCGCCTCTTTCACTATCTTGCAATGGCTCTTCTTCAGTGCCCTCTCTCATTTGTCTGGATAAGCTTGGCAGAAGCTTTAAAAAAATAGGATATGCGGCAGCATCATCATCAGTAGCGCCTGAAATAATTAAAGGTGTTCGTGCTTCATCAATCAAAATTGAATCCACTTCATCAACAATTGCAAAATTTAGATCTTTCTGAGTTTTTTGGTAGTTATGAAGCACCATATTATCTCTGAGATAATCAAATCCTAACTCACTACTTGTGCAATAAACTATATTTGAGTCGTAGCCTGCCTTTTTATCCTGAAAATCTTGTGTTGATGTTAGAGCGCCAACTTTTAAACCAAAATATTTATAAACTGGTTTCATCCAATCAGCATCTCTCTGTGCTAAATAGTCATTAACAGTAATTACAAATGTTTTTTTACCGGACAGTGCATTAAGTATAGCTGGGAGAGTGGCAACCAGTGTTTTTCCTTCCCCTGTTTTCATCTCTGCAATATTGCCTCCATTTAGCACTAAACCTCCAATTAATTGGCAGTCAAAATGGCGCAGACCAATAGTTCTTTTGGCTGCTTCTCTTACAGCCGAAAAGACTTCGATAATTTCTTGTTCAGTTGGGTTTTCCGATATAGAGAGATCTTTAAAATCACTCTCTGACATAGATGAAGACTTATCTTCATGTGCGTTTATCTTATTTACTATTTTTTGATATGCGTCAACTCGTCTTTGATTAGAAGATTTAAATATCTTGCCAAATAGATCTAACATTATGCTACTTCTTCAGATATAGGCTTTAGGTAATTGATTGGAGCGTCTTTAATTTCATCAATCTCAATAATTTTAAAGGCATTTTCACTTTCTATTTTTCTTAAGAGCTGATTGTTTAATTCATGCCCTGATTTAAAGCCGTAATACTCACCAATTAGATTATGTCCCAGTAGATAAAGGTCACCAATAGCATCTAACATTTTGTGTTTTACAAACTCATCAGCAAATCTTAGTCCACCTTCATTTAAGATATCTTCTTCTCCAACTCCAATAGCATTATTAAGACTTGCTCCTAATGCTCTGTTATTTGCCTTAAGCATTTCGAGCTCCTTATAAAGTCCAAATGTTCTTGCTCGACTTACTTGTCTTATATAAGAGGTTTGGGAAAAGTCTATTGATGCTGTTTGAGGATATTTCTGATAGACAGGGTGGTCAAATTCAATTCCAAATGAGACTCTGAATCCCGCATAAGGTTTAATTTTAGCAACTGCATCATCTCTTTGAACTTGCACTGATTTTGTGACATATATAAATTTTTTAACTGCATTTTGCTCCACAATTCCTGCAGCTTGTACTAAGAATACAAAACGAGTTGAGCTGCCCTCCATAATTGGAATTTCGGGACCATCACAATCGATAATGCAATTATCAACACCCAGTCCTGCTAGAGCAGACATCAAATGTTCTATTGTTGAAATTTCATAACCATCTTTTTCCAGTGTTGTAGCCAAAGTAGTGTTTCCAACCATATTTGCTTGAGCCGGCATTTCAATGACTTTATCACCATCAATACGTCTGAAAATTATTCCAGTATCTGGGTCAGCAGGATGTAAGGTTAGCACTGCTTTTTTTCCGGTGTGAAGACCAACGCCAGTTGCAGATGTTTTGTTCCTAATTGTTCTTTGTGCAAGCATGAAGTGTTATTTTAATTTATTAATGTTAATTTTTATATCGAAGTTTCTTCTTTAGTTCAAAAAGAGCTATAGCTGTAGCAACAGCAACATTCAGTGATGATATTTGTCCATGCTTAGAAATTTTCAACAACTGATCACAATTCTTCTCAACTAATTTTCTGAGACCCTTCTCTTCGTTACCAAGTATTAGAGCATTTTTGCCCTCAAAGTTGGTTGCTTCAAGTGATGCTTCTGCATGTTCAGAAAATCCGCTCACCCAAAAACCATCTTTTTTTAGATGTTCAATAATCACATTGATGTTGGTTGCTTTGAAAAGCTTTAAATCATAAATCCCACCCGTTGAGGTTTCTATAGCAGCAGTGTTGAAGAAGTCAGCGGAGTTATTCTTTGGGATAATAACTGAATCAACTCCAAAAAATGATGCGGATCTCAAGCATGAGCCAAGATTTCTTGTATCTTGTACTTCATCTAGAACCAAAACAACTTCTCCAAAATCTAAGCCTTTATCTTTGATGTCTTGAATAACAGGCTGTTTGCAAATTGCACTAAAACCACCCTTCGATGAAATAGTTTTGACCCCATTTTTTTTTGCTAATTGAATCAAAGATTCAATTCTTTTATTAGCACTTGAGCCTTCATTAATAGAAATAATTTTATCTGCATAATTAGTAAGCAGTGTTGAGATGCATTGGAGGTTTTTTATTTCAATTGTCATTTTAGTAGTAAAGTGAAATCTTCCCTTCTAATTCTCTCACATCGCCAATGTATATGTTAATTTCATCCCCGAGAGAAAATTTATTTCCTCGTCGTTTGCCTTCCAAAGAGTAATTTCTCGCGTTGTATCTGTAGTAATCATTTGGCAAATCGTTCACATGCAGCAAGCCGCTTGTGAAAAGTTTAGGAACATCAACAAATAAACCAAAATCTTTCACACCAGTAATGAAACCTTTAAAACTTTTGCCTTTGAAGTTTGCAGCATATTCACATAGTAGATTCTGTATGACTTGCTTTGAGGCAAACTCTGCAGATTTTTCTTGTGCAGAGCAGTATTCAAGCAAGCCTTGCAGTTCTTGATCTTCAACAGCCTCGTTGCTTAAGGTAGCTATGATTAATCGATGAACCAAAAGATCGGGATATCTTCTGATGGGTGAAGTGAAGTGAGTGTATTTCTTATATTTAAGACCAAAATGACCAATGTTTTCTGTAGTGTATTCTGCTCTTTGCATTGCTTGAAGAATTAAGGTGTTCAGAATTGAAGCGTCTTTTCTGTTTTGTATTCTTTCCAAGAAAAATGGAAGATTTTGAATATCTTCAATGCCTCCTTGCCAGTTAATTGAGCGTCTTTTCAGTGTTTGTGAAAGCCGATCTATTTTTATAGATTCTGGGCTGCCATGAACACGAAATATTCCTTTTTTGCAGTTTTTTTCAAGAAAATCAGCTGCAACTATATTTGCTGCGAGCATAAACTCTTCAATTAGCTTGTGTGAAGTTAAACGAGACCTATCAATAACATCAATCACATTTTCATCTCTATCAATTTTTAAAGTTGGCTCTGCAATTTTAAAATCCAAGGCACCGCGTTGAGTGCGCTGTTTTAGTAGTTGGTTAAAAAGAATGAAGGATGCTTGAAGTGATTCTCTAAAACTATCATCTGGAACAGAGCTGTTGTTCATATAGCCCTCAACCTCATTGTAAGTTAGTCGGGCTGCTGACTTAATGATGCCTCTGTCAAATTTGTAATCCTTGATAATCCCTTGCTTATCAAAGTTGATCTCCACACATAGCGCTCTTCTCCTTTTTTTTGGTTGTAACGAGCACAAAACATTAGATAAATTTTCAGGCAGCATAGGCACAACTTTTCTAATGAAATAGACAGAAGTGGTTCTTTTAGAAGCTTCTTTATCAATTGGTGTATCTGGCTTTACATAAAAAGAGACATCTGCAATAGCTACTTTGAGGTGAAAGCCATCATCATTCTGAGAGCAAAAAATTGCATCATCAAAATCTTTTGCATCTTCTCCATCAATAGTTACAAAAGGAAAATCTTCGAGTCGATGCTTATCATCCAAAAATTGATCTTCGATTTTCTTGGCATTTATTAATACACCATCTGGCCAAGTGTCATCGAGCCCATAATCATTTAAAGCTTTTTGATGATAGTCAGATAATTGATATTTTTTCATGAGAACTATTTTTTGAAGATCTCAGAGTCATTCTTGAAAGATTTAAATTCCAAAGCATTTCCAAAAGGGTCTTTAAAGAACATAGTTTTTTGTTCTCCAGCTTCACCTTCAAACCTAAGATATGGTTTGATGATGAATTTAATATCAGCAGCTGTAATTCTCTGACTCAATACATCGAATATGTCCCATTCAAGAATTACCCCAAAGTGTGGAACGGGAACATCTTTATCGTCAACTTCATTGATAGAAACTTTTTGCACCTCACCAATATGCACAACGAGCTGATGACCAAAAAAATTGTAATCAATCCAGTGATCGCTCGACCTTCCTTCATCTAGTTGTAATTTTTTGCCATAAAAATTACGTGCTTGTTCTAGATCATTTACAGGAATAGCTAAGTGGAATGGTCTAAGTTGATTCATTTTTATTTAATCTTGTTATCTTTTTTTTGTAGGCTTCTTTCCAAGACTTAAGTGTGTATTCTGGCATTCTTTCTTGAATATTGTTCAGATTTTCTAGTTTCCATTCATCGGTGGTATTGGTATCTTTCCATTTAACTCTTTCCTCTTTGCTTCTCATGCACCCAAAGCAAGTGTTATCTTGATCATATTGACACACGGAAACGCAAGGAGAATATACTTTACTTTTCTTTTCACCCATAACAATCAGTATTATAGTTTAGCTATGAAATTAAAAATCATTTTTATCTTATTTTTGACAATCAACATATTTGCCTCCGAAGACTTAAAGACAAAACTAGACTCTGAGCTTGAAGGCTTGATGACAAAAGTTATTGAGTGGCGACATGATATTCATCAATATCCAGAGCTTGGCAATAGGGAGTTTAGAACATCCAAAAAAGTAGCAGATCATCTCACTGCCCTAGGTATTGAGGTTGAAACAGGGATAGCATACACAGGAGTAGTTGGATTAATTAGAGGAGGACAGCCTGGACCGACAGTCGCTTTGCGTGCCGACATGGATGCTTTGCCGGTTGAGGAAAAGACTGGCTTACCCTTTGCCTCTAAAGTTAGAACAACATACCTTGGAAATGAAGTTGGAGTTATGCATGCATGTGGCCATGATGCTCATGTTGCTATATTGATGGGCGCCGCCGAATTTCTTGCAAAAAATAAAGAACAATTAAAAGGCAATATAATGCTAATTTTTCAGCCAGCTGAAGAAGGCCCACCCGAAGATGAAGGTGGAGGGGCTAAGATGATGCTACAGGAAGGTATTTTTGAAAAATATAAACCTGAAGTTATCTTTGGTTTGCATGTTACTAATATTCCTAATGGAGTTTTGCTAGTGAAGCCTGGCCCAGCAATGGCAGCAGCATCTGCATACAGGATCAAGGTAAAAGGAGTGCAAACTCATGGGTCAACTCCTTGGTCTGGAATAGATCCAATAATGGCAACTGCTCAATTAATTGAATCTTTGAATACTGTTGTAAGTAGAAGGATCAATATAATTAACAACCCAGCTGTTGTATCTGTTGGTTTAGTGGAAGCTGGCACAAGAAATAATATTATCCCAGAGGATGCCATGATAATGGGCACAATCAGAACTTTTGATCCAGAACTTCGCAAAGAAATTTATGATGAGATACGACAAATTGCTAAAGGCGTTGCTACAGGCACTGGAACAGAGATAAGTGTAGAGTTTGATGTCGGAGGATTTTATCCTGTAACTTTTAATAACTATGAACTTGTAGAAAAAATGGAACAATCACTCATTGAAGCATCAAGTGGCAAGTTTATGAAATCAGATATACCAGTTACAGGGGCAGAAGATTTTTCTTACTTCTCTCAAGAAATTCCAGGTCTTTATTTCTGGCTAGGCGTCAATAAACCTGGTGTTGGCTTAGATGCAGGAAATTTTGGAGATAGTAGTGAGGCTGCTGGAAATCATTCACCATATTTTCTAGTTGATGATTCTGCTCTTGATAAAGGTGTTAAAGCAATGACTTACTTAGCACTTGATTACGCTAACCAAAATTAAAGAAGGACTCTGTTAACAAAATTGAGCATGAGATTATGAGATTCTGGAGTTTCCACTAAAGAATCTAATACTTCCTGAAATTGAGTCTCATTTTCAGTATATTCTTCTTTGTAGATGGCTAGTCTTTGAAAGACTGTTGCCCTATCGACTTCTGGATGGAATTGAAATGCCCAGAGCGGCTTATTTCTAAGCTTGAAGCTATGGAGACAATCAGAGGTATAAGCCAATAAATCTAGACCTGCAGGAAGTTCCAAAGCATATTGTCTGTGAATTGATAAAGCAGGAAATTTATCTGGAGTACCACTAAAGACAGGGTCAATAGTTGCTAAATTGGTTAGAGTTATTGGTATGCTACCCATCTCATAATCTTCATCTTTGCTTAATATTTCTCCTCCAAAAGCTAAGACTGCAAGTTGAAAACCAAAACAAGATGCAAACGTCGGAATATCAGCATCTCCAGCAAATTTTATTAATGAAATACAATCATTAACAAATGGGTATATTTCAGGTTCTAGCACATTTGCCTCTGAAGCGCCCCCAACGTACAAGGCATCATAGCCTTCTAGTACAGACGAATCAAAAGATGGGGTATCAAATACATTTAAAACATCAATTTGATTAACATCAAGCTGGCTATAGCGAGCAAAACTCTCAAGCTCTTCAGCTCTAACCTTATGATCATCTCTAATTTGAAGTAATAGTATTTTTAGTTGTTCTCTTCGCATTCTGCCATAAATGTAAATTTAATTTATATCTTATTTATAGTAGAATATCGACATGGTGCAATACATTATCGTTGGTTTACTAGGCTTTTTATCAGTCATATCAATGTGTATGTTTCTTTTTGTTAAAGAAGGGACTAAAGGGCTTAAGGCAAAACCATATAAGACAAAAAGTGGAATTGAACATACAGCTGACAGGTCTCGTATGAAACACATAGTTTAAATTTCGAACTATTTTCATTTCCCAATATCAAAAATTAAATGAATATTAAGAGAATTATCAGTGTTGCTTTGCTTGGATTTCTATATTCCTGTGGAGGTGGTGGTGGAGGAGATTCAACGCCAGAACCAACTCCTGCTCCCGAGCCGCTTTCAATAACATTCAATGATAAAGCTGTAACTACACCAGAAGATACAGAAATTAGCTCCTCATTAGACATCACTCTTAGCAGAACAGTATCGCTAACTTACACAACGCTTAGCCCTCCAAGCTATGGGAATGTAAGCTTCTTTGGCAAGAACTTCACATACACTCCAAATGAAAATTTTTACGGCTCTGACTCTTTTACAGTTCGGGCAAGTTCTGGGGGAGTAAGTGCGGAGGGTACAGTTGAAATAGATGTAACATCTGTAAATGATTTGCCTGAGGTGAATCTATCACTTGTTGGCTTTTCAGCCAGTGAAAGCCCTTTGATAATTACTGATTCTTTTATTGAAGTTGCTCTTAACTACTCAGATGTTGAGAATTCAAAGGACAATTTAATTGTAAGAGCAAAATACAATGGCGAAGACATTGAATTAGATTTATCTTCAGAGACCATTCCTTTTGATCCATTTAATGGCAATCTATCTGGGCCAAAAAGTCTGTATGTCGAAATTGATGATGGCGATGCGGTGGTTTCCCAAGAGGTTAATTTTTGGGCAGCAAAAAAATTCAATCATAGCGTCAATGATGATTTGGTTTACACACTAGTAGGTGATACTGAAAACCTTGAAAGAGGTTTTAGATATGTTTTATTTCTGGATGCGCTCCCAGATGTGGATGTAAGAAATGCTGGTCGTGAAGCATTGCGTTTTTATTTTTCAGATTTTGTTGGTAACAGTAATGAGTATTTGCTTGAGACCGTGAATAACGTGTTTAATGCAGTTGTAATAGAGGCCCCGCTCGGTGAGTCAACTCTTGGTGTTGAGACAGGTTTTACCAATGAAAATTGTTTGGGAGAAGATGTTGACCCAAACATCTATTGTATTTTTGATATAGCTCAACTTGCTTATGATTATGCAGCAAGTTTTTTTGGAGAATCCTATTTTGATAATTATTCAGTAATTACTGGCATAAATGGAAGAGGTGTAAATAGTGGCAATATTAATGTTCAGCCCTTATCTGATTCTAAAGATGGTGTTGATGTTAATTCATACAGAAGAGGCCCAAACTATTTGGTGAATGTTCTAAAGCATGAATTTGGCCATGGTTATAGTTTTTTAGACGATCATTACTTTGGTGATTATGAATCTTATGGACCGGATGATGATAGATGGCCAACGTATTGGCTCTACGGAGAAAGTTCACCTGACACTACTTATGTTCAAGACCCACAAAATGTGAAGTGGAAACATAAATTTAAAAGCGAGACAATCATAGCTGGGAAGGATGATCTCTCTGATACTTCTATGGAAGGTGTTGGAATTTGGGATGGGTGCTATCACCATACTGAAGAATGCCAGAGACCAACAAGCAACTCAATTATGAAGGGTGATGGTATAAGCTCTTGGCTAGAATATGCATCAAGATCAACAGGGACTGAATTTGATCCAATTGGGGTGGAAGCCTTTGAATTAAGAAGTCTTCTTGAACAAGGTTTGCATGAGCTTGAGATAGAAATTACAGCCTCAAGCGTTAATGCTTCCACAAACTTTGTTATTGATCCAGATGTTTATGAATTGCGCTGGTATGTCGATAGACAATTAGTCGAGGATAAGACCAATACGACAAGCATCACTGTGAATAAATCTAGTGGTTACACTGAAATTGCATACCGAGTTGTCGATATTAGGGAAAACCCTATTGTTACTGTGAATGATGATTTAAACAATTTTGCGGATGTTTATTACGGAGCATATTCTAAATTCAACAGCAGGTTTTATTACTGCGATGTTAAGCCAGGGTCATGGGAAGGCATTACTGAATCTGCATGCGTTCCAACTTTTGAAGCTGAGTATAACGATGGCCGAATGTTCAGCACACCAAGCATTGCTCAAAGCAATGATGATCTTAAAGCTTATGGTGGATTTATGAGATGGTGGGAATACTCTGGGTTAGGGGCACAGTTTGTAATTAATTGGGAGTACTATTAATGAGATTTCTTTTTTTATTGTTTTTAGTTAGCACGCATCTATATCCGCATGGAGATCACATACCGCTCAAAGGAGACAGGGTAACACTGAATCTGAGTTCAGCAGGTATAAGTATCGTGAGCGAACAAACAGACTCAGCACTACAGATATATAAGAATAATGAGCTTACTCATGACTCATTTATTAAAAGGCCATTAGATAATCTTGATCTTATGGTGGTTAACTCTCTTATAGATCAATCATATTTTATAGAGTTTTATGACAATGAATTTAATTTTATTGGACTGCTTCCATTAAGAGATCTAAGAACATTTACATCTCATGAAGATGGTAAATCCGAGTTTATAAATACAGATGAGTCTTGGTTATATTTTCAATTACCTAAAACTGACAAAATTATGCATTTTAGGGTTGGATTTAAAAATCAAAAAAACTTCAATTACCTGCAAAGCTTTACAATAGGTGGTTAGTCAAGATGGAGCCACCTGTCAGAGTCGAACTGACGACCTACTGATTACAAATCAGTTGCTCTACCAGCTGAGCTAAGGTGGCCCGAGCGAAAATTCTACACTATATATATAGTTTCTTACAATGGTGGAAGCATACAACCTGTGCCTTTAATGCCACAGTATCCATTTGGATTTTTTGCCAAATACTGTTGATGGTATTCTTCAGCAACAAATGATGGCTGATTCATCCCTATCTCAGTAGTAATTTTAGGGAAACCTTTGGCAGTTAAAACTTCATTAAATAATTCCAATGATTTAGATGCTGCTTCGAATTGTTGCTGTGACTCACAATAGATTGCTGATCGGTACTGCGAGCCAATATCATTGCCTTGGCGGTTACCTTGAGTTGGATCATGACATTCCCAAAACACTTTTAACAAACTCTCTAATGAAATCTCATCTGGTTGATAAATAACATTGACCGTTTCGGCATGCCCAGTAACACCGGTGCAAACTTGTTCGTAAGAAGGGTTTTCTCTTCGTCCACCAGAATAAGAAACATAGGTAGTCCACACACCATCAAGCTGCCAAAACACTCTTTCCACACCCCAGAAACATCCTGCCCCAAAAATTATTTGGCAAGATCCATCTGGATATTCATCAAATAGGCTTTTTCCTGTAACAAAATGCTTCATATTTCAATATTGGATTATATATGTATTGACTATAAAAAATCTAAGTTGATAATAACAAATCCACCTTGGAGGGGTTGGGGAGCGGTCAAACCCAGCAGACTGTAAATCTGCCGCCTCGTGCTTCGAAGGTTCGAATCCTTCCCCCTCCACCATTCTTTTAAAGAAATTGACAACTTGGAGTATTAACTTGGGTACGC
>PBNF01000002.1 GCA_002722995.1 Legionellales bacterium | reverse complement strand
TAAAACAAAAATCAAAACTTATTTTGATGTTTGAAATCGCTGAATGACTAATTCATCGGATTCAATGCTAACAATGCAGGGCGAATCAATCTTCATTGCTTCATCAAAATGTTGGTATAATCCAGCAATTGAAATTAATTCAGGATTGAATGACTGCGCGAAGATTTTGCTTTCAGTGTTGCCGTCAGCGCCTGCAATCACTTTCCCTCTTAATTGACCATAGACATGCACATGCCCTTCAGCAATCACTTGCGCACCCGGATTGATATGCCCCAAGACAATTAAGTCAGATTTAAGGGCCTGTATGTGTTGGCCTGATCGAACGGGGCCAGTGATGATTTTTGCGGGATGTCTTGAATTGGAATGATTTTGAACAGACGATGATTGGGTATGATTTTTAATTGGTGATAAACCAATGGCTTGAAGGATATTAGATTGCTCAGCAGAGGCATTTGAAAAACCGACTGGTTTAAGCTCATAACTTTTTAATAACTCAATTAACCCCTGAGCTTGAATGTTTTCAAAAGATTCAGGATGCTGAGTTAAATCCAAAGTAACCCAAATGCCTTTTAGTAGTTGAGGTGCTTGATCTTGAATAAATTCAAGCTGAGCTTTTAAGGCTTCAATGTTGAATGTACGCACACAAAAGTGAGCGATCGGATGAAAAGTTCCTTTTAGTCGAAAGGCTTGATGGCAAGATTGAACGTTCTTCATTCTGCTGATCTATCCTTGATCTGATGATCTATTAATTTAATATATTGATAAATTAAATCAAATATTTTTAACATTAAATAAAGCTTTTGAGTTATTGGATTTATATTTGTTTGATAGCTTGGGTTGTGTTATTTTGAGTTCATTTAAATTGCATCAGGAGCTAGTCTATGACAACTCATCATTCCTTGATCATTTTAGGCTCAGGGCCAGCTGGATATACTGCTGCTGTATATGCTGCACGTGCAAATCTTAATCCTGTTGTCATAACAGGTTCAGAGCCGGGGGGGCAGTTGATGCGCACAACGGATGTTGAGAATTGGCCAGGTGATTCGGAAGACTTGCTGGGCCCAGATTTAATGGACCGCATGAAGAAACATGCTTTAAAAGTAGGTGCCAAACTGATTCAAGATCATGTAGAATCAGTTGATTTAAGTCTTCGCCCATTTGTATTGAAAGGTTCTGAAACAACCTACACTGCAGATGCGCTCATTGTTGCAACAGGTGCAACGGCTCAATATTTAGGATTGCCTTCTGAAACAGCCTACTTAGGTAAAGGTGTTTCAGCTTGTGCTACTTGCGACGGTTTCTTTTATCGAGGTCAACGTGTGATGGTCATTGGTGGCGGGAATACCGCGGTTGAGGAGGCTTTGTATTTGGCCAACATTGCATCACATGTCACTTTAGTGCACCGTCGCGATACCTTGCGCGCAGAGAAAGTGTTAGCACAAAGAATACTTGATCGTGCTCAGGCACCTAATAGCAATATTAATATTCTCTGGAATCATGAGTTACATGAAGTATTAGGTGATGCTTCAGGTGTTTGTAGTGCAGAAGTTCGATCTACACATGATCAGGCCATTCAAAATATAAACGTTTCTGGTGTTTTTATTGCAATCGGGCATCAACCCAATACGTCTTTGTTTAAAGATGCTCTTGAAATGAAACAAGGTTATATTCAAGTTCGATCAGGTGCCCATGGAGGGGCGACTGCAACTAATGTTCCAGGTGTGTTCGCTGCAGGTGATGTCATGGATTCTGTTTATCGACAAGCAATCACTTCTGCAGGCACTGGTTGTATGGCTGCATTAGACGCGGAACGTTATCTCGACCAGCTCACACATCATCATTGATCGGCATGTTCTATCATTGAATAAAATCTTTTGTTGATTGAGCCCATTGATGTGCAAGTGATTTGAGTTCAGATTCGTCTATTTCAGTGAAGGATCTCTCTTTGAGTCGAAGAATACCTTGTGTCCAAACATGTGAGATTTGATGAGTTTGTACGGCATAGATCAATTGAGCAATGGGGTGATGGTGAGGATAAGTGTTAAGCTCATCCAAATTGATTGCGATTAGATCAGCTTGCTTCCCGGCTTTCAAAGAGCCCGTCACTCCTGATAATCCAAGTGCGGCTGCATTGCCTAATGTCGCGGCATGTAAGCACTGGTAAGCGGATAAGGCTGCTGGATCTTGTGCGGTGATTTTTGAGCTTAATGCCAGCATTCTACATTCATCTAATATTGATAAAGCATTGTTGCTTGCAGCGCTATCTGTGCCGATACCAAGGTTAATTCCGGTTTTAATGACTTCATGTGCATTGAGATGTCCGGATGCAAGTTTTGCATTTGATTTGGGACAAGTAATGATATGGCTGCCTGCAGATAAAACGTGCTCTAAATCTTCTTGAATGCTTTCAACCATATGGACTAAAATGGTTTTTGAGTTCAATAAATCGAATGTTTGAAGGCGTTCGATCGGTCGCATCCCTAGGGTGCGCAAGCTGTTTTCAACCTCATAAGCTGTTTCATGGCAATGAATATGAACAGGCCTTGGATCCTCTGCGATCAATGTTGATAATTGCTCCAATGCTGAATTGTCGAGCAAATAAGGGCTATGAGGAGCCCAGGCGTATTGAATCAGATCATGTTGAAATGCTTCTTTTAGGTAAGCTGCGCCTTTAATAAACCCATGCTCAATACTGGGGTTCCAAGGGGTTTCAATGTCTCCTAGCCATAATCCAATGGTGGCCCGCATGCCTAATTGGCTACAGACTCGAGCACTGACATCAGGCATGAAGTAATGTTCATTGATGCAAGTTGTTCCACTTTTGAACATTTCGGCAATGGCCAAGCGCATGCCATCCTCAATGAATGATTTTGAAATAAGTGCTTTTTCCGCAGGCCAAATTGAATCTCTTAACCAACGTTCTAAGCGCAAATCGTCTGCCAAGGCTCTTAAAAAAACCATTGGGCTATGAGTGTGAGCATTAATTAACCCTGGTAGTAAAATGTGTTGATCGAGGTAAAAAGTTTCTTGTGTGTCATAACGTTGTTTGAGGGTCTCTACAGGCCCTATTTCAAGAATCTCTGAGTGATCAATGACCAGCCCAAATCCTTCGATTGGATCAGGTTGATCAGGTTCCATGGTCAAAAGCCAGCTAGGTATAATTAAGGTGTCAGCAAGTGTTTTCATTTCAAAGATCTCTTTCGAATGCGGTTGAGTGGGTTTTTAAAAAGATTTTAAATTCTATCGTGATTTATTTTATAAATGCAACACAGTATATTTAATCACCCTAAGGCTACGCTGACAGCATTGATTACTGTTATTGAATTGTATATGATAAAGTTCTTTGTGATTTTTAACTTAGAGACAATTAAATGAAACATTCTTCAAATGTGTTGGCAGTTGAAGCTGAATTGAAGCACTCATATTTAGATTATGCAATGAGCGTAATTGTCGGCCGGGCGCTACCTGATGTTCGAGATGGTCTGAAGCCTGTTCATCGTAGAATTTTATATGCGATGCATGAGCTGGGAAATGTTTATAATAAACCTCATAAGAAATCAGCGCGTGTTGTGGGTGATGTGATTGGTAAATATCATCCCCATGGCGACACTGCTGTATACGATGCAATTGTTCGAATGGCTCAAACTTTTTCAATGCGTTACCCTTTAATTGATGGTCAAGGTAACTTTGGTTCTGTGGATGGTGATGCACCAGCTGCTATGCGGTATACCGAAATCCGTCTTACAAAATTCGCGCAAGCATTGCTTGCGGATTTGGAAAAAGAAACGGTTGATTTTGTTCCAAACTATGATAATACTGAATTTTATCCTTCAGTACTTCCAACACGTATTCCCAACTTGTTAGTGAATGGTTCTTCGGGTATTGCTGTTGGTATGGCGACCAATATCCCGCCTCATCATTTGGGCGAAGTGTTAGATGCTTGTTTGCATTTAATCGATACACCAGATGCAGATGTTGATGCTTTAATGCAATATATTTCAGGCCCTGATTTTCCAACAGGTGGGACGATTAATGGTCGCTCGGGTATTCGTGAAGCTTACAGAACAGGTCGAGGAAAAATCACCATTCAAGGTAAAGCTAAAATTGAAACTGCTTCTAATGAGAAAGAAAGTATTGTTTTTTATGAACTACCTTATCAAGTGAACAAAGCGCGGGTGCTTGAAAAAATTGCAGAGTTAGTTAAAGAAAAAAGAATTGATGGCATCACTGCGCTGCGTGATGAGTCAGATAAAGATGGCATGCGTTTAGTCGTTGAAGCACGTCGAGGCGAAAATATAGAGGTATTATTAAATAAGCTCTACAAGCTTACTCAACTTCAAGTGTCCTTTGGCATTAATATGGTGGCGCTTGATCAAGGTGTTCCTCAATGTCGTGGATTAAAACCTATCTTAGAATCATTTGTTCGCCATCGAAAAACTGTAGTGACTCGACGTACTATTTTTGAACTTGCAAAAGCCCGTAGACGTGCGCACCTTTTAGAAGGTTTAGCCTTGTCATTATCACATATTGACCCGATTGTTACTTTGATTAAAACGGCTAAAACACCTTCAGAAGCCAGAGAACAACTGATGCGCCAACCTTGGGATGCAACCCATATTCAAGCCATGCTGCCAGAAGATCGCACCATTTGCAGACCAGAAGATTTAGATGAATCATTTGGAATACATTCCAAGGGTTATTATTTATCACAAGAACAGGCCCAAGCAATTTTGGACTTAAAACTTCAAAAACTTACAGGTCTTGAGCGTGAAAAAATCATTGAAGAATACAATGGCTTAATTGCCAGCATTCAAGATTTTATTGAAATCTTATCTAATCATCATCGATTATTAGCCCTCATAAAAGAAGAATTATTAGAGATTAAAAAAGAATTTAACGATGAGCGTCAGACTGAGATCAAAGAGCGCACTGATTTTTCAGATGAGGATTTTATTGCAAATGAAACAATGATGGTGACACTTTCACACACTGGTTATGTTAAAAGACAAGCAACAGATTCATATCAATCGCAGCGTCGTGGCGGAAAAGGCAAAACAGCAACGGCCATGAAAGATTCTGATCATGTTGAGCATTTTTCAGTGGCAGCAAACCATGATGTGTTGTTATTCTTTACCTCTTTAGGAAAAGCCTATGCTTTAAAAACATATCAATTACCTGAGGCTTCTCGAACAGCAAAAGGTCGACCTATTGTTAATTTCTTGCCCTTGCAACCTGAAGAACAAATTACAGCGATTTTGCCGGTTTCGGAATTCTCAGAAACGCAACATATTGTCATGGCTACGCAACAAGGCGTGATCAAAAAAGTCACGTTATCTGCATTTTCGAAACCACGTTATTCAGGTCTTATTGCAATTACGCTCGATAATAACGACCGCCTCATTGCTGTTGATATTACAAATGGGGATCAAGAGATTATGCTATTTTCAAATGAAGGCAAAGTGATTCGTTTTCATGAGGAATCTGTGAGAAGCATGGGACGTACTGCGCGTGGTGTACGTGGCATCCGCTTAAAACCTAATCACCGGGTGGTTTCTTTGATTGTTGTTGGGAATGATCATCAAGTTTTATCTGCAACAGCACATGGTTACGGGAAAAGAACGCATTTAGACCAACATCGTATTACAGCACGAGGTAGTCAAGGTGTTATTGCGGTGAAAACAACGGAGCGTAATGGTGAATTGATTGATGCTGTTCAAGTGACACCTGAAGCTGAGGTTTTTTTAATTGGAAGTAAAGGGACAATCATTCGAACACCTGTCGAAGATATTGCCTTGGTGAATCGCAATACTCAAGGTGTAAAACTAATGGATTTTTCAGACGGTGAAACATTAATTGCATTGAAAGTCATTCCAGAGACTGACTCGCTTATTGAGAGTGCTGTCCCATCGAATGAACCTTCTGAATCTAATGGATGATCAGGATTTAATTCTAAATTTAAGTCCAGGGCCTTCAGCTTTACCTCATGATGTTGTTAAACAATTAAGAGATTTCTTGAACTCAAGACTTGAAACAGGTTCTTCACTGATTGAGATCTCTCATCGTTCATCCGAATTCAAAGCTGCCCATACTCGTATTAAAGATTTGCTAAGACGTTTACTGTTGATTCCAGATGATTACACGATGCTTTTTCTGCAAGGAGGGGCTCGTGCTCACACTTCAGCCATTCCGATGAATTTTATGACCACTCAAGCTAAACTTCCAGTATATTTGAATTCAGGTGTTTGGTCTGCTTTAGCAGCACAAGAAGCCAAGCGTTATGGTGACATAGAAACCTATTCTGTTCCGGGTGTTTTACCCATTGAAAGATTAAATGATGCGGATTATTGCCATTATGTGAATAATGAAACCATTGATGGGATTTATTGGGATAAACTACCTAAGCTTTCACATCGAAGGGTGATTTGTGATATGACATCCTCGCTACTGAGCTGTTCTATTCCTTGGAGCCGCTTAGGTTGTATTTATGCTTCAAGTCAAAAATATTTAGGACTGCCTGGTGTCACACTTGTAATCCTTGATCGTAAATGGTTAGCTCGTATCACGCCCATGCCTCAAACACCATCGACGTTAAATTATCAACAACAAGATCAATCAGATTCTCTGTTCAATACACCAACGAACATCAGCTGGTTGACTGCGCTTTGGGTCCTCGAGTGGATTGAATCTAAAGGTGGATTAACTTATTGTGTCAATAATGCAACACACTGTGCACAATTGCTTTATACATTTTTGGATCAATCTCAATTTTACCAGGCAACCGTTGAGTCTCATTTAAGATCAAAGGTTAATATAGTCTTTAAAACACGAAATGTTCAATCAGATCAAGACTGTGCGGATTATTTGGCTCAAAAAGGTGTAATTGGAGTGAAGGGGCATTCGCTTAAAGGGGGGTTGCGTGCAAGCTTATACAGCACTATTACGCCCGAATTGATTCATGTTTTCATTGAACATTTAAAAGCTTTTGAGGAACAATATGATGCAATATAAAGTCATTACATTAGATGGGCCGGGCGGTTGTGGAAAGAGTACAATTGCTTTTAAAATTGCTCAACACTTAGGTTATCAGTGTCTTAATTCCGGCATGCTGTACCGCTTAATTGCATTTGAACAATTAAAACATACATCGTATTCAGCTCGAGCTTTAATTCATTTGATTCAAAAAGCTTCAATTGAATTTAAGTTAGATTCAAAAGCGCTTCAGCAATGTATGATCTATAATAAGCAAGATATCACCACTCAACTACACATGCCCGAAGTGGCTTCTATGGCGTCTCAATTGGCTCAGCATCCTGAGATTAGAGCGCCCTTAATTGAATTACAGCAACAATTTTTAAATAAAACTGGTCTGGTTGCAGAAGGGCGAGACATGGGGACTTGTATTTTTCCTCAAGCAACCCTTAAGTGTTATTTAACAGCAACGCCTGAAATTCGTGCATTACGACGACAAAAACAGTTGATTGCACTGGGTAAGCGTGTTAATCTCGGAACACTGATTGAATCAATTGTTGAGCGGGATCAGCGTGATGAAAGCCGTTCAGCAGCCCCCATGAGGCCTGCTGATGATGCCTTCGTCATTGATACTTCTAAAATGACACTCGATTCAGTTTGCAGTGCTGTACTAGAAGCGTTTGCAATAGCTACAGCAGCAGGGGACTCCAGCTCAGCAGATTGAGTGGGGTCAATATTTAATTTAACCCGGGTATATGATCATACCTCCAGGAATATAAATCATTATGACAACTGAAACTTTTGAAACTCTCTTAAATGAAACTTTTGAAAATTTAAACATGACTCCAGGTGAAATTACTCAAGCAGAAATTTTAAACATTTCTGACTCAGGTTATGTCACTGTCTCTGCGGGTTTGAAATCTGAAGCAGAAATCCCCATTGCTGAATTTAAAGACCCATCAGGAGAGTTAACCGTTAAAGTGGGTGATTATGTTGATGTTGCTATTGAGAGCCTTGAAAATGGTTATGGAGAAACTTGCTTATCTCGAGAAAAAGCGATTCGAATTGCTGTTTGGGGCGTCTTAGAAACTGCACATGTCGAGAATTCGACCATCACCGGTAAAATTTCAGGTCGTGTTAAGGGAGGTTTTACTGTTGAATTAGGTGGTGTGATGGCTTTCTTGCCGGGCTCATTAATTGATGTTAGACCTGTTAAAGATTTAGAATCATTGGAACAACAATCTTTAGATTTCAAAATTGTAAAGATTGATAAAAAACGTAATAACATTGTCGTATCAAGACGTGCTGTGATTGAAGCGGACACAAGTGTTGAACGAGGCCAATTACTTTCAACATTAGAAGAAGGCATGGAAATTAAAGGCATCATTAAGAATTTAACAGATTACGGTGCTTTTGTTGATCTAGGTGGCATTGACGGTTTATTGCATATTACTGATATGTCTTGGAAGCGGCTTAAACACCCCAGCGACATTGTTAATGTCGGCGATGAGGTCAATGTTCGCGTTTTAAGCTTTGATCGTGAAAAGCAACGTGTTTCACTTGGGTTAAAGCAACTGCGTGGAGATCCATGGGCCAACATTTCAACACGTTATCCCAGCCAAGCACGTGTTTTTGGTCAAGTCACAAACGTTACGGAATATGGTTGTTTTGTTGAAATAGAAGAGGGTATTGAAGGTCTTGTTCACATGTCTGAAATGGATTGGACCAATAAAAACATTCATCCTAGCAATGTAGTTCAAGTTGGGGATGAGCTAGAAGTTATGGTTTTAGAAATCGATGAGAAGCGTCGTCGAATTTCTCTAGGACTTAAACAATGCACACCTAATCCTTGGCAACAATTTCTTCAAAACCATGAAGTGGGTGAGGTCATTAGAGGAAGTATTCGCTCCATCACTGATTTTGGGATTTTCATCGGACTTGAAAATAATATCGATGGTTTAATTCACCGCTCTGATATCTCTTGGGTCGAAGATGGTGAATCTGCTATTCATGCATTTAAGCGTGGCGAAGAACTGACCACAGTGATTTTGTCGATTGATGCAGAACGTGAGCGAATCTCGTTAGGTCTTAAGCAAACCTCATCTGATCCGTTTGAAGCATTTTTAGCGACTCATCCTTTAGGAAGTGCTGTAGAAGTTAAGGTCACTGAAATTGAATCAAAACAGCTTAAAGCTGAAATTGATGGAAAATTGCCAGGTATTTTGAGAACTCACCACCTTGATGACTACCAAGTCGATCAAGAGTATACTTTATATATTGCACAGTATGATCCAAAAGATGGCTGTATCCAGTTATCAACTACACCTCATTCGAAATCTAAAACATCGAGTCAATCATCTACTGCTGATGCCTCTGAGCCTCCAGTGAATACGATTGTTGCAGATATCTTAAAGGCAAAATTAGATCGCTCTAATAAAAGTGACTGATCTTTATAGCCATGATGCTATGCAAATGGGGCCTAAGTGGCCCCATTTTTGTAAAGTGATCATTTGATCACTCAGTTGTATTTAATATACTTAGCCGACTTAATGTTTTCTTCTTCTAAAAATATATTGAGTATTCAACAATGTTTGATTAATTTCTTGGGATTTTTAATGGATAAGCATTAGAGCATTCAAACTTGAATTAAGTTATTTTTAATTCAAGGGGAGGGCTAAATGCTCACTTAAATGACAGGGTGACAAGTTGTTTCTCCATTACCTATTTAATCAATCCTTTATCAATGCATGTATTTCATTTTAAAGCAATCAATACTGAAAAAGTCATGATTTGAAGGCTTCTTTTTAGATTTATTTAAATTGAAAGAGTATTTTAAGTATCAGCTTAATTCTTGATGAATGCGATTTGATTCCAGTATGATGGCTTTAAAAATACTATCAAAATTAAGTTAGGTGTGTTGGGTTAAGCCATTTAAATTGAAGCTCGAAGTGATATATTTGACTATGTCTTATTCAGTTCATAACCCTGTGTCCGTGATGTCATTTTTTATGTATTTGATTTTAATTGACTTTATGATAGTCCTGCGTAGAGTCGAGCTATGGGTTTTCTGATTGCGAATCAATAGGTCAGCCTATAGATCTTTTGTATTTGAGTCCGTGATACATGATTGCTTAAAGATTAAACAGGATGACACGATTCAATGCTCAAGAGATAGGGGTTTAAATCATTCACTGTATAAGCGTTTAATCATCAGATCTTTTCGCGCGTTTTCGATCTGATTCTAATAAATGCTTTTTTCTCAGCCGAATTGATTCAGGTGTGATTTCAATGAGCTCATCATCATTAATGAAATCCATAGCAGATTCAATCGTAAGCGTGATGGGTGGCGTCAAGTTAATATTTTCATCTGAACCGGCTGCTCGAATATTGGTTAATTGCTTTCCTTTGATAGGGTTGACTACTAAATCATTATCACGATTATGGATGCCAATGACCATGCCTTCGTAGACTTGAACCCCGGGGCTGATGAATAATCGACCACGTTCTTGTAGATTATACAAAGCATAGCCTAAAGCTTGGCCTGAAGTACTTGCAATTAATACACCATTCTTTCTAGCGCGATGTGATTTCATTTCGACTGGACCGTAATGATCAAAGCCGGTATTCATAATACCTGTGCCTGCAGTCATACTTAAAAACTGGCTTCTAAATCCAATCAACCCTCTAGAAGGAATTTTAAAATATAAACGCACTTGCTCAGATTCTACTTCCATATTAAGCATTTGTGCATTTCGTGCACCCATTTCCTCAATAATGGCGCCTTGGTAGGCATGATCCACATCAATCACGACAGATTCATACGGTTCACAGGCTTGGCCATCAATATCTTTTTGAAGCACTTCTGGACGAGAGATTGAAAACTCATAACCTTCTCGTCGCATTGATTCAATTAAAACCGCTAAATGCAATTCGCCTCGGCCTGAAACTTTAAAGCGATCTGGAGTAGAGCCTTCTTCAACATGCAAGGCAACATTATGAATGCTCTCAATATCTAGTCGTTCTCGAATTTTACGACTGCTGACATGTGAGCCTTCCTTTCCAGAAAATGGAGAATCATTCACTCGAAAGGTGATTGAAACACTGGGTTCATCAATGGCTAAAGGAGGACGGGGTTCTAAATATTCTGGATCGCATAACGTATCTGAAATCGATAAAGTTCCCAAGCCTGTTACGCATACAATATCGCCAGCTGAAGCCTGCTCCACTGAATAACGCTCTAAACCATTGTATTTGAGTATATCTAATACCCGCGCTGAGCGTACAGTTTCATCTCGATCTAGAATCTTAACAGGTGTATTTTGTTTGATCACCCCCCGCTCAATACGACCAATGCCAATTACACCAATGTATTGATCATAGTCAAGGGCAGAAATTTGCATTTGAAAAGCCCCTTGAGCATCTAGCTGAGGGGCTGGTGTATGGGTGACCACTGTTTCAAAGAAAACTTGCATATCTGATAACATCTGCTGAGGCTCTGTGCCAGAAATGCCTTGCAGGGCTGATGTATAAATGACAGGAAAATCTAGTTGTTCATCACTGGCTCCAAGACGATCAAATAATTCAAATACTTGATCAATTACCCAATCTGGACGAGCTGCAGGACGGTCAATTTTATTGACCACAACAATAGGAGATAATCCTTGCTCGAAGGCTTTTTGTGTCACAAAGCGTGTTTGAGGCATTGGCCCATCTACAGCATCAACCAATAAACAGACGCCATCGACCATTGAAAGAACCCGCTCAACTTCACCGCCAAAATCAGCATGCCCTGGTGTATCAATAATATTAATTTGATAATCATTCCAGTGGATTGCTGTGTTTTTAGCTGTAATAGTGATGCCGCGTTCTTTTTCTTGATCGCCTGAATCCATCACGCAATTTTGATGATCTCCTTTAGCAAGGTTTCCAGATTGCTTCAGCAAAGCATCAATCAAGGTGGTTTTCCCATGATCGACATGAGCAATAATTGCGATATTTCTGATATTCTGAACTGTCATAGTTGTTGAATCCTTATGGTTAGGGTTTCCGCTCAAGTACTGCTACGGTTAATCGTGCGGCTGCTGTGAGCTGTTGTGTGTAATCATATAGATGAATCTGCCATACTTGAGTGCGTTGACCGCAATGCAGGGGTTTTCCGATGGCCGTTACCTGCGCTGATCGAACTGAGCGAATATGATTAACATCAATCGATAATCCTACACAATAATGTGTTTTAAGATTGATGCAATAGTTAGCCCCAGTTGATCCCACTGTTTCAGCCAAAACACATGAAGCGCCACCATGCAAAATGCCTAAAGGTTGCTGAGTTTCAGGTTTCAAGGGCATGGTAGCTGTTAATGTATTATCATCAAATGCTGTGAATATAACGCCACAATAAGCCGCCATTGTATTTTGACTGCGCTGATTCAATAGATCTAATGTAAAAGGTGTTACCCAAATCATGGGGTGCCTTCTTGAGCCTGTGGATGTGTCTCATGGATGTATAAACAGGAAATCAACAGTGCAACAGCATAACATAAAGGAATAAGCCATAGTGT
The DNA here is from genome assembly GCA_002722995.1 of Legionellales bacterium. Taxonomy (GTDB): domain Bacteria; phylum Pseudomonadota; class Gammaproteobacteria; order Comchoanobacterales; family Comchoanobacteraceae; genus UBA729. Next base: position 11,223 of record PBNF01000002.1, on the reverse strand, counting down.
ATGATGATAGTCCTTTAATAAATAGTGAGGGACACCTTGACGCTGAGTCCCTGACCAACTGAAATGTAACAAATAACTTGAAAGAGGGCCCAATAAAGCCCCCCCAGCAACTACTGCCATATTCATAAACCCAATGGCTGTCCCTACTAAATACTTGGGCTGTATATCTTTTACCATGACAAATGATAAAATTTGACCTGATGCGGCACAACCAAACCCAAATAAGACGACCCAGCTCAATAACAATGTATGAGGTGCATATAGCATGATGCTCGTAGATAGGGTGCCAATGATTGCAGTGATAATGATTAAGTAACGTCGATTGAGCATGCGCTCTGAAAGCCAACCCAGAGCTGGGCTGATGAAAGTTAACCCTAACCAAATCATTGCGACCATCATGCCTGCATAAGTTAACGTTACAGGGAAGCGTTCAATTAAAAAGCTTTCTCCCCATAATTCTGCAAAAATTGTAACAGGTGCCCAAGCGCAGAAGGCATACAGTGCAATCCACAAGACTTGAGGTGATCGCACAACTTGTAAAATATGGTCCCAAACAAGAGTTTTCTTGATTTTCTTTAATTGAGACTCTGGCCATGTTTTCGGGTTTTTCATGGCATATCCAACAAAAAATGTTAATACCAACCCAATCATTGATAAATAAATCAACATAGGACGCCATCCAAATTGTTCAATCGCCCAGGCCAATGGTGCACCGGCACTCATTGCACCAATCGCAGCTAACGCTTGTGCAATGCCTACTAAAAATGCAAACCAACGTGGTTTAAACCATTCAGCAGCAATCACTAAAGTTCCGATAAAAGCAAATGCAGAACCAAATCCTTCAAAAAATCGTCCCACCACAGCGAGGATCACATGATGACTTACTGCAAATAACAAATTGCCCAATGCACAGCATAAAATAGCGCAGCAAATCAAATTTCGTGCACAGACACGATCAAATAATACGCCTGCAGGAATTTGCATTAAAGTATAGGCTATGAAATAGCTTGCATGAATCCATCCAACACCTTTTGCCGTGATCTCAAATGCTTTCATTAAAGAATGTGTCATCACGCCGATCGCAGCTTGCAAACTCATTTCATAGCACAAAAATAAAGCCGCTAATGTATAAATAGCAACAGATAAAAAATGTTTAGGTTGAGAGGTTGACATACATAAATCATCAAAGTAAAAATTAATGTTATCATGCATGATCTGATGCTTCAATTAACTTAATTTTTAATCACTCTACTGCCTCCAATTGACTGTTCTCTTTTTGTTCTCTATAGTGTAGATTTAGGTTGCCATGGGAGCAGGTGTGATGTTAACTCAAAAACAATCCCTAACACTCGATATCATTCGATCTTATCTTAAAACGCATGAATATGCCCCGACCACTCAAGAAATTGCAGAGGCTTTAGGTATTCAATCGCGTGGGGTTGTGCATCGCTATTTAAAAGCCTTAGAAACTCAAGGTTACATTAAATTATTAAGTCATCAAAAAAGAAATATACGTCTTATTAACCCGGTGCATCATTCAGGTCAAGCTTCAAATTTAGAGATTCCTCTTTTAGGAGCTATTGCTGCAGGTGCTCCTATTGAAGCAATTTATCAAGATCGCACACTCAATCTGGCCGCATTATTTTTAGGCCCCGATCGATATGCATTACGAATTAAAGGTGATTCGATGATTGATGAGGGTATTTTACATGATGACATCATTATTTGCCAAAAAGCTCATACAGCACATGCAGGGCAAATTGTAGTGGCTTTAGTTGATCATCAAGAGGCTACATTAAAACGCATCGCATTTGAACCGCCTAATATTATTATCCTTAAACCTTCAAATGCCGCTTATCAAGCACAACGTTATACCCAGGATCGAATTGAAATTCAAGGTGTTTTCATTGGGCTTTTAAGAAGCTCATCACTTAGCAAGTAAATTAAGTATTATCTGAGATATTCTTAAATAGCGGTTATAAACAATGGATTGATAACATTTAATGTATTTCAAACATCATGCTGCTTTGAATCATGATAGCTATATGCCTTTATTGAAACATAAAACTGATCGATCATTCATCATGTGCTCAACATTTCATTGTATAATTTTAAAGATAAAGAGTTAACTCAATCTAGATTGAATGGTATGATCTTATTGATTTTAAAATAGGATGATGGAAGATGTCATGGCCTGATCGTTGTGGGGAGCTCAATACTATCGTATGCATAACCATTGTTATTTTTTTATTAATTGCGTTGATCACCTACCATCCGCAAGATCCTGCTTGGTCATCAACTCAATCCTCTATCAGTATTTATAACTTAGAAGGGCGCTTGGGGGCTTATTGTTCAGATGCTCTTTTGACCCTGTTAGGAATTACAAGCTTTTTAATTCCTTATTTTATAGCGCTAAAAGCTTATTACCGAATTAAAAATCGATCGTTTAAATACGTGGAGATGCAATGGCTGGGTATGGCTTGCGCTATGATGAGTCTATCTGCTTTAATCAGCTTGTTTGATCAGCAGTGGACAGTATACCCTGAAGGTGCAGGCGGATGGTTAGGACGTATGATCAGTTGGTGGATGCTGTCAGCATTGAACCCATTTGGAGCCACATTAATGCTGTCAGCTTTATTTGTAATCTCATTAAGTTTAATTTTGCAATCAGGATTACAACCTTGGATACTTCGAGTGCTCACTTATATGAAGTCGATGTTTGCTCACCCGATACAGTACATACAGTCTTTTAATCATAATAATCTCACAACTCCAAAACAAAAGATTAAACAGAAAATATCCCCCCAAAAAACTCAACATACCACGATAAATACCCCCCAAACAGCCTCTACTGATGCTCGACCTTACATCAAACCCTCAACTCGATTACTTGCGCTTAAAAAACTTCAAAAAAAATCAAGTTATAATGATGGTGTTTTGAAAGATTTAGCGCAGAATGTTGAAGAGAAATTAAAAGCGTATCAAGTGAAGGCTGTTGTTGAAGCCACCCATCCAGGGCCAGTGATTACTCAGCTCGAATTGAGACTTGAATCAGGCATTAAAGCCAGCAAAGTCACCGCACTCAGTAATGATTTAGCGCGCTTACTTTCTGTGCAGCGAGTCAGGGTGGTTGAGATTATTCCTGGAAAAAGTACCGTAGGGCTCGAGTTGCCTAACCCAAATCGAGAAATGGTGTATTTGCGTGAAATTTTAGAATCTGAAACTTATCAATCTGCACCATCGGCTCTAACATTAGCGTTGGGTAAAAATATTGCGGGAGAACCTGTTGTGGCTGATCTTGCCAAAATGCCACATTTATTGGTGGCAGGAACAACCGGTTCAGGTAAATCAGTCGGATTAAATACCATGATTTTAAGTTTGCTGTATAAAGCATCACCTGATGAAGTTAAATTGATTCTAATCGACCCTAAAATGTTGGAATTATCAGTCTATCAAGATATTCCTCATTTGCTGACCCCGGTTGTGACTGATGTTCAAGAAGCAACAGGGGTTTTAAAATGGTGTGTTCAAGAAATGGAGCGTCGCTACAAATTGATTGCGCTCTTAGGGGTTAGAAATCTTGCAAGTTACAATGAAAAAATCGATGAAATGGCTGCCCGTGGAGAGCCCTTAATGCACCCTAATTCAGATGAAAATAATCCTGAGACATTTGAAAAACTTCCTCAAATTGTTGTGATTGCAGATGAGTTTGCCGATATGATGATGGTGCTTGGGAAATCTGTTGAACAATTAATTGCACGTATCGCACAAAAAGCACGCGCAGCAGGCATTCACTTGATTTTGGCGACTCAGCGTCCTTCAGTTGACGTGATTACAGGCTTGATCAAAGCGAATGTTCCAACACGTATTGCTTTCCAAGTGTCCTCTAGAATTGATTCAAGAACTATCTTAGATCAACAAGGGGCTGAGCAACTATTGGGTTCAGGTGATATGCTCTATTTGCCGGTGGGAGCTAGTACGCCGACTCGAGTTCATGGAGCTTTTATTTCTGATGATGAAGTACATCGTGTCGTTAAGGCCATTAAAACTAAAACACAACATCAATATGATGATGTACTGCAACAAGTGGTTGAGCAGGGTGAGTCTTCTGGAGTCGGCTCAACACATGATCATCAAGACCCATTATATGCTGAGGCGGTTAAAATTGTTGCTCAAACTCGTCGGGCTTCAATTTCAAGCATTCAGAGACGGCTGAGAATTGGTTACAATCGTGCTGCGACATTGATTGAAAAAATGGAAGCGGATGGATTGATTGGTCCTATGACGACCGCATCAGCGCCTCGAGAAGTATTAATGCCTCAACCTGAAAAGAATGAAACATGCGACAGTTAATTTTAGCTCTATTGATCCTGTATTCTGTTTTGACTCAAGCCATTTCTTTAAGTCCTTTAGAAACCTTTCATGCACAATTTCAACAAGTGACCTTTGATCAAAACACACGTGAATTGCTATTTAAAACTCAAGGTGAAGTCTGGTTTAAGCAACCTTACTATTATCGTTGGGTGCTGGGTTCACCTGTGCAATCCATTGCCTTGAAATACACTCAAGATTCTTTTTGGGTCATTGAACCTCCTTTATTTCAAGCCACTCAATATCGCAGTGCTGAGCATTTAGCTGCCCAAATACCACTTTGGGTCTTATCTGAACCTAAGCAATTGAAAAAACACTTCAAGATTAAATCATTGAAATCAAAACCTTTATTTGGCGCTGCTTATCAATTACATCCAAAGCAGCCCATGGGATTTTTAGATCACTTAGTCCTTTACTTAAAAGGAGGTCGATTGAGTCGACTGATGATATATCAAACAACACCTCATTTGATTCAAGTGACTTTTCAAAACCCTGAATATAACTTAAAAATAAATCATGAGTTATTTGAACTCAAGATTCCAAGTGACTATGATAAGATATCATTTAATACAAGGAGTGCATTTTGAATCATTCAAAGTGGTTAAGAAGCCATCTAAAAGAAGCTCAATCCATAATGCAAAGCCGAGGTGTTTTATTTGATGTTGAGGCTTATGAAGCCCTTGAGCAACAACGTCGTAATTATCAAGATACCTTGCAAACATTGCAGCAAACTCGAAATGCTCGTTCAAAAGATATTGGGCGTCTTAAGCACCAGGGTGAGTGCACTCAAGCCCTCATGGATTCAATTTCAGGGCTCAATGATGAGCTTAAAGCCACAGAATCATCACTCAACGTTGTGTTGGAAGCATTACATAAAATTGAATCTGAATTGCCAAATATTCCTCATGAATCTGTGCCAGATGGGCGAGATGAGTCAGATAATCAAATTATTGAAATTATCGGAACACCTCGTACATTTGATTTTCCAGTAAAACATCACATTGATTTAGGTGAACAGGGGGGCGGGTTAGATTTTGAGGCTGCTCGAAATCTATCGGGTGCTCGATTTGCACTCTTAAAAGGCTCATTGGCCCGCCTGCATCGTATTTTAGCGCATTGGATGTTAGATACACACATCACAAAACATGGTTACGAGGAAATCTTACCACCGGTTTTGGTCAAGCAGGAAAGCTTGTATCGCAGTGGTCAATTACCTAAATTTGAAGATGACTTATTTTTACCCGATTCAACGGCTCTGGGTTTAATACCAACCGCAGAAGTACCTTTGGTTAATTGTGCGGCTGATCATGTCTATGCTACACAACAGCTCCCACTTAAATGGGTGGCTTATACCCCTTGTTTCAGAAAAGAAGCGGGCGCTTATGGAAAAGATACGCGTGGCATGATGCGGCTACATCAATTTGAGAAAGTTGAGCTCGTTCAAATTGTGCAGCCTGAAGATTCTTATGATGCGCTTGAAGCCATGCGATCCCATTCCGAGTCAATTTTAAAAGCATTGGATTTGCCTTATCGAGTTGTCAATTTATGCAAAGGTGATCTTGGGTTTTGCGCAGCTAAAACATACGATATTGAAGTTTGGATTCCAGGTGAGCACAATTATCGAGAAATTGCATCAATTAGTAATTGCGAAGCATTTCAAGCGCGTCGATTAAAAGCGCGCATGCGTGATGCTTCTGGAGATATTCAATACCTGCACACTCTAAACGGTTCAGCTTTACCGATCGGGCGAACATTAATTGCACTCATGGAGCACTATCAAAACTCAGATGGCCGAATAACAATTCCAGAGGTGCTCAGGCCTTACTTTAATGACGAAACACTGCTTTAAGCTAAAAAAAAGCGGGCATTATACCCGCTTTTTAATCAGTATGCTTGACTCAGTCGCGATTACCAGCCAACACTGCGAAAATTCTAAGTAAACTTACAAATAAGTTAAATAATGCAATGTAAATACTCAGTGTTGCCACAATATAATTACGCTCACCGCCATGAATAATTAAACTGGTATGATATAAAATCATTCCAGATGAAATCAGTGCAAAAGCGGCTGAGACAACCAATTGTAACATAGGCATATTGAAGAGCACACCTGCAATAGAGGCACAAAAAGCAACCATTACAGCAATGAATAGCATTCCACCCATGAAGCTAAAGTCTTTTCGAGAAGTCAATACATAAGAAGATAAGGCTAAGAAAATTAATCCTGTTGAGCCGAGTGCTGCAAAAATGATTTCAGAACCATTGGCAAAAGTTCCTACCATCATATTTAAAATAGGGCCCAACGTGTAACCTGTGAATGCAGTGAATACAAACATGGTGGCAATACCCCAAGCGGAGCGGCTGGTGGCTTGAACCAACATAGGCAGCCCTAAAAAGCCTAGCAACATAGGCAAAAAACCAATTGGTTGGGCATACGTGAACATGGCGATTAAAGCAGCGCCCGCACTGACGAGCATGGACAATCCTAGTAAAAAATAGGTATTTCTCAAAACTTTATTAATAGCAAGATTACTGATTTTTAAATCAGCGACAACAGTATGATGATTAGACATGATACAAGATCCCTCCAAGAATCAATAAACATTATAATTATAGCTGAGAAAACTTTACAGGTCTATGATTTCTATGCATACTGATTGTTCTCGGAGAGATGGCTGAGCGGTCGAAAGCGGCGGTCTTGAAAACCGTTGACCTGAAAGGGTCCGGGGGTTCGAATCCCTCTCTCTCCGTTTCAGTGTTTAGTAATTTAGACACTTCATTCAAGATATTTTAATGATCAATTGGAATATTGTATGCTCAAGACTAAAGTCTGTTATACTTTAATTATAGTGATTATTGTTTTAAGTCTCATTGGAAGCAGGCTCATGGCGACAACAGAAATGCCACATTATCAAACTTTAAGCCAATCAGGGGCTATTGAGCTGAGAACCTATGGACCCATGATTCGAGCTGAAGTGATCCAATCTGGGCCGCGTGCACTTGCATTACGCGCTGGATTTCAACCTCTTGTTAATTATATTTTAGGGGATAATCAACGAAAAAAAAACTTAAACATGACAGCCCCGGTGATACAGGTATGTTCGCCTAACACCCCTGAATATTCAACTATAGCCTTTATCATGCCTCAGGAATACACTTTAAATACCTTGCCCAAACCTAATAACCCTGAGATTCAATTCAATGCTTTACCTTCAACTCACTGGGCTGTGATTCGCTTTTCAGGTTTTCTCTCTGAAGCAAAGTTAAATCGTTACTATGAAACGTTAAAAGATTATTTAAAACAACATAATATCCGACAAGTTGATCCAGCTATTGTTTATGCATTTTATAACCCACCTTGGACGTTACCTTTTTTAAAACGTCATGAAATCATGTTGGCGATCAAGCGGCCGCACTCTCAATAACGTGCTTTAACAATTTTACACCACCGAACTTGTCATCAAAGCTTGACCTCTATGAAATAGCATACTACTATTTTAAAGATTAAGGCCGATCAATTTAATGAGAGGGGGCAATCTAGAATAATGAAAAAAGCAATACGTATTTTAGTTGTTGATGACCATGACTTAGTTAGAACGGGTTTATGTCACATGCTTGAGACAGAGCCCTCTTGTCAAGTCGTTGGGGAAGCTTGCTCGGGTGAAGAAGCCATTGACTTAGGGCGTCAACTGACCCCTGATGTTGTTTTAATGGATATTAAAATGCCTGGAATTGGCGGGCTAGAAGCCACACGTCGTTTGATCCGATCTGTTCCTGACGTCAAAATTTTGGTGGTGACTGTTTGTACAGATAACTTATTCCCTTCAAAATTATTACAAGCAGGTGCTTTTGGATATTTAACGAAGGGCGCTTCATTAAATGAGATGATGCGAGCAATTAAATCAGTATACAGTGGTCAACGCTATATCAGCCCTGATATCGCCAGCAAGTTAGCCATCATGCATTTAACTGACCAAACAGAGTCACCTTTTGAACAATTATCTGAACGTGAGCTTCAGGTCACCATGATGATCATCAAAGGTATGAGGCCTTCTTTAATTTCAGAAAAATTACACCTCAGTCCTAAAAAGATAAATAGTTATCGTTACCGTATCTTTGAGAAACTAAACATTAAAAATGATGTAGAATTAACACATTTAGCCATCCGGCATAATTTACTTGAGTCTGAATCTGAACAAGAAAAGTCCTAATGCCCCAAGCTTATAGCGATCATGCGATTTAAATCAGCTAACATCGGTTCTATAGAACAATCTCAGCAACTTCAACAGTTACCACAGGCTCCAGGCGTTTATATTTTTATCGACACGCAAGGACGCCCGATCTATATTGGAAAAGCAGTTAATATCAAACGTCGCGTTACACAGCATTTTCAATCAAATCACCCAACGCCTCGACACCGTCAAATGATTCATTCAATTCATGAAATTGAAATCATTACCACACAAACTGAAACAGAAGCTTTATTGCTTGAGAATAATTTAATTAAATCTCAAATGCCTATGTTTAATATTAAGCTGAAAGATGAAAAAAGTTACCCTTACATCCATCTTTCATTGGATGAAGCATTTCCTCGTTTATCAGTTTGCTGGAAGAAAAAATTTAAAAAAGGTGAGCTATTTGGGCCTTTTGTTTCAAAAAAAACCACTTATCAGCTGGTTGATTTCTTACATAAAATGTTTGGCATTCGAGAGTGCCATAATACTCAATTCAAACACCGCACGCGACCCTGCTTAAAATATGAGATTGGTCGGTGTAGTGCACCTTGCGTCCAAAAAATTACTGAACAGGCCTATCGCAAACGCATTGAAGCAATTCGTCGTTTGCTTCAAGGTAATTCAAGTGATTTAAAGCAATTCTGTACAGAAAAAATGATGCATCATTCACAACATCAAGCCTATGAAAAAGCAGCATTTTATCGAGATCGTTTAGCTGATATTCAATCTTTATTTGAAACTCAGTCAGTATGCCAATCATCCGGGCATTATGATGTGTATGGGATTATGCAAGATGCTCAGAATTACTATATTACTCGAGTTTGGGTGCGCTCTGGAGATGTGATTGATTATCAAAATATCACCTTAAATAACCCTATCACGGATTCACTCGGGCACTGCTTAACTCAAATCATGCAACATGATTTGCTAGACACGCTGCAACTACAATATCATCCACCTGATGAAATTTTAGTCAGCCACACACATGATGATCAAAGCACATTGTCAACTTTGATCAAAGCTCAATTAGGTCGAGCTTGTCCGATTAAAACTTATCAACGAGGGCCTCAGAAGCAATTAATCGAATTAGCCTTGCATCATGCTCAGCTGAGTGCTCGAAGCCAGCAGAAAAGAGGCTCTGCTGCCTTACTGACTGATTCAACATTGAAATCAGAGCTATCGCTGACTCAAGCCCCTCAAAGTATTGAATGCTTTGACATCAGTCATTTTCAGGGCAGTGCAACAATTGGAGCCTGTGTCGTGTTTAATGCCCAAGGCCCTGTTAAACGAGCTTACAGCGTCTATCCCATTCAAAAAGCAAAGCAATCAGATGATTATGCTGCCTTGGCCGAAGTGGTCCAATTACGTTATTCTTCGGAACACTCAGAGCAGCCGAAGCCACTCCCTGAGCTCATTTTAATTGATGGAGGGCCTGCACAGCTCAATGCTGTTTTAGAAGCTTTGCAACACATGAATCTTGAAGAAACACAATTGTTTGCTATTTCAAAAGGCCCTTCACGTAAAGCAGGTTTGGAGAAATTGCATTTTAAATCAGGCGCATTGCTTCAACTGCCGCATCATAGTGCAGCAGCACATTTTCTGCAACATATTCGAGATGAAGCGCATGCCTGTGCGATTCGACATCACCGAAAAAAACAAAAAAAACTTTCTTTATCAAGCTTATTAGAAATGATTCCTGGCATTGGGCCGCAAAAGCGTGATGCGCTTCTAAAGCATTTTTTAACCCTTAAAACGATTCAATCAGCTGATATTCACACGTTAAGTGCTGTGCCAGGCATTTCCAAACATTTAGCATCAAACATTCATGATTTTTTTAAAACAGATCGAGGCTTTTAATTCCTCATAACGATATTTTAAATAGATTCTTACTTTAATTATGCTTTCGATTCAGTCATACTATTTTTGACTTATCGAAATGGACGCTCTGATGTCACTTTCATTGAGCTTATGGCCAAATTGCTTAACTTTAGCTCGTATTTTAGCAGTGCCTTTGTTATTGGCTTTGTATTTATTCTCGATACATCCATTACATTGGGTGGTTGCTGGTATCTTTTTACTGGCTTCGCTGACAGACTGGCTAGATGGATTTTTAGCGCGTCGCTATGAATGTTCAACTCCTTTAGGTACCTTCTTAGACCCTGTTGCTGATAAACTATTGGTTTCGACAGCGCTCATGATTACAATTTTTGAATATCAAAACCCATGGTTATTTGGCTTTAGTGTGATCATCATTAGTCGAGAAATTACTGTGTCTGCTTTGCGAGAATGGATGGCCACACGTGGTAAATCCGCACATCTAAAAGTCCGGCATATTGCCAAAGTTAAAACAGCGTTACAAATGACAGGCATTTTTTTATTATTAACGCATTTCAATCACTTAACCTTTGAATTAGGCACTTATGCGCTATGCTGTGCAACAATCTTAACGTTATACTCAATGATACAATATTTACGGATTGCTGCTCAGGACTTGACATTTATAGTCAAGCAGACATAATTAGATTCATGTCAGCGGGAATAGCTCAGTGGTAGAGCACAACCTTGCCAAGGTTGGGGTCGCGAGTTCGAATCTCGTTTCCCGCTCCAGAAATGTTTT
>PBNF01000001.1 GCA_002722995.1 Legionellales bacterium | reverse complement strand
TGTGGTGATGGTGAAATGGATGAACCCGAAACGCTTTCAGCTATTTCATTTGCAAGCTATGAACAATTAGATAATTTAATTTTTGTCATTAACTGTAACTTACAGCGACTAGATGGATTGGTCCGGAGTCATGGTCAAATTGTCCAGGAGCTAGAAGCACGATTCAAAGCATCAGGCTGGCGTGTTATCAAAGTGTTGTTCAATTCAGCTTGGGATCCTTTATTTGAACGTGATCAACAAGGGATTTTAATAGAAGCCTTGTCTCGTTGTGTCGATGGTCAATTCCAACGATTTTCGCAAGGGGGAGGAGCCGTATGGCGTGCTGAGTTTTTCGATCAATCAGAGGCTCTAAAAGCTCTGATTCAAGGATGGTCCGATGATGATTTAGACCGCTTATCTTGGGGGGGGCATGATCCTCAGAAAGTATACGCGGCTTACCATTCAGCCACCGCACAACAGAATCACCCTACTGTGATTTTAGTTCAAACGACAAAAGGTTATGGAGTCCCAGGGGCTGCGGGTATGAATACAGCACACAATGTTAAATCTTTAGGTGCTGAAGATTTACAAGCATATGCTGCAATGCATGAATTACCTTTGAGTCAAGCAGAGGCTGCACAATGTACTTTTATTGAGCCTGATTTAGATGCAGCGCCCATTCAATATCTGCATGCACGTCGACGTGCTTTAGGGGGGGCGCTACCTGCCCGACATGCTACAGCTCAACCCTTAGCGATTCCTAAATTATCCGAATTTTCAACGGTGCTCAATGGCAGTGGTGACCGTGCTATTTCTTCAACCATGGCGTTTGTTCGCATTCTTTCTCAGTTATTGAAAACACCGGACCTTAAATCACACATTGTACCAATCTCTCCCGATGAATCGAGAACATTTGGGATGGAAGGATTGTTTCGGCAAATCGGTATTTATAACACACATGGACAGGCTTATACGCCTGTCGACCGTGATCAAGTCATGTACTACCGAGAAGCCAAAGATGGTCAGTTTTTGCAAGAAGGTATTAATGAAGCAGGTGCGATGGCTTCCTGGATTGCAGCTGCGACCGCTTACAGTCACAGTGCACTCCCGATGGTCCCATTTTATATCTTTTACTCAATGTTTGGCTTTCAGAGGGTGGCAGATCTGATTTGGGCTGCGGGTGACAGTCGAGCTCGTGGATTTTTAATTGGAGCAACATCGGGTCGTACAACATTAGCTGGAGAAGGCCTTCAGCACACGGATGGACACAGTCATGTGATGGCTTCAACGGTCCCGAATTGTAAAAGTTATGATCCAACCTATGGATATGAATTAGCAATAATCATTCAACATGGGTTGAAAAAAATGATGGTAGATCAAGAGGATATTTTCTATTACTTAACGGTTGTAAATGAAAATATTCCACATTTGCCGATGCCAGAACAACCTCATCTTGAGGATCATATTATTCGTGGAATGTATTGCTTAGAAACCTATGGTGAAGGGACTGTTCAGGTTAATTTGTTGGGCAGTGGAGCTATTTTGCCTGAGGTGCGTGAAGCTGCGCAGCGTCTGCACAATGACGAAGGTTGGACTGTACAGGTGTGGAGTGTGACCAGTTTCAATGAATTGGCTCGATCCGGTCGTGCATATGCTCGGACGATTCGTTTGGATCCTGCTAACCAAGCTAAGGTTGAAAAACCCTTTATACAAACGTGCTTGCCTGATGAAAACACCCCAGTCATTGCTGCAACAGATTACATGGCTGTGTATGCGGATCAAGTTCGTGCTTGGGTGCCTGGGCCTTATCATGTTTTAGGAACAGATGGATTTGGCCGAAGTGATTCTCGTGAAGCAATGCGGGTATTTTTTGAAGTGAATGCCGGTATGGTGGCCTATACCGCTTGTGTTGCTCAATATGAATTAGGACAGCTAAGTGCGGCACAACTTCAGGATGCAGCAGCGCGTTATGAGATTGATTTAAACCGTCTGGATCCCATGACGTGTTAACTTAATTTGAGGAGTTGATTAATCATGTCTCAGATCATTAAAATCCCAGATTTGGGGGGGGCTATATCGGCCACAGTGGTTGAGGTTTCGATTGAGGTTGGGTCAACCATTGACATTGAAACACCTTTGATTACTTTAGAAGGGGATAAAGCTACGATGGACATTCCATCTCCAATTGCGGGGGTTGTTGAATCCATTGAGATCTCTGCGGGTGATACGGTATCAGAAGGTCAAATACTCTGTTATGTTCAAACTGTTTCAGATGAATGTGTTCATCCAGAGGCTGAAACGACCGCTCAACAACAGGTTCAAAATGATTCCCATCACCTTGAGTCAGAACCTGTTTTGGAAACATTATGTATTCCAGACCTAGGGGGGGCAGATCAAGCAACAGTGGTCGCTATTAGTGTGATGGTGGGATCAACCATTGAGCTTGAAGATCCCTTAATCACTTTGGAAGGGGATAAAGCCACAATGGATATTCCCGCCGCTTCGGCAGGGCAAGTTGAAACCATTCATGTTGCAGTGGGTGATACCGTCAAAACGGGTCAAGCCATGCTTGATGTCATGACAGCGGCAACCTTGAAGCCCTCTGAAGATCTTGACAGATCAAACGTATCCATCCATATAGATGAACCTGATACAGCGCCGCGCATTGAAACCGTTTGTATTCCAGACTTAGGGGATGCGGCTGAAGCCACGATTGTAGATATTCAAGTGAAAATTGGAGAACAAGTCACCGAAGAATCACCCTTAATGACCCTTGAAGGTGATAAAGCTGCAATGGAAGTGCCTTCTCCATTCACAGGAACAATTGAATCAATTGATGTTCAAGCAGGTGAGTCTGTGAAAACTGGGCAGCCAATGATGACGCTGTCTGTCATTACAGTATCCAAACCGCTTCAATCTAAGAAGACACCCTCTCCCTCGATCGATCGTTCAGTTCAGCTTGACGCTCAAGCCGTTTCAGACTCTGAACCGTCTCGTTTAACCTCTGCTCAAGTCTATGCGGGGCCAGGGGTTCGGCGAATGGCCAAACAACTTGGAGTCGATTTAGCCCGTGTTAAAGGCAGTGGGCGTAAAGGACGTATTCTTAAAAAAGATTTAGAAGTACATGTTCGAAAACAGCTCGCAGCACCTCAATCGAACTCAAATTTTGTGGTTGCACCTTGGCCAAAACTTGAATCGGAAGGTCCTGTTGAATTCAAACCATTGCCGAAATTGCGCCAAGTGGCGGGTCAATTTTTACATCGTAATTGGGTGCATATTCCGCATGTGACACAGTTTGATCAAGCTGATTTTACAGATTTAGAAGCTTGGCGACAGTCAGCGAAAGCTCAAGCAGCCGAATATGAATGTCGACTCTCTCCTTTGGTTTTGGTTATGAAAGTGCTGGTTGAATCTCTCAAGGCATTTCCTGATTTTAATGCTTCATTGAACGAAGCAGGTACCGGCTTGACGCTGAAACAATATTACCATTTTGGTGTGGCTGTTGATTCGCCAAATGGATTGGTGGTGCCTGTGATTCGAGACGTTGATCAAAAAGACCTTGTGACTTTATCTAAAGAAATTGCTGAAGTAGCAGAGCAGGCGCGGACCCAAGGACTTAGACCGGATCAAATGAAGGGGAGTTCATTCACTTTATCCAGTTTAGGGGGCATTGGTGGGCAGGCATTCACGCCGATTGTGAATGCTCCAGATGTAGCGATTTTAGGATTATCAAAAACTCAATATGTTCCAGTTTATGACGGGAAGCAATTTATCCCTCGTTTAATGCTCCCATTATCGCTATCGTATGATCACCGAGCGATTGATGGAGCTGATGGAGTCCGATTTACAGTTGATCTAGCGAATCGATTAGCGCAAGCGCATCAGTTTGCGGATCAATGGTGGCCAAATTAAGTATTGTGATCATAGGAGAAAGATAATGGTTCAAGATTTAAATGTTGATTTAGTTGTTTTGGGTAGTGGTCCTGGTGGATATTCAGCTGCATTTCGCGCGGCTGATTTGGGGCTCTCTGTCGCATTAGTTGAGCGTTATGATACCTTGGGTGGTGTGTGTTTGAATGTGGGTTGTATTCCTTCTAAAGCACTTTTGCATATTGCTGAATTAGCGCATGCTTGTGATGAAATGGCTGAGCGTGGTTTGGGTTTTAGTGCGTTTAAGCCTGATGCAGCTGCATTGCGTGATTGGAAGAATAAAGTCATAGGTCAATTGACAACAGGTTTGTCGGGTATGGCTAAAATGAGAAAAGTTTCAGTGGTTCAAGGGGTTGGGCAATTTACATCGCCCCATGTGTTAGCTGTTCAGCTCGAAGAAGGGACTCAAAATATTCAATTTAAACAAGCGATTATTGCTGTGGGTTCATCTTCAATTCAATTACCCTTTTTGCCTCAAGATGAACGTATTTTGGATTCAACATCTGCATTAGAGTTAAATCGTATTGATGGTCGTTTTTTAGTTTTGGGCGGTGGTATTATTGGGTGTGAAATGGCAACCATTTATCGTGCATTGGGCTCAACTGTTCAAATCATTGAATTGTGTGATCAATTAATGCCAGGGGTTGATCCATCTTTAGTTAAACCGTTCGAGCACATGATGACCTCAAGAGGGGTTGAAGTCTTAACAGGGACTCGAGTCACGCAAGTTGAGGCGCAGTCAGATGGGTTGCATGTCACGTATGCAGGCGCAGATGAGGTCTCCCATACTTGTGTGGTTGACCAATTATTGGCATCTGTCGGACGTTCACCCAATGGAGCACACATTGGTGCAGCAGCAGCAGGTATCCAGGTTGATGAACGTGGATTTATTCCCGTTGATGATCAGCAAAGAACAAATGTGCCTCATATTTTTGCGATTGGAGATGTGGTTGGGCAACCGATGTTGGCGCATAAAGCGGTCCCAGAAGGACGTTTAGCGGCTGAAATCGCAGCAGGCCACTCTGTCCGTTTTGATGCGCGATGCATTCCTTCTGTGGCGTATACTGATCCTGAAGTTGCTTGGGTGGGGTTAACCGAAACACAAGCAATTAAAGACAACATTCCCTATGAGAAAGGGGTATTTCCTTGGGCCGCTAGTGGACGTGCGCTAGCGATGGGGCGTTCAGAAGGTTTAACACAATTGATTTCAGACCCTAAAACAGGTCGTGTTTTGGGTGGAGGCATTGTAGGGGTTCATGCGGGGGATCTCATTGGAGAAATTGCTTTGGCCATTGAAATGGACGCCGATGTTGAAGATTTAGCGTTAACCATCCACCCGCATCCAACTTTATGTGAGTCAATTATGATGTCTGCAGAAGTGATTGAAGGAACTGCAACTGACTTACCGCCTTCAAAGAAAAAGAAATAGGGTGATTAGATATCGCTTGAGATGAGCTGAATTAAACAACAGTTTTTCATTAGGTAGTCAGTTTCTTTGCTTTAGTGATTGACGCATTTAGAACGTTTAACACAACTGATTTCAGGCCCTAAAACAGGTCATCTTTTAGGTAGAAGCAGTGCAGGGGCTTATGCGGGCGATCTCATTGGAGCCACCGCTTTGGCCATTGAAATCGATGTCGATATTGAAGATCGAACTTTATGTGAGTTAAGGATGATGTTTGCAGAAGTGATGGAAAGAACTGCAACTGACAGACCGCCTTCAAAGAAAAATAGAGTGATTAGATATGGCTTGAGATGAGTTGACAATATGGGGGATGGCGTTGATTGAAAAGACTTCAATTGAAGCGTTAACTTTAAATAAAATCATGTCAGTAGGGGGTGGAGTTAAATCACTCTAACAGGGACCAGTACTGTCACGCTGAGTGCGCCGTTTGATTTAAGTAATGTGGCAATATGATGTGCTGTAGTGCCTGTGGTCATGAGATCATCAACCAATGCAATATGTCCTCTCATGGGTTTCTTAAGTTTGAAAGCCCCTTGAACCGATTGATTTTTTGATGAGGCGCGTTGAAGGCTCACAGGTATGGTATTTTTGGTTTTGATTAAAATATTGGATTGAAGGGGGATGTTGATTTGAGTCGAAATATTTTGAGCAATGATTAAGCTCTGATTAAAACCACGTTCATACCATCGCTTCGGGTGTAATGGAACGGGGATCAGTGTGCTCCAATTGCATTCAGCTGTATTTTTAAGGTGTAAGCCTAAGGTGTGTCCTAGATGAGCAGCCAGTGCCNAGTAACCTTTAAATTTCATCTGGTGAATACAGTGCTGCATGATGGGGTCATATTGAAATTGAGCAATGGTTTGATCAAAATGAGGGGCTTTGATCAAACAAGCGCCACATTTCTTTTGAGAGATCGCTTTCGATAAAGGCATGGCACATTGCAAGCATTGTGGTTGAGGCAATAGAATGAAGCGTTGAATGCATTCTGTGCATAGTGCATTTAAATGCCATCCAGGGGTCTTGCACAATAGACATAATTGCCAATATTGAATGGATTGAATCATTCAACGAGCTTAAGTCTATTGGGTTGAGTCATCAATACCGTATTGAGTTAAATGATGCATCGTTTTGGATTTCAATTGAGTTTTTGAGTAGATATCGTCGAACTTTTAAAATTTAAAGATTGAATCTAGGGTTGTTTTTTGACTAGGAGATCCTGGGTGATTAAGGGCTTCTTATTCATGTTTTTGAAATGTTTTCATCTATTGTTCTGAGAATAGTTTAGAAGCTGAGAGGGTTGGGTATGGATTTGATGAAGGGGCCTATCCGACTCCATGTCGCAGGCGATCAGGATTCTGAGCCTTAAATGATGGTGTAATAGTATTTTCGTGTTGATGTCTGTTTAAACAGCTCTCGTTCAAAGTTGAGGTTTGATTTAATATAAGGGTACTCTAGCTATGTAGGTCATTTTAGTTTTTAAGGTGGGGGGAGATGGTCAGTATCTGAGTCATTAAACTCATATTCATGCTAACAAAGATGAATTATCATTATTGCTTCAATGGCATAAGTTTTAAAATGAAGCTTATCTTTAGAAAGCCAGGCATTACTACTGGGTATTTGCTCACATTCAGGCATGTTGTGAGAAAATTAAATGCTTGTGAAATTCAATATTTAAGCTTTTTTCGATTGCTTGGATTTAAGAATCAGGCGTTCTTTAATACGTGCAGCCTTGCCTCTTAATGATCTTAGGTAATAAAGTTTAGCGCGTCTAACACGACCTAGACGTTTAACTGTAATACTTTCAATCATAGGGCTATGGAGTGGAAAAACGCGCTCAACACCTTCGCCATATGAAATTTTTCTGACAGTAAAGCTGCTATTAATGCCTCGATTACGCTTTGCTAAAACCACGCCTTCGAAAGCTTGTAGTCGCTCGCGTGAACCTTCTTTAACTTTTACACTCACGACAACGGTATCGCCGGGTCTGAATGCCGGATGAGTACACGCTCCAACTAGTGATTCATTAATTTTTTTCATGCACTCGCTCATGTTTGTTCACCTTCTCTAAATGTCTGTTGATAGTCTAATAACAATGCTTGATCAGCAGTGTCTAATTCAAGCTTTTCTAATAAGTCAGGACGGTAGCGCCAAGTTCTCCCGAGCGCTTGTTGACGCCTCCATTGACGTATATCAGCATGATTACCTGACAAGAGTACACCAGGTACGGTCTGATTTTCAAGTGTTTTTGGTCGTGTATATTGTGGTGCTTCAAGAAGTCCATCCGAGAAAGAGTCATCTGTGGCGCCTTCAGGATGTCCAAGAACGTTGGGTCGTTGTCGAGCACAGCTATCAATTAAAGCCATTGCAGCAATTTCACCGCCTGAAAGCACAAAATCTCCAAGCGATAATTCAGCATCGATGCGTGTCAACCGAGTGAGTCGAGCATCAATACCTTCGTAGCGCCCACAAATGATGATCAATTCATGATGACTGTTTAAATGTTGTAGGGTGTGTTGTTCAACTCGATGTCCGCTAGGTGTCAATAATATTGTAAATGCCTTCGGTAGTTGCTGTCGTGCAATATCAATGCAGGCTAATATAGGCTCAGCTTGCATGATCATGCCAGGACCACCACCATAAGGGCTATCATCAATATAGCCGTTTCTGTTTTGAGTGTGCTCTCTTGGATTAAGGCAACAATACTCGAGCTGACCTGACTCAATTGCTCGGCCGACAATACCATAATGTAAAGCGCTAAACATTTCTGGAAATAAAGTGATGATATTGACCTTAAGGGGTAGATTAGAAGTCATGTGGCCAGTCAACTTCAATGATTTTTTCAGTTAGGTCGATAGACTGAATGACAGAATGAATGTAGGGAATGATGCGTGTTCGTGACCCTTTGACTTCGAAAACATCATGCGCACCATTGGACCAAATGTGTGTAAGGGTGCCTAGGCATGTGCCATCGGTATGGATGACCTGTAATCCAATGAGTTCATAATGGTAATAGTCATCTTCTTCGAGTGAAGGCAATTGATCTTTATGAATGCCAATAAGCTGGCCTGTATATTGCGTGGCACTTTCAGGCGTATGGGTTTGATTGAGGCGTGCAATGAGTTTTTTGTGATGTAGGCAAACATCCTCAAACTGTATAGGTGACCAATCTTGTTCTTTTGGGGATCGCACCCACCACTGTGAATACTTAAGTAAAGCATCAATCTGATCGCTATGAGTCTGTAAGCAATTGTGACCTTTAAGTCCATGGGGTTTTCCAATGGTGGCCATGACCACATATTGATCTAAAGAATCATCATTGGTATTAGAATTAGCAGGCATGATGGGGGCCAAATAAATGTCAGAGCTATTAATGGTGTTGAACTAAATTAAGCTGCGTGTGCTTTTTTGTAGCGTTTAACCAGCTGTTTTAGACGAGGTGACATTTGTGCGCCTTGTGAAACCCAATGTTCAATACGTTCTAAATTTAAAGTTAAGGCATTGTCGTGCTTCAGTAGTGGGTCGTAACCGCCTACCCGCTCAATATATTTCTTTTTAGGAGATTTGCGCTGGTCAGCCACTAAAATTTGATAATAGGGGCGGTTTTTAGGCCGAGCTCTTAATGATAAGCGAATCACTACCATGCTGTATATATCCTCAAGCGTTAAATAAATGGAGTTTTAAAAAGGTTAAAAAAGGATCATACGCGATTTTGTCTAAAGATCAAAGTGTTTTTTAAGATATTCTTGTGCTTAAGTGTTTGATTTGATCTGATATGAGTCTGTCTCTGTGATTTAGAATGGAGAATCTTTAGGGGGTTGAAAGTTTTGCATCATTTGCTTAAGATTGCCGCCTTTAAGTTTTTTCATCATTTTTTGCATTTGCTTGAATTGTTTTAACACTTGATTCACTTGAGGAATACTCGTGCCTGAGCCTGTTGCAATTCTTCGTTTTCGGCTACCTTTAATCAAGTCAGCATGTTGTTTTTCTTGCTGTGTCATGGATTGAATAATAGCTTGAGTATACTTGAGTGCTTCATCAGGTTGAGCGTGTGCCAGTTGTTGTGACATGTGTTGAGCGCCTGGCATTTTCCCAAGAAGATTTTGTAAGCCGCCCATTTTTTGCATTTGTGTGATTTGTTGGCTGAAATCATCTAATGTAAAGATGCCTTTTCGAATTTTTTTGGCCATGCTTTGAGCCGTTTTTTTGTCAACGTGTTTTTCAACTGTTTCAACTAAACCAACGATATCTCCCATGTCAAGCATCTGATCAGCGATTCGATGAGGATCGAACGGTTGTAATCCATCTTCAATGCGCTCACTGATGCCCATAAAGTAAATAGGAGTATGGGTGATCATTCGAGCAGATAAGGCAGCACCGCCACGACTATCACCGTCAACTTTTGTGAGAATGGTGCCGGTTAACGGGAGGTGTGCTTTGAATGCGGCTGCAGAACGTGCAGCATCCTGTCCAGTCATGCTGTCCATTACAAATAAAGTTTCGATGGGATTCAATGTTTGATGAATTGATTGCAGTTCGCTCATTAATGAGGCATCAATGTGTAGGCGACCTGCAGTATCTACGATCAGAACATCTGTACCATTTTTTTTAGCTTCGTTTAAAGCGTTTTGTGCGAGGGTGCTTGGGGTGTGTTGTGGGTCGCTGGGGTAGCAAGTGACCTCAATTTGATCAGCTAAGACTTTAAGTTGATCTATCGCAGCAGGACGATGGACATCCGTTGAGACCAACATCACAGTATGTTGATTCTTGAGGTGGTGAGCTAATTTCGCGCATGAAGTTGTTTTTCCCGTGCCTTGTAATCCACACACTAAAATGACTTTGGGTGATTTTGCTGACAAATTAAGAGTGCGATCTGATTCAGGTTTGAGGTATTGAATCAAATGGTCATGGACCGCTTTTTTGAAGACTTGATCGGGTTTAAGTGAACCCACAACAGCTTGGCCAAGGGCGCTCGATTTGACTTGCTCAATGAAGGGGTTAATCATTTCAATCGCAACATCAGCTTCAATTAAGGCTTGATGCACTGCTTCAATCGCTGATTGAATGTTCTTTTCGGACAATTCATGTTGACCTGAAAGCTGTTTAAATGCTTGTGTGAATCGATTGGAAAGTTGATTAAACATGAAATGTATCCTGCCTATGAATGAAATATGATTGATCAAATAAGATAACAAACTCAAGTGTTCGATCCAAGTGTTATTGGGAGTTTCGGCCTAATTGAGTCGTGTTTTTTGATGTTTAAACATCTAATGATGTGTTCATGCGCTGAGGAGGGCTTGATTTTGGTTGTTATTGAGATTTGAGTTGACGTCATTTAAATCTTTTGAGTGAGCTCAACCTGTCGTATGATAAGAAGGACTCTAAAACGATGAGATATTAGTATGAATCTTTTGATGTGGGCGCATGTTTCAACCTTTACGGCAGGCCTATATATGGTTTCACCTTTGGGTCGAAAGGCGTACTTTAATGTCGCTTTGATATTACATGGTTTTGTGTTGTTGGGGCTTTATCATCATTTAGACCTTATTTCCAAGTTATATGGGATCATCGCTGTATTGGGTTGGTTGATGTGTTGGGGAATGAGGGGCTATAGATGGATTCGATGGAGTGTTGCCATGACCTTACTATATTTGAGTGTTCATTTGATTCAGTTCAAGCCTGAATGGATTTTATCTCAGCATATTTTAATGGGACAGTGTGCGGTAGGGTTGTTGTGTGTGGGCTTGATGTTAAATGTAGGGTGGGCAATTCAAGTATATGCCTTAAAGTTCAAGCATGCCTTGCTAGACTGGGTGCCTGCATTAGAACAATTAGAGCGATATTGTCTCATGGGGTTATGGTTGGGGTGGACGGGTTTAGCTCAAACTATTTTAACCGGTTGGTTATTAACTGAGCCCTCATTGAGTCAAACTCAGGGTATGATGTTGAACATTTCAAAGCATGGCTTGAGCAGTATCATGTGGTGTTTTTTAACGCTAGTGCTGGGCTTGAAATCTTTGGGTTATCTCAGGCAAGCTTGGATCGTATGGGGTGTGACCTTGTTCACTTGTATTGTGGCAATATGGGCTTGGATGTCGGGGGGGGTATGATTGAATTTTCTTCTTGGGTTTTGATGGGTTTAGTCTGTCTTTTGATTGTGCTTTCAGGCTTTTTTTCAGGCTCTGAAACAGGAATGATGGCTGTAAATCGTTATCGGTTGCAGCATCGAGCTCGAACCTCGGATCTGAATGCTCAGCGCGTGATCAATTTGTTATCACGTCCTGATCGGTTGTTGGGTATGATTTTAATTGGGAATACTTTTGCAAATATTTTAGCCTCTTCTTTAATGACCATTTTGTCTGTTCGTTTATTAGGTCCAGTGGGGGTGTTGGTTTCAACTGTACTCTTAACATTTGTGGTGTTGATTTTTGCAGAGGTGATGCCAAAAACTGTTGCAGCGCTTTATCCTGAGCGTATTGCTTGTTGGGTCGCAAGGCCCTTGTCGGTCTTGCTCAAGCTCATGCGGCCATTTGTATACCTCATCAATTGTTTTGCCAATGGTATGCTTGGAATCTTAGGGGTTCATGTAGAGGGGCGTAAGCAAGAGCGCTTAAGTCGAGATGAGTTGCGCGGCATGATTCATGGTGATTCAAGTCAGTTGTCTCAGCAGGATCAGAGTATGCTGTTGGGGGTGTTGGATTTAGAGCGCATGACGGTGAACGATGCAATGCTGCCGCGTCATCAGATCGAGTATATTGATGTTTTAAAACCTTGGTCAGATGTGCTTAAGACGCTCAAAACAACATTGAGAACGTATTTGTTGGTAGTGCAAGGTGATTTAAATCGCCCCATTGGTGTGTTGCCAATGCGGCGTGTAATTCAGGCCGTATTAATGGGGCAACTGAATAAGCAGAAGTTGCTGACTTTGTTGAAGCCTGTGCACTTTATTCCTGAAGGGGTTTTAGTGGGGCGTCAGTTAGAGCGTTTTAGGGCGCGTCGTTATCGTATGGGGCTTGTTACAGATGAGTATGGTGATGTATTAGGGCTGCTTTCTTTGGAGGATATTGTCGATGAAATCATTGGAGAAATGCTGCAAGAGCATGTTTCAAACGACTGGGGTGTGATGCGTCAGTCTGATGGTGGTTTTCGTGTATCAGGTGAGGCAAATATTCGAGAGTTGAATCGGAATTTTGGGTGGAATCTACCTGATTCAGGCCCTAATACTTTAAACGGATTGATCATTGAATCATTGGAAACAATCCCAGATTCTCGTGTATGCCTACGTTTAGGTGATGTGTATATTGAAGTGGTTGAATGGCAAGAGCATAAAATTGATTATGTGATGATTCGGCCGATTCCACGCATTGAGTCAGTTCAATAGCGATTGCTGTTTGTGTGAGTGCTTGATCTATAGGTCCCTTTATTTGAATGGGCTTTATTGTGTCTCAATTTTGTATGACTGCCTTTTGTTTCAATCATCTTTTTGACGCTTTCATCGTAATCTATGCTCTATAGATTTAATAACGCCTCTTTTAGTTTTAATTGAAAAAGCGCAGTCATGTATTGCTCTAATAGGATCTAACTTTTGATGTGGGGTTTTATTAAATTATCCTTTGCGCATTTTGATTAATTATTCCGATTGATTGAGGTGTCTTTCTGTTTTATATTGGATTTTAGTTTCTCTTTTTGTCTTTTTATAAGCTTGTGTTGACTTAATATTTATTTTTTGGTAGGATTAATTTGCTAGGCTTTGACTAAATAACTAAAAATAGGAGATTTTTATGAAAATAGAAAATGCTGACCATTGTTTGAGTGGGGCTTTAGGTGAATCTCAATTAGATGATGCTCAAAATGAAATTATAGAAATTAAAGAATCAGATTACCAAGAACCATGGTTAAAACACTTTAGTGATGAGGGTTTACCAGAATTTAGAAAGGAGGGTAAGCAGCGTGTTAGTGAAGTTGAATTGAACAATTTTTCTTTAGGGCGTATGTTGTTCTTAATGTTGTGTTTATGTGTCCCTATTTTAGGTTGGGCTTGGTTATATCATCGTTTTACAACAATTCATGTCGGTGAGTTGGTGGGGGTGATTGATCGTTCAGGGCGAACGCGTGTGATTCACTCAGGGATGGGGGATTGGTTTCTCATGGATGCTATTTATCCATGGGAGCAGGTGAATAGCATTCGTTTGCAAGGTCTTAGTTCTGGAGCAGAGATTAAAACAATGGGCGATCTTTCAGTTATCAACGTTGCCAATAGTCATGTATTGCCTATGACCAATGGAGATGAGCATATTTTTTGTTCATCAGGTGTTCATCTCTATCAATGGCCTCAACCTCCAAAACCGATGATTAATAGTGCTTTAAATAAGGATATTGCTATTAACACAAGCGCTGCAAAAGCTTACTGGCATGCTCAAAACACAGGGATTGTTTATGTCAATACTTTACCAGGTGAGCGGATTCTTGTGAGTGACAGTGAGCGTGTGTTTGAATTAAAAGGATCTGGATTATTTGATTTGAAAGGTAAACGTTTATTAGGGTTGTCACCTGCGCAAAATAAGCTATTATCCATGCCGACTCAAAAGGTGGCTTATACCTGTCCTCAGCTAGGTGGTTGGGTGTCTACTATTGACATGTCTTTCCGTTTAGAAGATCCGATTAAGCTTGTGAATTTAATGCCATTAGGTGCTTCTGAAGATGAAGAAAGTCTTATTCAAGGTGAGCGGGGACGTCATTCATCTGAACAAAATCATATTTTGACGCGAGCGGGTATTGATAAGTTTATTCAAGAACGTGTTCAAATCAACATGAAAACCTATCTTGCTGAGCAAAGTTCGTTTTTGCCTGTTGTTTTAGCTGAGGAGGGCTTATCGGAGGAGGGTTCAGCTCAAGCCCCTCAATTACAGTATCAGCCAGTGACATCAAATGTTCAAGAGGCAGTGAGTCAGCGTTTATCAGAGGCTCTAAGAGAGATTGGTGTGGTTTTGGATAGTTTAAGTTCGTTTAAAACTGAGCCTGAATCCGGGAATATCGTTGCTAAATCAATATTAGACCAATATACTTTTCAAATAGATGCTCAAAGTCAAGCGCAAAAGCAGCAGACTGAGTCGCAACAAGCTCTTCGGCAGCAGGGTTTAGATAATAAGCTTCAACTGGCTCAACAACAGAGTGATGCTGAACAAGCTCGTCTAAATCAAGCGTTAGAGTCTGAACTTAAATTGGCTAATCAACAACTAGAGAATGAGCTATCTCAAAGCAGGAATCAACTTGAGCGTGAACAGCAAGCAGCCATCAATGATCTTGAGCTTAAACAGCAGCAAGCACTGAACGAACTTCAAGTTCATCTTCAAGTTTCAACTAAAACTGAGCTTCTGAATGCTGTTTCAAGTCAATTTAAAAGTGCAGATGAGCAATCTAGAGTCATTGATGCATTGTATAGGCCTGAATCGATGAAGGGTGCATTAGAATTGATGATCAAAAGTGGATTGTATCCCCCGAATAGCAGCCTTGCCGCTTCAAGAGAGTTTTGGGGCCCAGGATCCGGATGTGTGCCCATCGGGATTCAGGTTAAAGAAGATGATGTTTCAATGAGGGGGTCTGTTCAGTCTCCATCTTAAAACAGAATCTGGATTTAAACCCATTCATCAATAGTCCAGGGCAAGATTTGTTCTGGGCTATTGATTGTTTTGATTTGAATGCGGTATGCTGTATTCAACTCATGAATAGAGGTGTTTAGGTGAAGAATTTTTTAGTTTTTTTAATGCTAATGGGGGTGGCCGCTGTTGATGCATCTGCTCGATCTAGTGGGTTGATCGAAGGAACTCAGGGTCTATTAGATATCTTGCAAGGTGTGATGCAAAAAGTAGCATTATTAGGCGGTATCGTGATATTGTTTACTGCGCTTTTAAAGTTCAAAGAGTATCGAAAAAATTCACTACAAACACCATTAAGCCGTTGTATATGGTTGCTGTTGATTGGTTTATCTTTAGTGGGTTTGAACTATTTGCCTTCCGAAGGGGATTCACCTAACACGCATCACTCTAATGTGAGGTATTAAGTTGAAGATTATTTTGCTCGGCCCACCTGGAGTTGGGAAAGGTACACAGGCAAAGTTATTGGCTACCGTATTAAAGGTGCCGGTGATTTCAACAGGGGATATGTTGAGGGCTGCCATTATTGCTGAATCCAAGTTAGGTCAAGCGGCCCAACACTACATGGATGCAGGGCAACTTGTTCCGGATGATCTGATCATTGATTTAGTTAAAGTCCGGATTAATGAGCCTGATTGTGGATCAGGTTTTATTTTAGATGGATTTCCAAGAACCCTTGAGCAAGCGCAAGCGTTATCTTTACTTTCAATTCAAATGGATGCAGTGATTGCCCTTAAGGTTGATGATTCTGTTATTGTCGATCGTTTGAGTGGGCGTCGTCTTCATCCTCCATCAGGTCGAGTCTATCATATACACTACCAGCCACCTCAGCAGCCAGGGTTAGATGATGTCACACAAGAGCCTTTAATCCAACGTGAAGATGACGAGCCAGAAACCGTTCTGGCGCGACTCAAGGTCTATCATGCCCAAACAGCCCCTGTACTACAGTATTATCGTAACTTTCATTCAAAGCCTATCTATACTGAAATTGATGCTCAAGGCTCAATTGAATCAATATCAGATTCAATGATTGCTGTGCTGGGTGCTGAATCAATTTAGATATTGATTGCGTTAAACATTATAAAATCGAAGCAGTGTCTTGATTTGCCTTTAATAAAGCGGTCCCTATGTGAAATTGTTTAATCATGCGTCGATTTTAAGTCTTTTTTAAACGAATTGTTTTGTTTAAAGCTCTTTTTTGAATTGTTTGTTTAAATCCTACTCAGGTGTTTTTAATAAAACCTTAAGCTTTCTCAAAGTATTATTTCCTAGAGATAGTGAATGAATACACGAGATGTTTTGACTCTGCTAAGGTTGAGTTTGCATGGTTTAAAGCCTTTTTGATGATGGATTCAATCACACAAAATCATGATGGTTTTCGGAGGGGGGAGAGATGAAGGACGACGCACGGTCAACTTTGGAAAAAGTGAATCAGATGTTTCCTGAATTAAAGGGATATGAATCAATAGAAAGGGTTTCTAACCAGATATCTTCAATGTCTGGTGAAGATAGCGATATCTTTAAAGATATAAAAAATCAAATTCAAAAGCTTGAAGAATCTGATGTAAAGGCTCTTACTGGATTGATGCGTCAAATAAAAAACAATCAAAAAGTATTTGAAGAACAGCTTAAAGTGTGTGGATATGAGGCTGCTTTAATGTCAGATGATTATCAACTGATTATTTCTAGGTATAATGAATGTTTAACGCTGCTTCAAGATCGGTTAGCTATTTTGGATGTATGCATGCCAGATGATTTGAATCTATTGGTATTATCTGTAGTAATGGCATTGCCTGTATCAGGAGCTTCAAGGGCTAGAGAGTACAGATGCAATCCTTTGAAGGGTTCTACTCTTCAAGCAGAAGCTTCTGTTGTAGAGGACCATGATGGTCAGGGTTTTTCATTTCAAGGTTTCAGTGGTCGGTTTGATGAGTGTTTTCCTCGTCATGAACGTTGGTTGTCGACGATGTTAACAGAGCAATATAACAAAGTATATGAGAGAAAAGGGCCATGTTCGGATCGGGATGTTAAAGATCTCATTCAATGTTACCACACTGGGATTTCGAATTTATTTGAAGAGCATCAGTTTTATTTAAATCAATCAGTATCTCAGGCAAGGTTTTTGAAAAGAAGGCTCAGTGGGTATCTTAGAGATATGCGTGACAAAATTAATCAGATCCTGGATCGCCCACAATTGAGTTTGTTGAATGATCATAAAGCAGGTTTTCAATTTGTGATATTAAGGATGTTTAATGAACACAATGATATGGCTAAGTGTTTTCAGGCTAATATAAAGGCTTCCCTTCCTTCGGAAGATAGGCCTTCAAAAAGAGCAAGGGCTTCTGTTGAGCATTTTAATCATTCTCATTCTATAGGGATCCAACCTGTTATACAGGCTTGTCTTTGCTTTGATGATTTCGGCACCCCATGCTCAGAAATGGGGGCTCTTGTTTTAAAGTTAAAATCAACTGTGAGGGCATCACTCTCAGAATCAGATCCGCAGCGTCCTTTGTTGTTTTGTTTACTGGATGGTTTATCAGATAAAATAACAAGATTAAAATGTCCTGATGATTTGAAAGTTGAGTTAGATCAATTCAATAAGATTCACACTATGAGTCCGACACATAATAATTTTCGAGATATGTTATTTAAAATAGATACACTTTGGAATCAATGGTTAGATACAATTGATCTCACTCATCATAAAGATGCCCTTCTAGAATTTAAAAAGGCTTATACAGCGATTGATAGCGTAATCTCAGAACAATTAAAGCACCTTGATCGCTCATCAGAGGATTACCATTCATGTAAAAAAATTGGGGAGGATTCCAAACAATCTGTTAGAGAGTGTTGTGATTATTTAAAGGCATTACTCCCTAAAAAAGCTAAGGATCAAAAGACTGAAGCGGTCACTTATGTTCCTTCCAAGAGGGCTCAATCAGATGGATCATCCAATCTGGACGCTCTTAAGGGTGTAAATAAAAGAGGCACCCCTGAAGTGAAGGGAAATAAAAGAAGATCAGTCGTGAGTCGAAAGGGAAGAAGGTCTCATGCTCAGAAGGTAGAAATCCCTGTAGCTGTTCGATCTCATCCACCTTCATCTTACGCACTTAAAGGAAATAACAAGAAACAAGGTCAGCCTGTTTTAGAAAAAGGTCAGCCTATTTTAGAAAATAGTAATGCTATTAGTAATGCTATAGAGAGTCGTGTTTTTGATCCTGCAGTGCACTTGTTAGTTGAATTATCTCAATCTTACACAAAATCTTCTCAATTAAAGGATGTTGTAAGTTCAAGCTTGCCTCAGTTATCTGTAGTGTTGGGTCCTGATAAAGCGAGTCGGTTAATTCGTCCAACTACAATATTAGGTTCTTTGGTTCAAGCGCCTGATCAATGTTTAATACAAGCGGCTGAATCAGGTGATATTGATCAAGCTCGAAATGCACTGAATCGTGGTGCAAGTGTAAATGCCATCAATGAAACAAATGGTGACGCAGCATTAATTCTAGGCGCTTTAAATGGTCATAAAAATATTGTAGATGTTTTAATTGCTCATGATGTAAGTCTTGATGTTCAGGATCAAAATGGCGATACGGCCTTGATGTGGGCAGTGGGGTGTGCTCATAAAAGCATTGTAGAGGCTTTAATTAATGCAGGCGCAGATGTAAATGCTCGGAGTAAAAATGGACTGACGGCTTTGACCTGGGCAGTGAAGAACTCTGATGAAGATCTTGTGAAGTTGTTCATCGACCAAGGGGCACAATTAGGGTCTTCAGTTGAAGAACAATTATGGATTAAAGAAAAAAATAAACGGTTAATACAATCGGCTCAATTAGGTGATGTAGATCAAACTCGAAATGCACTGAAGTGTGGTGCAAATGTGAATGCTCAAAATAAAAATGATTGGACAGCCTTGATGTCTGCAGCTTACATGGGTCATATAGAGGTTGTGAGCATATTGCTTAAAGCGGGTGCGACCGTAGATGTTTCTAATCAATGTGTCAGTACAGTCTTGATGTTTGCATCTGAAAAGGGCCATACAGGGGTTGTGAGCATATTGCTTAAGGCGGGTGCGACCGTGGATGCTGCTAATCAATGGGGCAGTACAGCCTTGATGTTTGCATCTGAAAAGGGCCATGCAGCGACTGTAAGTGCATTGCTTAAAGCGGGTGCAAATGTGAATGCTCGGCGTAAAAATGGAAGTACAGCTTTGATGCTTGCATCTGAAAATGGCTATGCAGCGACTGTGAGTGTATTGCTTGAAGCGGGTGCGAATGTGGAAGCTTCTAATGTATTGGGCGAGACAGCCTTGATGTATGCGGCTTCAAATGGCCATGCCGCCTGTGTGAAGGCATTGCTTCAAGCGGGTGCGAATCTGGAAGCTTTTGATGACTTGGGCATGACAGCCTTGATGTATGCGGCTGAAAAGGGCGATGAAGCCTGTGTGATTGCGTTACTTCGAGCGGGTGCGAATGTGGATGCTGATTCCTCGAGCATGACAGCCTTGATGTATGCGGCTGGAAATGGCCATGCCGCCTGTGTGAAGGCATTGCTTCAAGCGGGTGCGAATCTGGAAGCTTTTGATGACTCGGGCATGACAGCCTTGATGTATGCGGC